>CAYPYV010000054.1:0-17936 GCA_964414845.1 uncultured Devosia sp. | reverse complement strand
GGCTCTCCATCTTGAAGACCACCGCCTGGCCGTCGCCGATATCGACGACGCCGGCATTCTCGCCCGGGCCCTGGATGACGCGCGGACCGGTGGTGGGCAGCGTCTTCAGCCACTTCTTCGAGCTCTTGTAGGAGCAGTGCTCGTTCCACATGGCCGAGAAGATCCCAAGCTCGGTATAGGTCGGCGTGCGGCCGATCAGCTGGATGATCTTGTCGTATTCGTCGGGCTTCAACCCGTGGTCGGCAACCAGTTGCGGCGTGATGGCGGGATGGTTGTCGAACGTCATCGAAGGGAATCCGGCGCTGTTGGGGCTTGGCACCCGCTATAGCGCACAATGTGGCGCGGTAAAGCCCTTAGCGCGGGTTTTGCTGGCGTGCTTCGGCCGCAAGGGTGGAATTGTTGTAGCGCGGGTCTTCGGTGACCTCGGCGCCGAGCCAATCCGGCAGGTCGAGCACGGCATCCTCGCTCTCGATCTCGACCTCGGCAAGCACAAGCCCCCGATGCGCGCCCTCGAACACGTCGACAATCCACTCGCCGCCCTTGAGGTCGAGAAGATACCGCCGCTTGCTGACCAAGGCGCCATCTGCCAGTGCCAGCATCTCGCGCGCATCGTCCATGGGGATGTCGTACTCGAATTCAGGCCGGCTGAGGCCCTGCCGCTCACCCTTGATGGTGATGAGTGCAATCTGGTCCTCGATGATGCGGACCCGTAGCGTCACGCTGCCGCCTTCGGTGAGATAGCCCTGCACGATGGCACCGGACTGCACCACGTGCCGCTGCCAGCCATCCCCCACGACGAGGAATTTCCGCTCGATCTCGACGCCCATCAATGTACCTCGGCCGGGCTTTCCGCTTCGGAGACAAGCTGAACCAGACGCTTGGTCCGCTCGCCATAGACCTGCTCGGACAGCGCTGCGATGGCAGCTTCGGTTTCGATCCGTCGGCGGTTCAGCACGAAGCCTATGCCGTCCCGGTCGAAGTCGCGACCAAATTGCTCGGGCTCATGGGTAAGGCGCTCGCTGAGCAGGGCGAGGTCGTGATGGGTGCCGAGCAAGGTGCCGAGGCTGGCTGCCTCCTTCTGCCGTGCCTCGACCGCGGGAGCCGTAGCAAGGAGATCGAGATGGGTGGCATGGTACTTCACCAGCTTGCGCCACTCGTGCAGATCGTCGGCGTCGCGTGTGGCCAGGGCCAGAGGCCGCATTCTGCGGCCCTTGCGGTAAATGGCGGCAAGGCCCTTGCGCAGCGTGCGGGGGTCAATCGAGCCGACGGGCCATTCGCTGATCCGCTGGGCGATGGCGCGAAGCATGCTGGCGGCTTCCGCCAGCGCCTGTTCCTCGCGCCTTTGCGTCTCAGGCGAGGGCGGCAGGGTTGGCGCAGCGATCTCTGCCCTGCCGAAGAGATCGGCCAGCGCCTGTCGCAACACGCGCTCATCGCGCGCATCGGCAAGCACTCGAGCGACGTCCCGTATCGCGTGGTCCTCAAAGCGGAAGCTCGCGAAGTCGGGCCGCACAAGCCGCAGCAGACCCCGCAACTTCTTGGTACGCCGGCGCACCTCGTGGATGCGCTGGGCCGGCAGCTTCTCCACTGCAGTCGCGGCACCCAGCGCCTTGTCGATCTGCTCGCGAGCAATGCGCAGGAATCCAGCCCCGATCGTGTCGTCGTCTGTAACCCAGGCAAACGGCATCGTGCACTCCTGCAAGCGCCGAAAGCCTAGTGTCACCCAACTGTCATGATCAAGTCTTCAGCTGACGGTTCAGATTGTCGTGACCAGATGCAGGCTTCAGGCTGCGAGCTTTGTCAGCCCCTCGAACAGCGCACGGCCATCGGTGCCGCCATGGGCTGCCTCGATGAGGTTCTCAGGGTGCGGCATCAGCCCGAGCACGTTCCTTTGTGCATTGAGCACGCCAGCGATGTCGTTGATGGAGCCGTTGGGGTTGGTTCCTTCGGCATAGCGGAAGGCCACCTGGCCGTTGCCTTCGATTGCAGCCAGCGTCTCGGCATCAACGAAATAATTGCCGTCATGATGGGCAACCGGGCAGCGGATGACCTGGCCCTCGGAATAGCCTCGGGTGAAGTCTGTCGCGGCGTTCACCACCTTGAGCTTCACTTCGCGACACACAAAGCGGAGCGAGGCGTTGCGCATCAGTGCGCCAGGAAGCAGCTGCGCTTCGGTGAGAATCTGGAAGCCGTTGCAGACGCCAAGCACGCGCACGCCGGCTTCGGCGCGCTCGCGGACCTGCTGCATCAGTGGGGAGCGGGCGGCAATGGCGCCGGCGCGGAGATAGTCGCCGTAGGAGAAGCCGCCCGGAATGACGATCAGGTCGACCTTGGGGATTTCGCCATCCTTGTGCCAGATCAGGGCAGGGGCCTCCCCGGTGATCTTGGTCAGGGCCGCGATCATGTCGCGGTCGCGATTGAGCCCGGGGAACAGGACGACGGCGGCCTTCATCGGTCAACCCTCTCAGCGACGTGGAAGGCGTGCCTTTTCGGGATTCTTTGGCAAAAAGGCAAGCACAAAGCGCGTTGCCTACACCCCGGAGCGGCACGTCGGATCTGTCCGCATTGCGCGGCCGACTTGACAATCGGCAAGGCCTAATAATAACTGACCGAACAGTTATTATATGGAGCGCGCGATGTCCGAGATCGAGTGGAATTCGCCCCCGCCGCGTGGCGGCGTGATGGGTGCGTGGGACCGATTTGTCGGGCCGGGCGCAACATCGGCTGAAGAGTGGGTGCAGGTGGGGTTCGGCGCGGCGATCGCTGCGGGGTGCCTGGTATTGTTCTGGCTTCAGGGCGGCTTCGCCCTGGGTTGGCTGCCTGTCCTGGTCGCCGTGGTGCTTGCCGCCGATCTCGGGGGAGGGCTCGTTACCAATTCCACAGCGGCGGCCAAGCGCTGGTATCACCGCCCTGGCCACGGGAGGGTGGCGCACCTGCGGTTCGTTGCAGCGCATGGGGTGCATATCGCTGCGGTGGCGGCAGTGTTTCCAGGCGGCGGCTGGCTCTATTTCGCCGTTGCCTATGCTTTCCTGATGGCGGGGGCGGCGGTGATCGTGCTGGTGCCGCTCTATTTGCAGCGCCCGGTGGCGATGGGAATCGCTGCGCTGGGCCTGCTGGGGGCACAGGCGCCGCTGCTTGCGATATCGGCGCTGGACTGGTTCCTGCCGCTGCTGCTGCTGAAGCTGCTGGTAGCGCATCTGGTCAAGGAAGCGCCATTCTCCGCGCATCAGCCTCGAGACGCGCGGTGATCGTCCGTCCTCTCGATGCCGCTGACCTGGATGCCGCGCTCGACCTGCTGGCAACGGCATTCCTCGATGATGCAGGGATGGTCGCAATCCTGCGCGGTGGGCTGCCGGGAGCCATCCGCCCATGGTTTGCGGCGACGCTCGGCATGCTTTCGGAACCCCCAGGTCGGCTGCTGGGTGCGTTCGAGGGTGGCCGGCTGATCGGCGTGCTGGTGGGGAGCCATTCACGGGGCGCCAGCGCCGGACGGCAACTTGGCTGGCTCGCGCGGGTGACCCTTACACTGGGGCCGGCGGTTGCCTGGCGGACGATTGGCCACGACAGACAGCGGGCCAAGGGGTTTCCGCCGGGCGGTGCGCTTCTGGTTGAGTTCGTTGCCGTCGACCCGGACATGCGCGGGCGAGGCGTGGCTCGGCACCTGTTCGAGGTGTTTCACGGGGCCGGCGAGCCGGTATGGCTTGAAACGACGCGAGTGCAGAACCTGACGATCTTTGCCCGACTCGGCTATCGACAGGAGCAGAGCTTTGTCCAAGACGGCGTGACCTACTACGCCATGCTGCGTTCCAAGGAGATCCGGTGAGTCCAAGGCCCGATGTCAGCGCCCAGCGCATGCCGCAGATCCTCGATGCCGCCGCGGCGGTCTTCGGGGCCAAGGGACTGGGTGACGCGACGGTGGCTGACATCGCCGAGGCCGCCGGACTGAGCAAGGCGCTGGTGTTCAAGTATTTCCGCAGCAAGGACGAACTGGTGCTGGCGCTGCTCCGCAACCTGTTCGAGGCCTTTCCGGGACCGGAACGCGCAAAGGGCGCCAGTTGCCGGACGGCCTTGCTGGACTGGTGCCATACGTCGGCGCTGGCTATCGAGGGCAATGCGGTATTCGCCGCAATAGCCGCCGAGTTGCTGGCAACGGCATCGCGCGATGCGGGCATGCGGGATATCGTGCGCACGGCCTACTCGGGCGTGCTGGAGCAGGTGACGGCCCTTATCGCGGAGGGCGTCCTCGAGGGCGAGTTCGTTACCGAAGATGCTCATGGTGCAGCGCTGGCGGTGATTGCCCAGATGGAGGGCGCCAATCTGCTCTATCTCATCGATCCGGCAGGATTTTCGCTGCGCGACGCCTATCTTCGCGGCGTCGCACTCTTGCTGGACGGTATTACTCGGCTGGCGCGGTAGTGGCCGAGCCGCGCGCATGGGAGCGGCTGCCCGGCGTGCCGGGGATATGCGCCCAGCTTGGCCGCTCGAACAGGAAGCGGCCCCAGCCCGTCTTCCGGATAAGCCAGTAGAGTACCAGCGGCGCGACTGTGGCCACACCCATCACCAGCACGCTGAAGGTGCTGACATCCGTGACAAGGCCGGTCCTGAGCAGCAATTCACGGCTCGCGGCCATGGGGATGGAGAAGCTGAGATAGACGACGATGGAGTGCTGCCCGAGCCAGCGCAGCCAACCCATGAAGGGTAGCCGGATCAGCAGGGCCGCCAGAATGCAGACGAGAAGCGATCCACCGAACCCGAGGGCGAGATGCAGCGGTGGGAATGCGGCGTAGCCCATGGTCAGCCCGCGCGGGTGAAGTTCGCTGCCGCCGCCAAAGACCAGCACAGCATCAAGCACGGCGAAGAGCACGATGAAGCCGATGGCTGCCGGGATGTTTGCCGTTGCCTTGTCGACAATGCGGAAGACGAGCTGCGCCCCCGCATAGCCGGCATAGAAATACACGGCATAGGCGGCGAAGTGATCGAGCGTGTAGATGCCGGTCTTGGGCATGAACATCATCAGCGCCGCGCCACCACCAAGGGCTGCCCAATGAGGCACCTTGAGGTCATGCAGGAGCTTGGTGGCGCATGCATAGATGGCCAGCATGTAGATGAACCAAAGCACGCCATAGGGGTCGACGACCGACCAGAGAATCTGGCTCACGGCCTCGCCGACGTCGCCGGTGCCGAGGCCAACCTTGAACAGCACCTGCAGGATGACCCAGAGGAAGTAGAAATAGAGGTAGTGCACGGCGCGGCGATCGGCGAAGAGTCGCCACGGGCGCCCGACGACCTGCGCCATGAACAGGCCGGAAATCAGGAAGAATTCCGGCATGCGGAACGGCGTCGCCCACCCGATGATGTAGTGGAGCACGCCTGTGCCGTTGAGGTCCTCACCCACGCCATAGGCGGAATGCATCATCACCACGAGAATGATGGAGATTCCCTTGGCGGCATCGACCCAGTCGAGACGAGATGCATTTGTGGCCATTTCAAACCTCGGGCGGCGACAAGAACGCGTCGTGCCGGCCATCTAGCGCGGCGGCTGCCTGGGTCGCGAGAGGAAGTTCGAAAGAGGCTTAAGCGGAAAGCTTAACGGGCGTGTCTAAAAACCCGGAACGCGGACTGCCGATCAGACGAAAGTGCCCGCGCTTGTCGCGAGCATCAGCCCGAAGGCGAAGAAGCAGAAGGCGGAGATCGAAAAGGTCTTGAGCATTTTTGATACGTCTTTCACGCCCGGGCCGATCCCGGACGCGTTGGGGGTGATGTGCGGATGGTCAGGTGCAGAACACTGCGGAACCGCATGACCTGATTGCGCCTCGCCCCGTGAATGAAGTCTGAATACGGCTGGTTAATGACGCCGTTTGAGTGTCTGCGCGTAGCTGCTGTGCAAGAAATGCAGGGCTTACGCTTAACGAACACCTGTCGGGCCACAATTGTGGCGCAACAACGACAGGGCCGGGATCAGACGGGTACCGACGCGTATGCCGCAAACAGCAGGCCGAGCGCGAGGAAGAAGGCGACGGAGAGGGAGAAGGTCTTGATCATCTGAGGATGGTTCTTACTGGAACAAGCCGCAACAACGCCGGCGGCAGCGACAATAGCGGTACAGCGTTAAGGCGTGATTTCGATCGTGTAGTTTTCGATGACGGTGTTGGCCAGCAGCTTGTCGCACATGGCACGCACATCGGCTTCGGCCTGTGACAAATCGGACCCAGCAAGCACGAGGTCAAAGACCTTGCCTTGCCGCACCCCGCCAACGCCGTCGAACCCGAGGCTCTTGAGAGAACCCTGGATGGCCTGACCCTGTGGGTCGAGAACGCCGGCTTTGAGGGTGACGGTGACGCGCGCCTTCATCGGGGTGTCCAGCTCTTGCTACGAAAACGAGTGGCCTATTCGCGGCATCGCCCCTGGATGGGACCGCCGCGAGCGGGTCATTGCACGAGTCGCGGACCGGTGGTCAACGCATTGTCGTTTTCCACCAGAATACCGAGCCGCTGTGCGACTTCGCGATAGGCGTCGACGAGCCCGCCGAGGTTCTCGCGGAAGCGATCCTTGTCGAGCTTGTTGCGGGTCTTGATGTCCCACAGCCGGCAATTGTCGGGGCTGATCTCGTCGGCGAGGATGATTCGCATCATGTCGCCTTCATAAAGGCGACCGCATTCGATCTTGAAATCGACGAGCTGGATGCCGACGCCCATGAAGAGCCCGGTGAGGAAGTCGTTGACGCGGATGGCAAGCGCCATGATGTCGTCGAGTTCCTGCGGGGTGGCCCAGCCGAAGGCGGTGATGTGCTCTTCGGAGACCATCGGATCGCCGAGCGCGTCATCCTTGTAGTAGAACTCGATGATCGAGCGCGGCAACTGTGTGCCGGGCTCGAGGCCGAGGCGCTTGGTGAGCGAGCCGGCGGCTACGTTGCGGACCACAACCTCGAGGGGGATGATCTCGACTTCCTTGATCAACTGCTCGCGCATGTTGAGGCGACGGATGAAATGCGTGGGAATGCCAAGGCCGTTGAGCTTCGAAAACACGAATTCCGAGATACGGTTGTTCAGCACGCCCTTGCCATCGATGATCTCGTGCTTGGCGCCGTTGCCTGCTGTCGCATCATCCTTGAAGTACTGGATCAGCGTACCGGGTTCGGGACCCTCGAAAAGGGTCTTCGCCTTGCCGTCATAGATCTTGCGCCGACGGTTCATGTAGCCCTGCTCAGGTAGGTATGTGGAGGATTGGGGCTCTCATGCGCCAGTTTGCCAGCCGAGTGCAAGCTTTTTTGCCCGGGGCAGGGTAAACGCCACTCAGGTCAACTCCCAGTTTGTCTCGTCGTCGTGCCGTTGAAATGGCGAGAGCTCAACCTTATCTGGCAGTTGGACGAGGCGATGCGCCAAGGGGGCGCGGCCAAACGAGGAGGACCATCCGACATGCCGGGATTCGACGACCGCCAGAAGAGCGAGGAAGCCAGATTCGCGCACGATTCGGAGCTGAAGTTCCGCGCCGAGGCGCGCCGGAACAAGCTGCTGGGCCTGTGGGCGGCCGAGAAGGCCGGGCTCACCGGAGATGCGGCGCAGGCCTATGCCGGTGAAGTGGTCGCTGCGGACTTCCAGGAAGCCGGCGACGAGGACGTGTTCCGCAAGGTGGCCGGCGACTTCAAGGCGCGCGGCGTGGCGGTGGATGACGCCACCATCCGGGCAAAGATGGCCGAACTGGTGACTGTTGCGCGCCAGCAATTGCTGACCGAAGGCTGAGCACAGGCCTTTAGGCCATGCGAAAGGCGGCCTCCCATGCGGAGGCCGCCCTTTCCTTTACGTGCCTGCTGCTTACTGGGCGACGACGGCCGACGCGTCGAGATCTGTGCCCATCTTTTCGAAGGTAATCTTCACCTTCTCGCCGACCTTGAACTCCGCGATCTTGATCGTCTTGGCGAGATGGTAGATCACGCCGTTGTCGAGGGTGATCGTGTCCGCCTTGGCGTCGATGGCCTTGATGGTGCCTTCAACCGTAGAGGGCGTTGCCGCGAATGCCAGCGACGAAGCCGAGAGCGCAGCGACGAGCACGAGGGGAAGAGCAAAGTTACGCATTTTAGTCCTCTTGTCGGGCCGCCCTCTATTGGGGCCAGCCCTTTGCCGAACTGACCGGCTGCGTCGGGTCGCAGGGGCTATTCAGGGATCAACCACCTGCCGGCGCCACCCAGTTCGTATGTGCTAAGTTATTGGTTTCTCTGCTGAAGTCGAGTTATGGAAACATAATCTTCGTAATGCGACGTGCCGCCGCAATCAGCCCGAAAACGGCAATGGTTCGACGGAGCAAGGGCAAAGCCATAGCCGCGATGCGGCGCCAGTTCGGCGGCGGGAGCATGGCTTCCCCGACCCTCACGGCGGCGTGAAAAGGCTTACGGAACGCAAGCAGAAGAGCGACGGACAAGTCGCCGCCCAATGCGCGATTCACTTGCCGAGCCGTCACCGCCGAGCCAGTTCGCTAGCCAAACACCCTCTGATGGCTTTCTAGATCCGCTGCATGAGGCGGGTGAACATCAGCAGGCCCTCGGGCCAGGGGCCGTGCCCGGACGCGACATTGATGTGGCCGGCATTCTGCGCGAGGTGCAGCTCGGAGCCCCAGGCAGCAGCAAAATCCGCGGCCCGCTCGGCGGTAACGAAGTCGTCATTGGTCGAAGCGACCAGCAGCGACGGAAAGGGCAGTAGGTCGAACGGGACGTTGTCAAACCCAGTGACTCCGTCTGGGATTGCGACATTTTCGAAATCTGGCGGGGAAACGAGGAAGGCACCGGCCACCTTGCCCTTGGGCAGCGCCGGTGCGGCGAAGGCGACGGCGAGCACCGCGAGTGAATGCGCGACCAGAACAACTGGCCGCCCTGCCTCGGCAACGGCTGCTGCAATGGTTGCCACCCATTCGGCACGCACCGGGCGGTCCCATTCGTCCTGCTCGACAAGCCTTCCGGTCGAGATCTTCTCGGCCCAACGCCGCTGCCAGTGGCCCGGCCCCGAATTGCCGAGACCGGGAAGGATGAGGATATCGGCTTCGCTGATCTTCACTCGGGCATTTCCTTATCCGACGAAGCGGTTATTGCGGGGGAAGCCGGTCGGCACCTGGCGGCCAGCTGTCGCGCGATCGCCGATCCATTCAGTGAGCTCGGTCATCGAACGGGTGAAGCTGCGACCGGACGAATCGCTCCATGTGAGGCCCGCATCCTTGCCGAAGACCTTCAAGTCGCTGAGCCCACCATCCTTGTAGCGCTGGAGCCTGACACCCTTGCCGCGTGACATCTCGACGACCTGTGCCAGCGGGAACACCAGCAGCTTGCGGTTTTCGCCCACCACGGCGACCATGTCGCCGTCGGCAGGCACGATGAGCTTCGCCTCCTCGCCATCGGCGACGTTCAGAACCTGCTTGCCCTTCCGGGTATTGGCGATGAGTTCATCCTCGGCGATGACGAAGCCGTCACCTTTCCGCGACGCGACAAGCCGCTTCCTGCCAGGCCGATAGACGAAGACGTCGATGACCTCCTGGCTTTCCTCCATATCGGCCATCAGCCGCACCGGCTCGCCCTGGCTACGGCCGCCGGGCAGCCTGTCGCCTGCCAGCGTGAAGACCTTGCCACCGGTGGTGAGCAGCAGCAGCTTGTCGGTCGTCTGGGCGTGCACGAAGAGCTTCAGCCGGTCACCGGTCTTGAAGCCCTTTTCGTCGATCTCGCTCGTGTGGCCCTTGATGGCGCGAATCCAGCCCTTCTCGGAGAGGATCACCGTGATCGGCTCGCGCTCGATCATGGCTGTGGCGACGTCGTCGAGGTTCACCTCGTTGGGCGCCGCGAAATCGGTCTTGCGGCCCCATTTGGGATGTCGCGTCTCGCCATCCTTCGCGAATTTCGGATAGGCCTTTTTCAATTCGCCGATCTGACGGGTGATCTCGCCCCACTGCTTGCGTTCCGATGCGAGCAGGGCCTCGAGATGGCCCTTTTCCTCGCTGAGCTGCTTATGCTCCTGCCTCAGCTCGATTTCCTCGAGCTTCCGGAGCGATCGCAGCCGCATGTTGAGGATGGCTTCGGCCTGGTTGTCGGTGAGGCTGAAGGCGGCCATCAGCGAGGCCTTCGCGTCATCTTCCTCGCGGATGATGCGGATCACCTCGTCGAGATTGAGATAGGCGATGATGTAGCCGTCGAGCACTTCGAGACGGCGGGCGATTTCGCCGAGGCGATAGCGCGCCCTGCGGATCAGCACATCCTTGCGGTGCTCGAGCCAGGCGACGAGAGCCTGCTTGAGGCTCATGACCTTGGGCACGACTCCCTTGTCGAGGAGGTTCATGTTGAGCGGAATGCGCTGCTCGAGCTCCGAGAGCTTGAACAGCTGTTCCATGAGGATCGCCGGGTCCACCGTTCCGGCGCGCGGCTCGATGACGAGCCGGATGTCGTCGGCGCTTTCGTCGCGAATGTCCTTGAGCAGCGGCAGCTTCTTGGCGAGCAGCAGTTCGGCGATCTTTTCAACGAGCCGCGATTTCTGCACGCCGTAGGGAATTTCGGTCACGACGATCTGATAGACGCCGCGTCCCTTGTCTTCACGGACCCAGCGCGCACGGACACGGAACGAGCCGCGACCCGTCTCGTATGCGGTGGCGATGGAGGCGGGATCGTCGACGATCAGCCCGCCGGTCGGGAAATCCGGGCCGGGGACGAACTGGGTCAGGTCAGTCGACGTCGCCTGCGGATGCATGATGAGGTGCAGTGCCGCGTCGCAGAGCTCGGCGACATTGTGCGGGGGGACCGACGTCGCCATGCCCACCGCAATTCCCTGCGAACCATTGGCGAGCAGGTTAGGAAAGTTCGAGGGCAGCACGACCGGTTCCTCGGTCGAGCCATCATAGTTCGGCTTGAAGTCGACTGCGTCCTCGGTGATGCCCTCGAGGAGCCGGAGCGCAACGTCGGTCATGCGGGTTTCGGTATAGCGCATGGCCGCCGCGCCATCGCCATCGATATTGCCGAAATTACCCTGGCCGTCGGCGAGCGGGTAGCGCATGGAAAAATCCTGCGCGAGCCGCACCAGCGCGTCATAGATGGACTGGTCGCCATGCGGATGGAACGAACCCATCACGTCGCCGACCACCTTGGCAGACTTCTTGTACGCGCCGTCAGGATCGAGCCGGAGCAGTCGCATGCCATGCAGGATGCGACGGTGCACGGGTTTCAGCCCGTCGCGCGCGTCGGGCAGGGCGCGTTGGGTGATGGTGGAGAGCGCATAGGAGAGGTACCGCTCCTCGAGTGCCTCGCGCAGGTCCACGACCTCGCGGTTCTCGTCGGGCGGAGTGATGTCGGAATCGTCAGCCATGGGCACCGGTCGTCATGCGAATCACGATCTGCACTATACCGGCCCCGGGCAAGTTGAAAGCGGAACCGCGGAACACAAAGAAACAGGGCGCGCCTTGCGGCATGCGCTTTGCCGCCTGTCAATCGGGCGGGACCTGGGATTGTAGCGGTGACAGGACCGTTCGTGGCCGAAGAGGCTACCCGACCTTGCGTCATCGGAGCGGTCGCGCGCCTCGCACCGATCAACACAGGCGGACCAGTTGTCCGATTCATGCACTGGTGCAGCGCCGTCACATCTTGAGCGGCGGTGTTCAATCAACGCGAGGCGCCACCGATGGTGACGGGCTTGCGCGGCGATGGCCTTCCATAAGCGGCGTCTTTCTGCGATACTTGGCAAGTTCGCGCGACTGGCGAGATCAGATGGGACACCATCGGGGAACGCGAACCACACCTGCCGCTCGCCTGGGCACCCGCTTGAACCGTTCAGGGAGCCCGCATGCCCAGATCAATCACATTGCCGCAGCTGGCTGCCGCCAGCTTGGAAATCCGCGTTTTGCCGTGCTACACGCTCGCCAACCCGCATGACCGCCAATTCTTCACTTCCGGGAGCTGCCCATGAGCGCCGCCGCGAACCTTCCGCTGTTTCCCCGTTTCTTCACCAACACCCTGATCGAGACCGATCCCGAAATCGCCGAAGCGATCCGCCTGGAGCATGGCCGCCAGCAGCATGAGATCGAACTCATCGCATCGGAGAACATCGTGTCGCGCGCCGTGCTCGAGGCGCAGGGCTCGATCATGACCAACAAATATGCCGAGGGCTATCCGGGCAAGCGCTACTATGGCGGCTGCCAGTACGTGGATATTGCCGAGACGCTGGCGATCGAGCGGGCCAAGCAACTGTTCGGCGCCAACTTCGCCAATGTGCAGCCCAATTCCGGCAGCCAGATGAACCAGGCGGTCTTCCTTGCGCTGCTCTCGCCCGGCGACACCTTCATGGGGCTCGACCTCAACTCGGGCGGGCACCTGACGCATGGGTCGCCCGTCAACATGAGCGGCAAGTGGTTCAACGTCGTTTCCTATGGCGTGCGGCAGGAAGACAACCTGCTCGACATGGACGACGTGGCCAAGAAGGCCCGCGAGCACAAGCCGAAGCTGATTGTCGCAGGTGGCACGGCCTATTCCCGCGTCTGGGACTGGGCGCGCTTCCGCGAGATCGCCGATGAAGTCGGCGCCTACCTGATGGTCGACATGGCCCATATCGCCGGGCTGGTGGCGGGTGGCGCGCACCCGTCGCCGATTCCGCATGCACATGTGGTGACCACGACCACCCACAAGAGCCTGCGCGGGCCGCGCGGCGGCATGATCCTCTCCAACGACGAGGATATCGCCAAGAAGATCAACTCGGCGGTGTTCCCCGGCCTGCAGGGCGGGCCGCTGATGCACGTGATCGCGGCCAAGGCCGTGGCCTTCAAGGAAGCGCTCCAGCCCGAGTTCAAGGCCTATGCGCGTCAGGTGGTGGCCAATGCACGCACTCTCGCCGCTACACTGAAGGAGCAGGGGCTCGACGTCGTTTCGGGCGGGACCGACAATCACCTGATGCTGGTCGACCTGCGCAAGAAGAACGCTACCGGCAAGCGCGCCGAGCAGGCGCTGGGCCGCGCCTACATCACCTGCAACAAGAACGGCATCCCGTTCGACCCGGAGAAGCCGTTCGTTACCTCGGGCGTGCGCCTCGGCACGCCGGCCGGCACGACCCGCGGCTTCGGGGAGGCGGAGTTCCGCGAGATCGGCAATCTGATCGTCGAGGTTCTCGATGGCCTGCGCGAGGCGAACTCGGACGAGGGCAATGCCGTCGTCGAGGCGCGGGTGCGTGACAAGGTGAAGGCGCTGACCGCGCGCTTCCCGATCTACGCGAACTGACGTAACAGGGCAGGGGCCGGTTTCCGGCCCTCGCCCTTCGACAGGCTCAGGGTGAGGGCCAATGGCGGACGAAGCATAGGCTCATTCGACCTCATGGTGAGCCTGTCGAACCACTAGATCGAATGAGCCGACCGGAGACTTGATCCATGCGCTGCCCCTATTGCGGCAATGACGACACGCAGGTGAAGGACAGCCGGCCCACCGAGGATTCGAACTCGATCCGCCGTCGCCGCATCTGCCCCAGCTGCGGTGGCCGCTTCACGACTTTCGAGCGCGTGCAGCTGCGCGAATTGACCGTGGTGAAGAAGTCTGGCCGCAAAGTGCCCTTTGACCGCGACAAGCTCGCCCGATCGGTCAACACGGCACTCAGGAAGCGCGACGTGGCGCAAGAGCGGGTCGAGCGCATGCTGTCGGGCGTGGTGCGGCAGCTCGAAAGCCTGGGCGAAAACGAGATCAGCTCCGAGCAGATCGGCGCTTTTGTCATGGAGGGCCTCAAGGAACTCGATGACGTCGCGTTCGTACGCTTCGCCTCCGTGTATCGCAATTTTTCGGCGGCCGACGACTTCCGCAGCTTCCTTACGGAGCTGGCAGAGGGCATGCCTCTCAGCAAGCACGACAACGAGGACTGACGCCGGCGCAGCGGAGCTTTTCGGTGAGCGCCGTTGCGTATGACGCCGAGCTTCGCTAATTGGGCGCACCACTCAGCGCGTTTCCGGACAGCCCGACACCGCTTTCCGCTATCGCAGCGCGATCCAACACGACCCGACTCGGTTCACATTGTCCGAAGACGTGTGCCTAGCCCCGGGCGAATGACCCGACTTGAGAGAAGACATGGCCAACCCGACCGCCCGTGACGCTACCCCGATCCGCCCCGCCAATCAGCGTGGCGCGGCGCGGCTCGCGGCAGTGCAGGCGCTCTACCAGATGGATGTCGGCCGTCAGTCGCTGGAAGATACGCTCAGCCAGTTTGCCGCCATCCACAAGACGCGTGAGGTGGAAGGCGACGAGTACCTCCCCGCCGATGCCGATTTCTTCAAGCAGATCGTTTCGGGCGTGATCCGGGCGCAGCTCGAAATCGACCCCGCGATCGATGCATCGCTGCGTGACGATTGGCCGATGTCGCGCATCGACGCGACGCTTCGCGCTATCCTTCGTGCCGCTACCTTTGAGCTGGTTCGCCGCAAGGATATCCCCGCCCGCGTGGTCATCACCGAATATGTCGACGTGGCAAAGGCCTTCTTCGACGAGGACGTGACCCGCATGGTGAATGGCGTGCTCGATAGTGTCGCACGCAATGCCGGGCGCGAGAACGAGCAGACCATCAAGCAGAAATAGGGCTGTGGCGCGCACCCCGCGCCTTCACAGAGCCGCCCAAATGCAAACGCCCCGCATGTGCTGCGGGGCGTGATGTTTTTCGGGAGACTCCGCCGTCAGATCGAAGAGATCAGCGAATCGATGAATGAGCGGTCTTCACCGTAGGACGGGGTCCGACGGCTCTCGATCGTGATGGCCTTGCCGTCCTTGACGCTCAGGCGCTCGGTGTCCTTTACGCGGTTGTTCTTGTCGAAATAAACGACCAGCACGGTACGCTCCTTGTTGAGCTCCATGCCAAACGCCGTCTGCTGAACCTTTTCGCCGATATAGTACCAGGCGCTTTCGGCAGCGAAGGCGTTGGTAACCTGCGGGGAGCCCAACACGGCAGTGACGAGCGCGGCGCTCTGCCCGACGCGGACCTGCCGGACAGCGTCCTCGCTGAGGTCATACCCGCGCGAGCGGCTCTCGACGACTGAAAGCCCGCTGGTACAGGCCGAAAGTGTCAGCGCGACCACGATAGCGGTGGCGACCGGGAAGGCGTAACGGAGTTTCTGTGAGTGCCTCAATTTGACTTTCCCGATGGCTTGCGAATAGAACCCGACCCGTCGGCCGCCGGACTGTTTAGCTGCCAATTCCATGCTCTGGCAAGCTGGCTTGGCCCCTAAGCCCAAACCAGTCCAAATCGGCCTGTTCCCCGTATTTCTTGCCGGAGCATCGGCGATGATATTGAACTTGTTCAGAAAAAATCCGGCAAACGACGCAGTGCACGCCGTCTACCGAGCCATTGTGGCGCAATCCCGGCAACCGGTGTTCTATGCGGAATGGGGCGTGCCGGATACGGTCACCGGCCGTTTCGACATGATCACGCTGCATATGGGCCTGTTCTTTCGTCGCCTGAGGCGCAGCGGGAAGGGACCAGAACAGTTCGCGCAGGCCCTATTCGACCTGTTTTTCAAGGACATGGACCGATCGCTGCGCGAGATGGGAGTGTCCGATCTCGGTGTTCCAAAGAAGATCCAGGGCATGGGAAACGTGTTCTACGGTCTGCTCGGCAAGGTCAATGATGCCCTTGATGCCGGTGACCAGAAGGAACTTGAGGCCGTGATCGCCCGCAACCTGTTCGCGGAGAATCCGGGTCAGCCGACGTCCGAACTCGCGCGCTATCTTGAGCGGCAATCGCAGCATCTTTCGACCCAGAGGATCGAGTCGCTCATGGCGGCAGAGATCGAGTGGGCCGGAACGCTCAACGGCGAGCAGGCGTGATGAGCAGCCGGATCCGCATCCACGACGCCGGCATCCGGCTCGATTCCATGCCCACCAATGGCAGGGACCTTGCGCTCACGGTCGATGACGAGACCCGCGCTGCAATCGCCGGGTTCCTTGAAATCACAACGGTCGAGCGCCTTTCGGTCGTGCTGCATGCGGTCCGCTTCAAGGGCGGCATGCGGGTGTCCGGGCGGCTCGAAGCTGAAATTACACAGCCAAGCGTGGTGTCGCTGGAGCCGGTACGCCAGAAGATCGCCGAGCCTGTGGATCGAGTATTCCTGCCAGGCGCCGAAAAGGATTTCGCCGACGACGCCGATACCGACGTCTTTGTCGACCCCGATGGCGAGGATATCCCGGACCATTTCGACGGCAACGAGGCCGACCTCAGCGACCTGATCATCGAGACGCTGTCGCTTGCCATTGACCCCTATCCGCGCCTCGATGGCGAAGAAATTCCCGCCGAACCCGATCCTGACGACCCGGACGACCGTCCTTTCGCCGCACTCAAGGTGCTGAAGGGCGACAAGAAATAGCACTGCGGTGGCCCGGCCGGTCCGGGAGCAACGGCGCCATCTACTTGTTTGCCCTTGGCGAATGAGTATGTTGGCGCCAACCCCGGCTGGGGGCAACGCTGGAAGCGGCGGGACATGAGCGAGTCGATCCGTATCTCTGTAGATGCCATGGGTGGCGACAAGGGGCCGCGCGTGGCGGTGGAAGGCGCGCGGCTGTTCTGGCGCGAGCGCCGCAACGTCAGTTTCATCTTTCATGGGCGGGCCCCCGAGGTTGAGCCGCTCGTCGCCGAGTTCCCGGAATTGGGCCCGATCTCGCGCGTGGTGCATTGCGACAATGTCATCGCCATGGACGACAAGCCGTCGAACGCCCTGCGCAAGGGGCGTGGCAATTCCTCCATGTGGGCGGCGCTGCAATCGGTGAAGGATGGCGAGGCGGACTTTGCCATCTCGGGCGGGAATACCGGCGCGCTGATGGCCATGGCCACCTTCTGCCTCAGGCCCATCGAGGGCATTTCCCGACCCGGCATCGCTGCCATCTGGCCAACGCTGCGCACCGATATCGTGGTGCTGGACGTGGGCGCGACGGTTGGCGGCGACGCAAAGCAGCTGACGGACTTCTCGATTCTGGGTGCTGCGCTGGCGCGCGCCCTGTTCGATCAGGAACTGCCGACCGTGGGCCTGCTGAACGTTGGCACCGAGGAGGTGAAGGGCCGTGATGAGGTGAAGGAAGCCGCGCGCATCCTGCAGCAGGCATCGGGCTCCGGCTTTACCTACCACGGCTTCGTCGAGGGCGATGATATCGGCAAGGGCACGGTTGACGTGGTCGTCACCGAGGGCTTTGCCGGCAATATCGCCCTGAAGACCGCCGAGGGCACCGCGCGCCAGGTCGGCACCTATATCCGCGAGGCGCTCAAGGCCGATATCGTTTCGATGGTCGGCGCGGCGATCGCGACCCAGGCCTTGCAGGCACTCAAGCGCAAGCTCGATCCGCGCAACATCAATGGCGGCGTATTCCTCGGCCTCAACGGCGTGGTGATCAAGTCGCATGGTGGCACCGACGAGGTCGGCTTCAAGGGCGCCCTGGGCCTTGGCTACGAAATGGCCAGGAATCGCATCATGGACAAGATTGCCGAGGGCATGCGGCGCTTTCCGACTCTCGGGAACGTACCGCCCGTCGCTCCGGCCGCAGAACCCGAGGCTCGACCCGCGTGAGCGACAAGAAGACTTTCATCCGCAGCGTAGGCGCTTACCTTCCTGCAAAGGTGATGACCAACGACGACCTGAGCAAGATCGTCGATACCTCCGACGAATGGATTCAGCAGCGCACCGGTATCCGGCAGCGGCATATTGCGGCGGAAGGCGAGAACACCTCGGATCTGGCAGCGGCCGCGGGCCGCAAGGCGATGGAGAATGCCGGTATCGAGATTGCCGATATCGACCTGATCGTCGTTGCGACGACGACGCCTGACATGACATTCCCGGCCACCGCCGCCGTCGTGCAGCAGAAGCTGGGCATGCATCACGGCTTCGCATTCGATATCCAGGCGGTGTGTTCGGGCTTCGTCTATGCCATTGGCACGGCCGACTCGATGCTAAAGAGCGGTCTCGGCAAACGCGCGCTC
>CAYPYV010000053.1:0-18005 GCA_964414845.1 uncultured Devosia sp. | reverse complement strand
GCGCGGGAAGCATCCGCGCCAGCGTCCCATCCTTGCGGACAAACTGATTGAAGACGGCGGCCGCTGCATGGGCGAGGGCCGCGAAGAACAGCGCGATATTGATGCCGAAATGGACGCCACCCAGTGGCGCGATCCCGTTCCAGGTCAGCATGCCAGTCACCACCATTGCGAGCAGGAGGCCGTAGAGGGCGAGATGCATCACGTCGGCAAGGCGCCCCTGCAGCGCCGAAGTGCCGGGTGCGTGGCCCGGTACGCCGTGGCGCCAGCGCAGATACAACCGGGCAATCACGGCCAGCAGGATCACGCTGCCCACGCCAACATGAACCCACGCTGATGTCATGTCAGAGGCGGCGGGTGCCTGACCTGCGTCACGCGCATCGAGTACGGCGACGATGGCATCGTGGAAACCGATCTGGATGATCACGCCGACGACGACGATCCAGTGCAGCCAGATCTGTGCGGGGCGGTAGGCAGCGGACGTAGTAGTCATGGCAGGAGCTCCGGTTCGAGGAAAGAGATTGGCTAACAGGCGGTGGAAGTGAGGGTGCGAAGGTACAATTGCCGGTCGAGTACACGGGCAGTGCCGCCCGATCCGCCCGATTCCGCCAAAGGGCTTGGCGTGAGACCGATAGCGACTGCTGCCATGGAGGTAAGCGGGGTCATGCCGCTTCCTCCTTGCGGGCTTGTGCTGCGCTCAAGGCCAAGGTCAGGGTGACGCCAGCAGGATCGGTTCCGGTCAGCGTTCCGGTCGCCAGATCCTCTGTCAGGTGCGCCCTAGCGGCCCCAAAGGTGGCGCTGTCGGTCGTCTCCAGCCGATAGGACAGCAGGCGCGCCGAGTTGGTCGGTGCGGGCCGCGCCCCGGGTCCGGCCCAGAGATTCATTGCCAGCCGGTGCGTGTAGGGCGCCCCTGCGCCCATGTCGGCCATGCCGAAGTCGTGCAGAAACAGGTTGCGGGCGAAACCCAGCCTCTCGAACCAGGTCACGGACGACTCGAGGGCGGGTACATGCAAGTGCAGATGCGCGACCGTTGCATCCCGATGCAGGGGCAGCGCGGGTTCGGTACCGTCTGCCCGCGCGAGTTCGGCGGCAACATCAAGGCGCTCGCGTCCGCTATGGATGCGACCCTGCGCATCGAACATGGCGAACCGGCCGCCGTCATTGCCGAACCGACCAAAACGCGCGGGCGTCTCCCAGGCGATCTCGATGCCATGCCCATCCGGGTCTGACAGGTAGAGCGCCTTGGACATCAGGTGATCGACAGGCGAAAAGGGGAGGCGGAGCTCGATGAAGCGCAGCATCCGACGCGAGAATTCCGCCTGGGAGGGCATGCCGAAAGCCACGTGGTACATGCCGGCGTGGCCACGCGCGACCGGGCTGGTGGCGCCGGGAGTGAGCACCACCAGCGTCCGGTCGGGTGTGCCTAGCGCCACGCCCGGACCATGTTCGGAACGGCGGACGAAGCCCATGGCCTGGGTCCAGAACGCCTCCGCACGGTCAAGGTTGGTGACCGACAAGGTCATCGGCCCCCAGGTCAGCCGTTCGGGAAGTCCGTCGGCCGTACGTTGCCGGGCAAGGGCGAGGGCTTCGGTGTCCATGGCGGTCTCCGGATCAGAAAGGTCAGGCGCGGGGCGCGATCGGGGCCTTGCGGGCGCGACCCCACAGGACAAAGACCGCCAGCGCGACGTAGATCAGGTTGAACCCCAGCACTCCGAACTCACCCCGGATCATGTGGAAGGGGATTGCGAGAGCCTGGATCGCCAGAAGCCCCGCTGCGGCCCATACGGTCAGCTGCGGCATGATCCGGGTCGCGGCGGGCAGGATCACGCCCACGGCGCCGAGAAATTCGACGAACGCTATGCCACGCACCACCCACTCGGGAGCACCGGGCGCCCAGGCCAATCCCATGGCGGCCAGGTCGGCGATGGGCATCATGCCCTTCATGTAGGCGGCCATCAGATAGAGTGCCGCAAGCGCGATCTGGCCTACCCAGAGGGCAATGTTCCAGTTGCGGCCGGCAGCCGGGGTGGCCGTCGAGGTCATGGTCATGGTCTGTCCTTTTGATGCGAGTGGCTGAGCATTCAGCGGTCTTGTGTGTTTGGGAGATACCTCGTCCCGCACGCGCGATCACGAGTCAGGGGGTGAAGACAGCGTTTCCCCTGGGTTGATGATCAGCCGCAGCGTCAGGGGTATTCTCTAACCCTGCGCAATTTCGGCTGGCTCTGCTTGCCTGCTGGAAGATCAGCCCGCGCAGCCAGCCCGGCGTGGTTCATCTGGAGGAAATCATGGACAGTCTTCTTAGCCTGCGGGTCTTTGCTGCCGTGGCGGAGGCAAAGAGCTTCGCTGCTGTAGCCGACCGGCTGGATCTATCCGCGGCAATGACCAGCAAGCATGTCCAGCACATCGAGTCCGAGGTCGGTGCCCGTCTCCTGAACCGGACCAGTCGCAGCGTCAGCCTGACCGAGGCGGGGGCGATCTATCTGGCTGCCGTTCGCCCCCTGCTGGACGGATTGGATGAAGCGGGCGCCCGGCTGGCGCAATCGACCATAGATCCGCGCGGGACACTGAAGATCAGCCTTCCGGTATGGTTGGCAGAGCCCGGCTTTGTGCGCGTGCTGGCGAGCTATCGCGCGCGTTATCCCGAGGTGATGCTCGACCTCGACCTCAGCGGACGGCAGGTCAACCTGGTCGAGGACGGATATGACCTGGCGCTCCGGGTCAGCCCGGCGCTGGACGAGGGGTTGATCACCCGGCGGCTGACCGACATCGCTTTTCATATTGTGGCTGCGCCCAGCCTTCTGGATCGGATCGGGAGGCCCCAAGTTCTCGGCG
This sequence comes from uncultured Devosia sp., assembly GCA_964414845.1. Classification (GTDB taxonomy): domain Bacteria; phylum Pseudomonadota; class Alphaproteobacteria; order Rhizobiales; family Devosiaceae; genus Devosia_A. The sequence continues at coordinate 15,176 of CAYPYV010000053.1, read as the reverse complement.
ATCTGACCGGCGCACCGTTCCTCGCCTATAGCCCGATCAGTACGGGCGGCAGAGTCCGCCTTGGGCTTGGCCCCAACGCGCCTGAAGTCCGCATGAATCCTGTGCTGCAAAGTGCCAACGAGACTGTGTTGTTTCAGGCCGCCCTCGAAGGCATGGGTGTTGCCATCATGCCCCACCCTGTCGCTCGCGCGCCTCTGGCAACGGGAGCGCTGGTGCGATTGCTGCCCGACTTGCCCCCGCCAACTGTCGCCTTGTCGGCGATCTACCCCGCCCGCAGCTATCTGCCGGCCAAGACCCGCAGCATTCTCGACTTCCTTGCAGGCGCCGAAGGCTTCGGAGGACCGCTGGGCGGTCTGTGACCGCTCCCGGGAGACGACAGCAATCATCTCCCGGTGGGAAAGACTGGATCAATGAAGTGCCGGATGATCTCCTGCCGATTAACATCTAGCTTCTTCACATCGGGTTGCAGCAGACCAAATCGCAAGCGGCCCGGATCCGAACCAGAAATCGAAGCAGAACGGCCCCGCCGGGCCGCGCAGGAGGCGCGGCGCCGATCCGGAGGTCTCACCCAAAAAGAGAGAAGGAGAACACAATGTCCATCACCCGCCGCGCCACCCTGGCCCTGGCCACCGCAGCCGCCACCATGACGCTCTTCGCCGGAGTGGCGGTAGCGCAGGACAACTACAAGGAAAAGATCCGCATCTTCTACGAGACCTTCAACACGAACGATGCGAACCTTCTGGACCAGATCCTCGCCGAGGACTGGGTGCATATCCCGGCGGCTCCGGGAGAAGAGCCGGGCCGTGACGGCTTTAAGAAGCTGGTGCCGGGCTTCGCAGTCACGTTCAAGGATGGCAACATCAAGATCGAGGACGTGATCCAGGAAGGCAACAAGGTCACTGTTCGCTCAACCTACACGGCAACCCAGGCCGGCCCCTTCATGGGCTTCGAATCCAAGGGCCGCCCCTTCACCATCATGACCATCGATGTGCACGAGTTCAACGACGAGGGACTCGTCCAGACCACCTGGCACCTAGAGGACTGGCTGGGCGGACTGTTCCAGATGGGTGCCTTCGATCCGGAATAAGCGATCGCTCGATTTCTCTCCCGCGCATTGGACTGGCCCAGGGCTTCTGCCCTGGGCCAGCGCCTCTTTATGGCACATGAATTGCAGCCACTCTCCGTGATCCCTTGGGTCGAAGCGATCCCCCTTGCGCCGAAGGCTGCACCACGGGGCGGACGAGAAACAGCCTGGCAATCCCGCGTGGTCAATCCTGGCGACCATCAGCGTCACCGACCACACCGGACTGCTCAACAAAATGGCTGCCGTATCCGCCGTGGGCCAGTCGGCTAGAGCGCCGATTCCGAAACGGCAATCGGACGGCAGCGGCCCGCACCAGCGCCGATACATGGGACGCTGGTACGCCAATGCGGCATCCGAACAAGCGAATGCCCGCAGCGGAGAGAAAAGCAAATGAAACCAGGGGTTTCGGTGTTGGGAAAAGTGGCGCGCCCTAGGGGAGTCGAACCCCTCTCTGCACCGTGAAAGGGTGCCGTCCTAACCGATAGACGAAGGGCGCCGCGGTGTGGCTGCCTAATAGGGATGTTCCCGACGCGACGCAAGCGGAAAAATGCAGGATTCAGCAACCGCTGAACGTCACCGGCCGGTTATACCCGCGCGGCCGGTCTCGCACGTCGATGTGGATGAAGCTGCGTCCCGGATAGCACCCCAGCCCGCCTACCGCGCCATGCCGCATTGCGAAGGCGATGAGCCGGCGCTTTTCCACGCCGGGGATGAAGAGGTCTGCCGCCATGCACTTGACGTGATAGCTCTGGTCCTGCCCGCCTACTGCGGCATTGTGCCATGGGTTCCGGTAGCCCGAGCTCACCACGACCTTCTTGCCGAAGTGTCCCTCGATATCCCACAGCAGAAAGCGGAGTTTCGGCGTCATGCAGAAGGTGTCGACATGCGAGCCGGACACATAGGTTCCCCAGTTCTGTCCATAGCTACGATAGCCGTCGCCTGAGGAGGCGAACAGAAACAGCGGGAAGCAGCCGGCGAGCAGGAGCGACGCGGCGATGACGGCGAATATGCGGAGCATCGGCAATCCTAGGAGCTCCAGCTCGCACGAGTGGAGTGCGAGCCGGATGGAGATTGCCGCAAATGCTAGGCAATTACGGTGAAGCGGCCGCTAAGCCGCATGGTTGATGCTTTGTTACCATGCGCCCGTGTTGGGCATCGACACCCATGGCTCTGCCGGGGCAAGGGCAGCGCCCGCCTGCAGGATTTCTACCGAGATATTGTCCGGGGAACGCACGAAGGCCATGCGCCCGTCGCGCGGCGGCCGGTTGATCGTATAGCCCAGCGCCTGCATATGCGCGCAGAACGCGTAGATGTTCTGTACCTCGTAGGCGAGGTGGCCGAAATTCCGCCCGCCGGTATAGACCTCCGGGTCCCAGTTGTAGGTTAGCTCCACGGGCGTTTCGTGCTGCCCCTTGGGCGCAAGGAAGATCAGTGTATAGCGCCCCTTTTCGTTCTCGCTGCGGCGAATCTCCTCCAGCCCGAGCCCGTCGCGATAGAACCGCAGGCTGTCTTCGATATTGGTGATGCGCACCATGGTGTGCAGGTATTTCATGGTCGTCCTCTTGTTGTTCCGCGCCCGCCGGGCGTCCGCAGCGAGCCTAAGGGCGGCGCTTTGCTTGGGAAACCACGCCAAAATGCTGAGCCAGTTTTAAATGGAGGATAAACCGGCAACCTCTCCTTAACTTTTCAAGGTGAATCGGCCAAGCTGTGTCCAATTTGTGGCGTATCCCCGACGGCAGCGGGGCGGAGTTGGAAGGCTTAGGCGATGGGGGCCAAGTTCATACAAGGTGCGGACCAGGCGGGTTCGCTGGACCGGGAGGCGTCGGGGGAGAGCGGGCTCGACGTTATCGAGGTCGTGGGCGCCATAAAGTGGTTCGATGTTGCCAAGGGCTTTGGCTTCATTGTGCCCGACGATGGCAAACCCGATGTGCTTCTTCACGTCACCTGTCTGAGGCGCGACGGCTACCAGACAGCCTATGAGGGCGCGCGGGTCGTCTGCGAGGCGCTGGCTCGTCCGGGCGGCCTGCAGGCATTCCGCATCATCTCCATGGATGAGTCTACCGCGAAGCATCCGGCGCAGATGCCGCCGCCGCGCACTCACGTCACTGTGGAGCCGACGTCGCGGCTCGAGCGGCTCGAAGTGAAGTGGTTCAACCGCATTCGCGGCTTTGGCTTCCTTTCCGCCGGCGATGGTGCTCCCGATGTGTTCGTCCACATGGAAACCCTGCGCCGCTTCGGAATTACCGAGTTGCGGCCCGGCCAGTTTGTGCTGGTACGCTACGGTAATGGCCCGAAGGGGCTGATGGTCGCCGAAATTCGTCCGGACGGCTGGGGCGAAGCGCCGTCCTCACACTGAGTTCAGACAGCTTTGCGCCCAGATCCGGCGCCATTGTGAAGCGCTAACCAATGGAAAGCCCGTCATGGCGCCGATTCGTCTGCTTACTCAGCTTGCCCTCGTCCTGTTTCTGGCGTTTGCGGCGCCGGTTCGGGCCGACGATGCAGCGCTTGTCGTCAAGTCGCAGAATGGTGACCATAGCTTCACCGTGGAGCTGGCTGATACGCCGAGTGAGCGTTCGCGCGGTCTCATGTACCGTGAGACGCTTGCCCCCGATGCCGGCATGCTGTTCGATTTCGGTGAGGAGCGGCCAGTCAGCTTCTGGATGCAGAACACGCTGATTCCGCTCGACATGATCTTCATCCGGGCCGACGGCGAGATCGCAAATGTCCACGCCAATGCGAAGCCGCACGATACGACGTCCATCCCTTCTGACGGGCCGGTGGCATTCGTGCTCGAAATCCCGGGCGGTCGTGCGGGCGAACTGGGCATCGCCGCGGGCGATCGCGTGGTCCATGCCCGCATTCCGCTGAAACCGTGAGTCTTTCACGCCTTCAGCTTCAGTAGTGCGACGAGATGCAGCGTCGCTCCGGTGACGACGAACAGGTGCCAGATGGCATTGTGAAACTTGAGCTGTTCCCAGAGGTGAAAGCCGAGGCCAAAGAGATAGGCGAGACCGCCCGCAAGCATCAACTTCACGGTTAGGGCCGGCAGAACTGGCGACAGTTCGAGTACAGCCACCACGCCGGTGAGTGCCATGCCGATATAGACGGGGAGAGCCTCGCGCCCGAAGCGGTGCGGCAGCAGGAGCTTCAAGGCCGCTCCAGCCAGTGCGCCACCCCAGATCACCAATTCCAGGCTTGTCTTCAGGCCCGACTGCGGCAGCAGCAGGAGATATGGGGTATAGCTGCCAGCGATGAACAGGAAGATCGCGGCTTGGTCCAGCCGCGCAAGCAGGCGTTTTCCCGGCCGGGTGATGGGCCAGAGGTTGAACGCCATCGAAGCGCTCAGCACCAGCACCAGGCTACCGAGATAGACCACAATGCCTGGCAGGTCCGGCGCCGCCGTCCGCAGCCCGATTCGCACCAGCATGACCCCGAGAATCAGCGTGATCGCCTGTCCGGCCGCGTGAACGACCGCATCGGCAATCAGCTCGTCACGGCTGAACGGGCGCCCGCGCGTCCACCAGCTGCGCTCGACCGTCTCAGGCATCGGCTGCAGGTCTCCATCTCGAGAATAATCTGTGACAAGTCCGTCATGCCACTGTCACAGTCAATGTCGACATGCTCTTGATCCGGCCCGTAACCCGATCGTTACTGCTAGAGCGCGCCCCGACCTTCGCCATGCCATCTTCAAAGCCTGAGCTCGACAATCTCGTGCAGCTCTATTCCGCCTTGGGCGACGAGACACGCCTGTCCGTGCTTGAACTGCTTGGCAACAAGCCGCGCCCGGTGCACGACCTTGCGGCCGCCTTCGACATTTCGCGTCCAGCCATCAGCAGGCATCTGCGTGTGCTGAAGGAGGCTGGCCTTGTGGTCGAAGAGAAGCGCGGTCGCGAGAATGTCTACGCACTGATCCGCCCTCGGCTGGAGCCCATGACTCTTTGGCTCGCCGCCCACGCCTCGGAGAAGGTTGCAAAGCCGGTCGTTGCCAGGCCCCGGAAAGCCAAGGCAAAGCCCGCAAACAAGGCGACGCCGCAACCAAAGCGGGCCAAGCCGGGCGCCAAGGCGGCCCCGAAGGCCGCGGCCCCCAAGCCGGCGGCGAAAACCGATCCGGCGCCGCAGATGGGCTTCGATTTCTGACGCTGTGGGTCAGGGGGCAGGGAAGGGCGCGTCGATCTTGCCTGCCAGCCAATAGCCGAGCAACCCAGCCCACTCGCGCACCGCAAGGTTGGTGGTCACCAGCTTGTCTGAGGCGTCGCCAAGCGTGATCCCGAAGCCGGAGGTGCCTGCGCTCATATAGTCTGCAGGCCAGGGGATCACATCAAAGCCCGCGCGGCGAAACAGCGCCATGCTCCGCGGCATATGGAACGCCGAGGTTACCAGCAGCCAGGTTTGCCCCGGCGCAGGGTTTGCCGCCTGCTTCGACAATTGGGCATTCTCCTCGGTATTGCGCGAGCCCGATTCGAGAATCAGCCGATCCTTGGGGATACCGAAGGCCTCGTAGAATCGCGCCGCGGCCACGGCTTCTGCCTCCTGCCCCTCGTAGGTCACGGCGACGCCGCCGGACAATAGCAGCTTCGCTTCGGGGTGCTTGAGCGCGAGGCGGAGGGCTTCGACGAAGCGATCCCCGGAATATTTGAGCTCCCAGCCTTTGCGCACCGTATTGACGGCCTGGTCCATGCCGCCGCCCAGCACGATGATGCCATCGATCCGCGCCGGCTCCTGGGGGCGAGGGAATCGATCCTCCAGCGGCGCGATCAGCACTTCGCCGATATTGGTGCAGGTGGCGATGGCAAGAATCAGCAGGCCAAACGTTCCGCTCATGAGTCCGAGGCGACGGAAACCCAATGCAACGAGCAGGAGCCCTAGCGCAGACAGAATCAGGGTGAGCGACAGCGGGCTGAGCAGCGCCCACACGATCTTGGTGAAGTATACGAACATGGCGCGCTCCAGTGGCCGGAGGGTGGCACGCCGGTGCGCCGCCAGCAATATCGGCGCCAACTAGCCCCTGACAATGTGCAGCTTTTGCGCTAGATGCACCGCAAGTGGCCTCGTAGCTCAACCGGATAGAGCACCCGCCTTCTAAGCGGGTGGTTGCGTGTTCGAGTCACGCCGAGGTCACCAAGTCCCCAGATCGCTGGATTGTGCCGTCAGTGCTTCAGCCACACCATCGTGGCCTCTTCCGGCACGAGCCTCAGCCCGTCGCTGTTTTCCACATAGACGAGGGCGTCGTCGCCCATCGCGCGGATCATTCGCGCGGCGAAAAGCGCGTCGGCGATGGCGTCCTCGCGTTGCAGGTAAGGGCGTGGGCTGGTGCCGGGATGCCTGTTGTCTTCGGCGCCGGCGATCTGCCAACCGGTTCCGTCGTGTCGAACGAATATGCGAACTTCCGCCATGAGCTGTTCCCCGCGTTGCGAAGCGAACGCCTGAGACTCCTCGCGGTTGCGCGGCCATGGCGCGAAACTTGCCGCGCAATGGTGCCCGCTCAGCCGAGCCGTCGCGTACTGTCGCGTTCCACAAGCTCGGACTTGAGGATCACGTGCCGAGGGCGATCCTCGGACACGTCGCCTTCGATAATCTCGATAAGCGCCTCCGTTGCAATCCGGCCGATGGCCTCGCGCGGCTGGTGCATCGTGGTAATTGCGGGGTCGAAGAAGCTCGCGACCGGGATGTCGTCGAAGCCCACGACCGAGACGTCCCCGGGGCAGGAAAGTCCGGCTTCCCGCAGGCCGCGGATCACGCCGATCGCCATCTCATCGTTTGCTGCGAAGATCGCCGTCGGCATGTGTCCCGAGGCCACCATCTTTCGGACCGCGGCAAGCCCGGAACGACCCAGTCCGGCACGATCTCGAGCCCAAGCTCCCGCATTTCGGTCTCGAAGCCCAAGAGGCGCTCATTCGTGGACGCATTGCGGGAGATGCCGCTGACATGCCCGATCTGCCGATGCCCGAGGCCATGGAGAAACCGCACTACGCGCCGCGCCGCTTCGCGATTGTCGGTCAACACAGAATGCACCGCGGGGTCGGGCGGCTCGTCATAGGCGGCGACCAGCGGCAGGCCCTCGGCGCCGCCCAGGTCATGCAGGCGGGATGTATCGAGCGAGCCGTCGAAGAGCAGCAGTCCGTCCGCGCGGTTCGAATTCAGGTAGTCCGAAAGCCAGCGGTTCGGGTCGTCACCAAGGCGGCTCGCCACGAGCACGCTGTAGCCACGCTGGCTCGCCGTGCGGATCACGGCCTCAACGATGGTCGAGTAGAATGGATTGCCCACGTCGGGGGAGGCCAACAGGATCGTGCGGGCCGTCCGCATGCGCAACGACCGCGCCGCCTGGTTGATGGTGTAGCCAGTGGCGCGTACCGCTTCTTCCACACGCTGGCGTGTTGCCTCGCTTACCCGTTCCGGCGAGCTCAGCACACGGCTCACAGTGGCAGCCGAAACCTGGGCGTGCCGCGCAACATCCTGAATCGTAGGGATTTTTCTTGTAACGGCCATTGCTATGAGGCGCCCCCTCCCGGCCACCGCCAAGCCTTACTAGATCGACCTTGACAGCCAAGCAAGGAATGATTGAAACTCACGCAATCGATTGCATTGAACTCGTGTGAAAACTCGTGTAATCGATTACACGTCGTCGGTGGCGAGGCTTTGGGAAAGGTCGCGCCGTAATGCCGGCTTCGTTTTCGCAAAGGGGGATGTCCCCCTGGGTGAACGTTGGGAGGACTACATTATGAAATCTCTTTTGTCGGCGGTGGCCCTGACGGCTGCTGCCCTGATGTCGAGCACTGCTGTCCGCGCGGCTGACGTTGAAGTCATCCACTGGTGGACGTCTGGTGGCGAGCAGGCGGCCGTGTCCGTCTTCGCCCGTGAGTTCGACGCAACTGGTGACAAGTGGATCGATACCGCGATCGCCGGTGGTGAAAACGCTCGTTCGGCAACGCTGCAGCGTATCCTCGGTGGCGATCCGCCGGGCGCCGCGCAGTTCAACCCTGGCCGTCAGTACGAAGAACTGATCGCCGGTGGCCAGCTGCTCGACCTCACCGCGCTCGCCGAGAAGGAAGGCTGGGAAAAGCTCATCCGTCCGGCTGGTATCTCGTCGGCTTGCCTCGTTGACGGCAAGTGGTGGTGCGTGCCCGTCAATATCCACTCGTGGAACTGGGCCTGGGCCTCGACCGCGGCGTTCAAGAAGGCCGGCGTTGAACTCCCGACCAGCTTCGACGACTTCCTCGCGAAGGCTCCGAAGCTCAAGGAAGCTGGCGTCATCCCGTTCGCCATCGGTGGCGAAGCCTGGCAGATCAACGGCGCGTTCGGCGTCGTGCAGACCTCGCTGCTCGGTCTCGAGAAGCGCGCAAAGATCCTGAAGGACAAGGATCTCGAGCTGGCCAAGGCCGAAATGCCGGCCGTGTTCACCAAGTGGCGCGAGTTCAAGCAGTGGACGGACGAAGGTTCGGCCAACCGCAACTGGAACGACACCACTAATCTCGTCGTGACCGACCAGGCCGCTCTGCAGGTCATGGGCGACTGGGCCCGTGGTGAGTTCGGTGTTGCCGGCAAGCAGCCGGGCGTCGACTATGCCTGCCTTGCGCTTCCCGTCGAGAGCCCGACCGTGACGACCGGTGGTGACATCTTCCTGTTCCCCAAGCAGTCTGATCCGGCTGTCGAAGAAGCTCAGCTGAAGCTCGCTTCGCTCATGATCAGCCCGCGCGTCCAGGCGCTGTTCAACAACGCCAAGGGCTCCATGCCCGTCCGTGACGATGTCGACATGTCGCTCGCCGACGACTGCATGAAGAAGGGTCTCGAGATCATCAAGAACCCGGCCAACATCGCAGAAGACGCAGGCCGCTGGCTGTCGAACGACACCACTGGCCAGATGAACGACCTCGTCGCCCAGTTCTGGTCGGATGACTCGATGACTGTCGACGATGCCGTCGCCAAGTACGTCGAAATCCTGCAGAACGCCGACTAATTCTAGTCTACTGTTCGGGCGGCCCCAGACGGGAGCCGCCCGAATTCTATCGACATGAACCGGACAGCCAAGATCCGGACGTCGAACATGTCCTTCACGTCGGGGAGTCCCTAATGTCACAGGTTGCTCAGGGCGGAGGCGCGGCAGCAGTGCCGGCCTCGTCGGCATTTCCGGTCAGGCGGCGCCGGAAGTTCAACTATCAGTCCGTGCTCGGCACCTTGCCGATGATCATCACCGCCATTGGCGTGTTCGTCATCTGCATCATTTTCTCGGTGATCTGGTCCTTCACCAATTCCAAGGTCTTCCCGAACTTCAATTTCGTCGGCTGGACGCAGTATCAGCGCCTCTGGACAACCGATCGCTGGCTCATCTCCGTGCAGAACGTCGTCATTTTCGGCGCGCTCTCCATGGTATTCGGCATGGTGTTCGGCTACCTGCTCGCGGTCTTCATGGATCAGCGGATCAAGCAGGAAGATCTGTTCCGCTCCATATTCCTGTATCCCTTCGCCATGTCGCTCGTCGTGACCGGCCTCGTGTGGCAGTGGATGTTCGACCCCAACCTGGGTATCCAGGCCGCCGTCCGCCAGATCGGCTGGACCAGCTTCAGCCTGGCGCCGCTCGTCAACAAGGAAACCGCGCTCTACGGCGTGGTCCTCGGTGGCTTGTGGAACGGCGTGGGCGTGACCATGGCGATCATGCTGGCAGGCCTACGGGGCGTTGACAGCGAAATCTGGAAGGCCGCCAAGGTCGACGGCATTCCCACCTGGAAAACCTATCTCTTCATCGTCCTGCCGATGATGCGGGGCGCCATTGCCACCGCATTCATCCTGCAGCTGACCGGTGTCGTGCGCGTGTTCGATATCGTCATCGCCATGACCCAGGGCGGCCCGGGCATTTCGACCCAGGTTCCTGCCATCTACGTCATCCAGCACATTACCGACCGTGCCAATGTTGGCCAGGGCATGGCGGCTGCCACCATGATGCTGCTGCCCGTACTGCTGCTCATCGTCGTGCAGGGTCTGTTGCAGTGGAACGCCAAGCGCAAGCAGGGGAGGGCCTGATGTCCACCGACGCAATTCCGCTTTCCCAGCCGATCGTTGACGGTCCGCGCGGCACGAAGCCCAAGCGCATCACGCCAGCCCGCATCGGCGTCTATGCCTTCCTCATTCTCTCGGCGCTCTTCTTCCTGCTGCCGCTGTGGGTGATGATTGTCACCTCGCTCAAGGGCATGCCGGAAATCCGTCTCGGCCAATTGTTCAACTGGCCGGCACAGCTGACCTTCGATCCGTGGATCAAGGCATGGGATACCGCGTGTACCGGACGTGATTGCAACGGCCTAAAGCCGGGTTTCTGGAACTCCGTGAAGATCACGCTGCTCTCGGTGCCGGTTTCGATCGTGGTCTCGATGATCAACGGTTATGCGCTCAGCTTCTGGCGCTACAAGGGCTCGGAACTGCTGTTCGCCGTACTCATCTTCGGCGCCTTCGTTCCCTACCAGGTGGTGATCTATCCGCTCATCATCGGTCTGCGCGAGGTTGGGCTGTTCGCCACGCTGCCTGGCATCGTCGTCGTGCACACCATCTTCGGCATGCCGATCCTGACGCTGCTCTATCGCAACTTCTTCGCGTCGCTGCCGGCGGAACTGTTCAAGGCCGGCCGTGTCGACGGGGCAGGGTTCTGGGGCATCTTCTTCCGCATCATGCTGCCCATGTCGGTGCCGATCACCATCGTTGCCGTCATCCTGCAGACCACGGGCATCTGGAACGACTTCCTGTTCGGCACCGTGTTCGCCGGTCGTGAGAACATGCCCATGACCGTGCAGCTCAACAATATCGTCACGACCACCACCGGCATTCGCGAGTACAACGTCAACATGGCGGCGACCATCTTGACCGCCGCTGTGCCGCTGGTCGTCTATTTCGTCTCTGGTAAGTGGTTCGTACGCGGCATCGCGGCCGGTGCGGTGAAGGGGTAAGCAGCGATGGCGTCAAGCGTTTCCATTCGGGACCTCAGCCTGAACTTTGGCAATGTGAAGGTGTTGCAGCACCTCGATCTCGAGGTCGAGCAGGGCGAGTTCATCGTGCTGCTCGGTCCATCCGGCTGTGGCAAGTCCACTTTGCTCAACTGCATCGCCGGCCTTCTCGACGTGTCTGACGGGCAGATCCACATCACGGGCAAGAACGTCACCTGGGCCGAGCCGTCCGAGCGTGGCATCGGCATGGTGTTCCAGTCCTATGCGCTCTACCCGCAGATGACTGTGGAGAAGAACCTCAGCTTCGGCCTGCGCGTCGCGCGCATGCCGAAGGACGAGATTGCCAAGCGTGTCGCACGTGCGTCCGAGATCCTGCAGATTCAGCCCCTGCTGCAGCGCAAGCCGGTCGAGTTGTCTGGCGGCCAGCGTCAGCGCGTGGCCATCGGCCGCGCGCTGGTTCGTGACGTCGAGGTCTATCTCTTCGACGAGCCGCTCTCGAACCTCGATGCAAAGCTCCGTTCGGATCTGCGCGTCGAGATCAAGCGGCTGCATCAGCGGCTCAAGAATACGATGATCTACGTGACGCACGACCAGATCGAGGCGATGACACTCGCTGATCGCATCGCGATCATGAAGAACGGGATCATCCAGCAGCTCGACGACCCGCACACCATCTACAACAAGCCGGTCAACCTGTTCGTCGCGGGCTTCATCGGTTCGCCATCGATGAACTTCATCAATGGCACGCTCGATGGCACCAATTTCACCGTGCCGGGTTATGGTGTCATTCCGCTCGCTGGCTACCAGTTCGCCGCGCAGAAGAATGGCAGCACTGTTCTGGGCATCCGCCCCGAGCATATTGCCCTCGGCGAAGAGGCACGGAAGCTGCCGATCCAGATCGAGACCGAAATCGAGATCGTCGAGCCGATGGGTGCAGACACCATCGCATGGACCAAGATCGGCGGGCAGGCGGTCACTTTCCGTGCCGCCGCCGAGGTTGCGCTCGAGTCCGGCCAGAAGGTGCTGATCGGTTTCGATCCCGCGCGCGGCTCGGTCTTCGAGTCGGAGTCGGGCAACCGAATCTGACCATGCGATCCTGACGTCTTACCTGGCGCGTGGAGGCGTGCCCGGCTAGGCGGTATCTCCAGTGCAAAGCATTGCAAGGCCCGCCGGCTTGCCGGGCGGGCCTTGCGGCCAGAAATGGCCAAAACAAGAAAAGGCCGAAAGAGGAGGCCCCCCATGAGTTTTTCATTCCAGCTCTATTCCGCTCGCAATTTTCCGCCGCTCGATACGGTTCTGGGGCGTCTTTCCGGGCTCGGCTACAAGCAGGTCGAAGGATTTGGCGGCCTCTATGCCGAGGCGGACACGCTTGCCGCCGCGCTCAAGAAGCATGGCCTCACGATGCCAACCGGACATTTCGGTCTCGCGCAGCTGCAGGATACCGAAACGGCGCTGCGCACCGCCGAGACGCTGGGGATGAAGTATCTCTACTGCCCGGCCATCTCGAAGGAAGAGCGAGAGAACCAGCCCGAGAGCAAGTGGGTCGCGCTTGGCGAAACCCTGGCAAGGCTCGGTGAAACCTTCCGCAAGCGTGGCTTCGGTTTCGGCTGGCATAACCACGCCTTCGAGTTCGTGCCGCTGGCAAATGGCAAGCTGCCCATGGATATCCTGCTCGAGACCGCCTCCAACAACGAGTGGGAGATGGATATCGCCTGGGTGGTGAAGGGCGGCGAGGATCCGCTCAAGTGGATCCGGAAGTATGGCAGCCGCATAAATGCCGTGCACGTCAAGGACATTGCGCCTGCTGGTCAGGCCGTCAATGAAGATGGCTGGGCCGATGTCGGCTTCGGTACGATCGACTGGAATGCCATCCAGCAGGTCATCAAGGCCGAGACGAATGTGCGCTACTGGGTGATGGAGCATGACAACCCGTCCGACGTCGATCGCTTCGCGTCGCGCTCCTTCGCTTCCGTTTCCGCCTGGACCAAGTGAGATTAATCCATGGATATCGGCTTTCAGCTCTATTCCGCCCGCAACTTCCCCTTTGCCGACGTACTCAAGACCATCAAGGAACTGGGCTATTCGCATGTCGAGGGCTATGGCTCCCTCTATACGGATCCTGCCGCGCTAAAGGCCCAGCTTGATGCGCATGGGCTCACCATGCCAACGGCCCATATCGGCCTCGATGACCTTCGCAATACCGACAAGACCCTGAAGCTTGCCGAGCTGCTCGGCATCAAGGTCGTTGTCTGCCCCTGGCTCGCCCCCGCCGACCGCCCGACCTCTGCCGATGGCTGGAAGGCGTTCGGCGCCGAGCTGCAGAGGATCGGCAAGCCGTTGCAGGATGCTGGTTTCACCTTCGGCTACCACAACCACGATTTCGAGTTCGCGACCTATGATGGCCGCTACGCCATGGACCTGCTGCTGGAAGCAGCTCCCGCAGTGAATGTCGAGGCCGACGTCGCCTGGATCGTGCGTGGCAAGGCCGATCCGGCCGCCTGGCTAGAAGCCAATGGCGAGCGCATCGTCGCCGTCCACGTCAAGGATATCGCGCCCGCTGGGCAGAACCTCAACGAGGATGGCTGGGCCGATGTGGGGCAGGGCATTGTGGGCTGGCCCGCGCTCTGGCCCACCGTCACCGACAAGACCCGTGCCCGCTACTTCATCGCCGAGCACGACAACCCGTCCGATATCAACCGTTTCGCGTCGCGCTCCTTCGCGGCGATCAAAGCTCTGGGAGTCTGACCAATGGCCAAGACCTATGGCGTCGGCATCATGGGTGCCGGCAATATCTCTGCCGCCTATCTTCGTCTCGCACCCTTGTTCAACAATCTCGAAGTGCGCGGCATTGCCGATATCAAGCCGGAGGCGGCCAAGGCTCGCGCCGACGAATTCGGCGTCAAGGCGCAGACCCCGGATGAGCTCCTCAAGAACTCCGAGATCGACGTCATCGTGAACCTCACGATCCCGTCGACGCATTTCTCGGTGTCGAAGGATATCCTGTCTGCCGGAAAGCACGCCTATTCCGAAAAGCCCTTCGTCCTCAGCGTGGAAGAGGGCATCCAGCTCAAGGCCCTTGCCGACGAGCATGGCCTCAAGGTTGGCTCTGCGCCCGACACGTTCCTCGGCGGTGCCCACCAGCAGGCTCGCGCCATCATCGATTCCGGCAAGCTCGGCCGCATCGCCTCGGGCACCATGCACGTCATGAGCCGCGGCATGGAGCACTGGCATCCCAATCCGGATTTCTTCTTCCAGCCCGGCGGCGGCCCGATCCTCGATCTCGGCCCGTACTACATCACCGACCTGATCAGCCTCGTCGGGCCGATCAAGCGCGTCTCCGCCTTCACCGGCATGGCGCGTACCGAGCGCGAGGTCACCGCCGAAGGCCCGTTCAAGGGCACCTTCGTCAAGGTCGGCACCCCCACCACCATCCACGCCATCCTCGACTTCCACTCGGGCGCCATCATCACCCTGGGCGCCAGCTGGGACGTGGCGAGCCACGGCCACCACAACATCGAGCTCTACGGCACCGAAGGCTCGGTGTTCGTGCCCGATCCGAACTTCTTCAACGGCGACGTCACCACCACCGACAAGGCCGGCACCAAGGAGAAGGTGACCCCGTGGGATCACCCGTTCGGCGTCGCCAACCAGGGCCTCGATACCCCGACGCCGCGCGCCAACTACCGCAATGCCGGGCTCTCCGACATGCTGACCGCCGCCGAAACCGGCCGCCATGCCCGTTGCGACCTCGACGTGGCGCTGCATGCCGTCGACGTCATGACCTCGATCCTCAAGGCCGGCGAAACCCACTCTGTCATCACGCTGCAGACCACCTGTGAGCGCCCGGCCGCCCTCGGCCCCGACGAAGCCCGCGCCATGCTGCGCTGAGCCATCGGCACGACGAATAGAGCAGGGGCCCGGGAGCAATCCCGGGCCTTTGCTTTTTCGCGCAATGCCACTGAACATCCCGGTTCCACCGGCTGTCATCCCTGAGAAAGCAGGGGACCCAACTCGCAACCCGTGCAGGCGGTCAGATGGGCCCCTGCTGTCGCAGGGTCACACGTCGGAGCTTTGGCTGCCTGGAGGCAACTGACCGCCTACGACGCCGGCCGGCTCAGCCGCGCCGCCGCCCAGAAGCACAGCACCATGGCGATTGCGATCACCAG
>CAYPYV010000052.1:0-18400 GCA_964414845.1 uncultured Devosia sp. | reverse complement strand
CATACCTCGCCAGGTTTGAGGAGGCCTCGGCCGGCGCGACGATGTAGTAGGCCGGAAGTGCATACCTTGTGTGAGGGAGGCTTATGTCGCGGACCGTCGTACCTTCGGCTTTCAGCCAGGCGATACCCTCTTCCCATAGCCTCACGATTTCTTCGGGCATTCCGTCCATCCGGTATTCGCGCGGAATTCCGATGACCAACCCCCTTACCCCTCGCTCAACCGCGGCGGCAAAATCCGGCACTGCCAGATCGACACTCGTTGAGTCCTTGGGGTCGAAGCCAGACATAGAGCGGAGCATGATCGCTGCATCCTCTACTGTCCTCGCAATCGGCCCCGCTTGGTCCAGCGAAGAGGCAAAGGCTACGACGCCCCACCGCGAACAGCGCCCATAGGTCGGCTTGATCCCTACCGTACCGGTGAAGGCTGCCGGTTGGCGGATTGAGCCACCTGTATCAGTGGCCGTTGCGGCAGCGCAAAGCCAAGCCGATACGGCAGCGGCGGACCCACCGGATGAGCCGCCAGGGACAAGGGCATCGCTTGAGCCTTCAGCCCGCCACGGGTTTACGACTGCTCCATAGTAGGATGTCTCGTTCGACGAGCCCATGGCAAACTCATCCATATTGAGCTTCCCAAGCATGACCGCGCCGTCGCGCCACAAGTTCGCCGTTACTGTGGACTCGTACTCTGGCTTGAAGCCATCGAGAATGTGGCTCGCAGCCTGCGTGTGAACGCCCTTCGTGCCGAAAAGATCTTTGATTCCGAGCGGAACGCCTTCCAGTGGTGCCGCACTGCCCGAAGCAATGCGCGCGTCAGAGGCCTTTGCCATCTCAAGAGCAACGTCCCGCGTTACCGCAACGTAGGCATTGATCTTCGAATTTGCCTGCTCGATCTCTGCGAGATAAGCAGAGGTCAGCTCGGTTGAGCTGAATTCTTTCTTCTTCAGGCCCTCAGCAGCGTCAGCAAGGGTGAGACGGGTCAGATCGGTCACGTCACGGTCTCGTCGATTGGAATTTGTGTGTTCCTACAGGCCAAAGGCGATGGCGGCAACGCCTAGTTGCCCTGGGGGCTGATGACACGCTTCTCGAAGAACGCCGAAAAGCCGGAGTCGGGATAGTTGAGGAATGCCCCGCATTTGGTGAAGCCCGCCCTAGAGTACAGCCTGTGTGCGGGCTCGAAACCAGGAGCATTTCCGGTTTCGAGCTTCAGCCAAGCAATACCTCTTTCGACCGCCAGCGCTTCTATGGCGTTCAGCAAGAGCGTACCGATTCCGCCACCACGAACTTCTGGTCTCGTAAACATCCGCTTCACTTCGGCGAACTCAAGCGACTCTTGCTTTAGAGCGCCCATGCCCACTGCACGGCCCCCGACATTGCGGGCCACGAAAAGCGCGGTGCTGGAGTCAGCCATTTGCTCCACGGTCATCTGGAACTGAAACTGACGCGGTGTCAGCGGCTGCAGATAGGCGTTGAGCTCCGCAACCATCGCCCTAACGTCGTCCTGCAAAGGCGTTTCGATTGAGATCGAAACACTCATGGCCTACTCGACGACCTTCGGCACCAGGAAGAAATTGTCTTCAGAGAGCGGGGCGTTCTTTACGATCTGATTTGGGTACCCGCCGTCCGCGACCACGTCCACACGCTGCCGCAACGTCATCGGCGTCACAGAGGTCATTGGCTCTACGCCACTGACATCGACTTCGTCCAGTTGTTCCACAAAGCCAAGAATACCATTGATCTCAGCCTGGTAGGTTTCCACTTCGGCTTCATCGATGCGTATACGAGCGAGACGACCGATACGCTTCACCGTTTTGGCGTCAACGGACATGGAAACTCCTTCCAGCATTCACTGAGCCGGACATAGCAAGAGCCGACGCGGAAGGAAACCTTCACCGTCTGGCGAATTCGATACCCATACCTGCCTCGAGCAGCTGAAATGTAGTGCCATCCAGGCCAGCCGTCACGGCATCAAGGTCCAGCCTCTCTAGGTCAACTTCCCGGACGAGCAGGAGCACCGGGACGGTATTGCGCAGCATGTCCATCACTATCGCCATAGGATCAGGGCCCAGCGGAATCACCACGGCCTCCTTTGCCCACCTCCCGAGGCGGACAGATGCCTGGCGAAGAAGCAAGAGTGGAGGCTCGTCAGCAGCGGCAATTAGGAGACCACCCTGGATTCTGTATGCAGACGGTATGCTCTCAACGGGATCATCGAGTGCGGAGGCAGACCTGCAGGGACGCCAAGTGGTGGCATCGACAAAGTTCAACTCCTCAACCGCAGAAATTATCAGATCGGCGCCGGACGACACTTCGCGCGCTTCTACACCCATCGCATGACCGGGGCTTAGCACCACAATCTTGCCGCCGATTTGAAACCGAAAGACGTCTTCTGAGAACCAGGTGACTTTCAAGGCTTGCTCCCCCGCATGCGGCTCGATACCGAACTCCGGAGCATGATCCAAGGGGACACTATGTCAGCGCTGGCTGAGCCACCTTTCGACAATCTGCCGGAAACCGGAAAGCTGCTTGGTCTCGACCTTGGCACCAAGACCATCGGCGTCGCCATTTCCGACGCTCTGCGCTACTCGGCCACGCCCCTCCTTACAATTCAAAGAACGAAATTCACCGCTGATGCAGACGCCTTGCTGGAGATTGCACAGAAGAACGGCGTCGTCGCACTAGTGCTGGGTATGCCGCTCAATATGGATGGCTCGGAAGGTCCGCGAGCGCAGTCAACACGCGCATTCGCGCGAAACCTCGCAACCAAGACAGACCTGCCAATTGCATTTTGGGATGAGCGCCTCTCGACCGCGGCGGTGAACCGAATGTTGATAGCCGCAGATGTGCGTCGAGATACGCGCGGTCAAGTGGTCGACAAGCTTGCGGCAACTTACATTTTGCAGGGGGCCCTTGAGCGGTTGCGGAGGGGATAAGGCGAAGTTGGAATTGCAGTGATGCCCCGGCTTCGATAGACCCGCCCTGCCCTCATTGAGGAGATTGCGCATGATGGCCGAGCCCTTTCCTCATTTCCGGCAGAAGCATCTGCTCTCGATCGCGGACCTCGCGCCGCATGAGATTCTGTATCTCCTCGACCGTGCAAATGATCTGGTTCCAGTCTCGCGTCAGGACAGGAAGTCGCTGTCGACATTAAGTGGCAAGACTCAGATCAACCTCTTCTTTGAGCCTTCGACACGCACTCAGTCGTCGTTCGAGATCGCAGGCAAGCGCTTGGGCGCTTTGGTCGTCAATATGTCAGTTCGGACAAGTTCGATAACCAAGGGCGAAACGCTGATTGACACCGCAGCGACCTTGAATGCGATGCAGCCGGATGTGCTTGTGGTAAGGCACGGCTCGTCTGGCGCTGTTGCTCTGCTCGCGCAGAAGGTTGACTGCGCGGTTGTCAACGCAGGGGACGGCGCACACGAACACCCCACGCAGGCTCTGCTCGACGCGCTGACGATACGCCGCCACAAAGGCAAACTCACAGGACTCACAGTTGCCATTTGCGGCGACATAGTGAACTCGCGCGTGGCACGCTCGAATCTGCTGTTGCTCGGCGCGCTACAGGTGAAAACTCGCGTCGTCGCTCCGCGCAACCTGCTGCCTACAGGCATTGAAGCGCTTTGCACCGAAGTCTGTACCGACATGGAGTCGGGCCTACGCGACGCTGATGTGGTGATGATGCTGCGACTGCAGCATGAGCGTGCCAACGGACGGATGATTCCCTCAGTTCGAGAATTCTACCGCTTCTACGGCCTCGATGCCGAAAAACTGGCTGTTGCGAAACCAGATGCGATCGTCATGCACCCGGGGCCCATGAATCGTGGCGTCGAAATTGATCCGGCAATCGCTGATGGGCCAGCGTCGGTCATTACCGATCAGGTGGAAATGGGCGTTGCCGTACGGATGGCAGTTCTCGACAGCCTTGTCACTGCGAGGGCACAGCAATGACCCGTCCCGTTCTCGTCGAAAACGCCCGCATCCTCGACCCATGGTCAGGTACAGACCGAATTGGTGGAGCACTGCTAATCGAGAATGGCCGGATCGCCGACCTAAGCACAGGCGGTCCAGTTGGTGTTCCCCATGGCGCAGAGGTGATAGATGCAAGGGGGCGCCTGGTTGCTCCCGGCCTTGTCGATCTGCGGGTGTTCACGGGGGAACCCGGCCACGAGTATCGTGAGACCTTACATTCGGCGGGCGACGCCGCCGTCGCGGGCGGTGTGACCAGCTTCGTCATGATGCCCGACACCGCACCGGTAGTGGATGACGGGGCTCTGGTAGACTTCCTGCTGCGTCGAGCCAAAGCTAACAGCAAAGCCAAAATTTTGCCCTCAGCTTCGATCACAAAGGGGTTGCGCGGCGAAGAAATCACCGAGTTCGGCCTGCTCAAGGAAGCCGGAGCTGTTTGCCTTTCGGATGGAAGGCATTCCATCCAGTCGGCAGCGCTTATGCGCACGGCGATGGCCTATGCAGCAAACTTCGGCATGACAATCATGCACCAACCGATGGAGATGTCCCTGGTTGGTGAAGGCGTCATGAATGACGGATTGCTGTCAACCACACTTGGACTGAAGGGTATTCCGCGCGAGGCCGAGACCATCGGCTTGTCACGAGACCTGCAACTGGCTCGACTGACACGTACAAACTATCATGCGGCGCAGATTTCATGCGCGGGATCGGTCGATCTCCTGGCGGCGAGCAAGGAGCATTCGGGTAACATTAGCGCCGGTGTCTCGATCAACAACTTGTCCCTCAACGAGAACGACGTTGGCGCATACCGTACCTTCTTCAAACTGTCGCCGCCTCTTCGTGCCGAATCTGATCGACGGGCGATGGTTGAGGCACTGCGGAATGGCATCATCGATGTCATTCACTCGGATCATGACCCGCAGGACAGCGAGGTCAAGCGTCAGCCCTTCGCCGAAGCCGCGGTGGGAGCGACGGGCCTCGAGACGATGTTGGCTGCCGCCCTTCGGCTTCATCACTCGGGCGAAGTCGATCTCCTGACCCTGTTCCGGGCAATGAGTTCCCGCCCAGCCTCCCTGCTTGGCCTCGATAGTGGGCGGTTGGCGCGAGGCGCACCGGCAGACCTCATATTCGTCGACCTCGATTACCCATGGGTAGTCACGGAAGCGGCTATGCGATCGCGGTCTCGGAACACCTGCTACGAGGGCGCGCGAATGTCGGGTAAGGTCATGCTTACGCTGGTGGCCGGGGAAACCGTCTATCGCCACGAAGAGGCGTCTGGAGTCGTCAAATGAATGCCCTGCTTGCCCTAGTCCTCGGCTATGCCTTCGGGTCGATACCTTTCGGTTTGCTTCTGACGCGTGCTGTTGGAATCGACATCCGGTCTGTCGGATCGGGCAATATCGGTGCCACGAACGTGCTTCGAACGGGAAAGCGCTGGCTGGCGCTGGCGACCCTGCTGCTGGACGCCGGCAAAGGGATCATTGCCGTGCTCTTGGCTGAACGCATCCTGGGCAGCGGAGAGGCCAGCGATATTGTACCCTTTGCCGCGGGCATCGGCGCGTTCCTTGGGCACGTGTTTCCAGTGTGGCTGCGGTTCAATGGCGGAAAGGGAGTCGCGACCTATATCGGTATTCTCTTTGCTTGGCACTGGACGGTTGGACTTGCCTTCTGCGCCACTTGGCTGATCATCGCGTTTGCTCGGAAGTACTCATCCCTTGCTGCTTTGACCGCAGCAGCCACAGCGCCGCTTTTTGCTTACGGTCTGGCGGGCAGCGAAAGGGGTGCGCTCAATATGGCGACTGCTTGTGCAGTGCTGTCGCTTTTGCTCTTCTACAGACACTGGGCAAACATCCAGCGACTGATAAAGGGTACCGAGCCGAAGATCGGTGCCGAAAAGAACAAAGCTTAGGATCCAAGACCAATGGAGCTGACGCAAAAGCAGAAACTTGCGTGGCTCCGTCTCATTCGATCCGACAATGTAGGGCCATCGACTTTTCGCCAGTTGATCAACCGGGAGGGGTCCGCTGAGGCCGCCATTGAAGCTTTGCCGCTGCTGGCGCGAAAGATCGGCAAGACCATTCGAGTTCCTTCCCTCGCCGAGGCAGAAAGGGAATTTGAGCAGGTCGAGCGCGCTGGTGGCAGGATTGTGCTGCAAGGCGAGCGCAGTTATCCCCCACTCCTGCAGTTCATCGGCGGCGCACCCCCGGTTCTCTCGGTGTTGGGTGGTGACCGATTGGACTGGGGCAGAAGCATCGCACTTGTCGGCGCACGGAATGCTTCGGCTGCCGGGCTAAAGATGGCGGGCGTGCTGGCCCGCGAACTGGGTGATGCCGGCTATGTGACGGTATCGGGGCTGGCGCGCGGCATCGATGGTGCGGTGCACAAGGCCACCCTCAAGACTGGAACAATAGCCGTGCTCGCCGGCGGATTGGCCCATATCTATCCGAACGAACATTTGGGGCTTGCGCAGGACATTCTCGATAACGGCGGCGCGCTGCTGTCGGAAATGCCCTTCGCTTGGGAACCGCGCGCACGCGACTTCCCGCGTCGCAACAGGCTGGTGTCTGGAATTTCTCAGGGTGTCGTGGTGGTCGAGGCAGCAAAGCGCTCGGGATCTCTCATCACCGCCCAATACGCGCTCGAGCAGAACCGCGAGGTATTTGCTGTGCCAGGCTCGCCACTCGATCCGCGAGCGGAGGGCGGCAATCACCTTATCCAGCAGGGCGCAAGACTCATAACCAATGCCCGGGACATCATCGATTCCCTGCAGCAGTTCCGGCCAGAGCAGGGAGAACTCCTGGAGCCGGACTGGGTGCCCGATGACGGCTATCTTGATGATGCGCCAGCGAACTCGGACGAAAGGGGCCTGTTGCTCGGCGCACTGAGCGTCAGCCCGGTGCATGTCGACGATCTCGTGCGGGCAACTGGTCTCAGGGCATCGAAAGTGCAGGGAATGCTGCTCGAAATGGACCTCGAAGGGCGTCTCGAATGGTCCAGCGGCCAGTACGTTGCACTGGTGCCTTAGCTGCGTCTGTCGGTCACGCAAGGCCGCTACTTGCCGTAATCGCGCCAACGCTCCGTTGACACGGCAACGGGCCTTCACCATGTTGCGCGGCGTTTTGTGCCCAGCCGAAAGTCCAGTTTCATGAAGCTTGTTATCGTTGAGAGCCCCGCGAAGGCGAAGACGATCAACTCCTATCTGGGCAAGGACTACGAGGTTCTGGCGAGCTTCGGACATGTGCGCGACCTGCCTGCCAAGGACGGTTCGGTGCTGCCGGACGAAGATTTCGCGATGACCTGGGAGGTCGATGCGCAGTCGCGCAAGCGTCTCAGCGATATCGGCAACGCGCTCAAGAACGCCGACGAACTCATACTTGCGACTGACCCGGATCGGGAAGGTGAGGCGATCAGCTGGCACGTGCTCGACGTGCTGAAGCAGAAAAAGCTCATCAAGGACAAGCCGGTACGGCGGGTGGTTTTCAATGCCATCACCAAGCAGGCCATCACCGAGGCCATGCAGCACCCGCGCGATATCGACGAGCCGCTGGTGGAAGCCTATCTGGCGCGCCGGGCTCTCGACTACCTGGTGGGATTCACCCTCTCGCCCGTACTGTGGCGGAAGCTGCCGGGATCGCGCTCTGCCGGGCGCGTCCAGTCGGTGACCCTGCGGCTGGTTTGCGATCGTGAAGCAGAGATCGAGCGCTTCCGGGCCCAGGAGTACTGGTCCGTCGCCGCGCGACTCAACGAGAAGGGCCAGAGCTTCGAGGCGCGTCTGCTCGAGGTGGATGGCAAGCGGACGGACAAGCTGGCGGTCAAGAACCAGGCCGAAGCGGCGGCCTTGAAGGCGGCAATCGAAGCCGGCGCATTCAATGTCGCGGCGGTCGACAAGCGCCCCACCAAGCGTAACCCCTATCCACCGTTTACGACTTCCAGCCTGCAGCAGGACGCGTCGTCGCGCCTTGGCTTCTCGCCGGCTCGCACCATGCAGGTGGCGCAGCGGCTCTACGAAGACGGCATCATCACCTATATGCGAACCGATGCGGTGCAGATGGCACCAGAAGGTATCGAACAGGCGCGGCGCGCCATCGCCAAGCAGTTCGGATCGGATTACCTGCCGGAGAAGCCGAGACTCTACCAGACCAAGGCAAAGAACGCGCAGGAAGCGCACGAGGCGATCCGTCCGACGGATATGTTCCGCCACCCTTCGAGCCTGTCGGGTGAGAGTGATGCAGCGCGGCTCTACGACCTGATCTGGAAGCGGACACTCGCGAGCCAGATGCGTTCGGCGGAAATCGAGCGGACCACGGCGGATATCTCGGTGTTCGGTTCTCCGCGCAACATCATGCTGCGGGCAGTCGGGTCTGTCGTGACCTTTGCCGGATTCCTGTCGCTCTACGGAGTGGAGGCGAAGGAGGACCGCAGCGACGACGAGAGCGCGGACGATGACCGGGAACTTCCACCGCTGTCGATCGGCGATCGCCCGAAGCTCGAGAAGGCACTGATCGAGCAGCACTTTACCCAGCCCCCTGCCCGCTACACCGAAGCCTCGCTGATCAAGAAGATGGAGGAGCTCGGTATCGGCCGGCCATCCACCTATGCAGCGACGGTGAGCGTGCTGCAGGAACGGAACTATGTGCGCATCGAAAAGCGCGCGTTGATTCCGGAGGACCGCGGCCGCATCGTCACGGCATTCCTCGCCAGCTTTTTCGAACGTTACGTCGAGTATGGCTTCACCGCCAACCTCGAGGAAAAGCTCGACCTGATCTCGGACGGCAAGCTCGAGTGGAAGGACGTGCTGCGGGAATTCTGGATCGAGTTCCAGCGGCATGTGGAGGAGATCAAGGACCTGCGCGTATCCGAGGTGCTCGACGCGCTGAACGACCTGCTGCAGGACCATATCTTCCCACCCCGCGCCGATGGCCGGGATGCACGCGTGTGCCCGAATTGCAGCGACGGAAAGCTTTCGCTGAAGCTGGGCAAGTTCGGTGCGTTCATCGGCTGCTCGAACTATCCGGACTGCAAGTACACCCTGCAATTGTCTGACGCGGCTGCCGGTGCTGCTGGCGAAGCGCCGGCGGGCGATGGATCACTGGGTATCGACCCGGATAGCGGGCTGGAGGTTTTCCTCAAGTCGGGCCGGTTCGGTCCGTATATCCAGTTGGGCGACGGGTCGGAGCCGAAGCGTTCCTCCCTCCCCAAGGGCTGGACGCCTGAGCAACTGACGCTTGAATCGGCGCTGAAACTGCTCGCCCTGCCGCGCGAAGTCGGCAACCATCCGGAAACCGGCAAACCGATCAGCGCCGGCCTCGGCCGATATGGGCCGTTCGTGCTGCACGACGGCACATATGCCAATCTTCCCGATGTCGAGGAAGTCTTCACGGTCGGGCTCAACCGCGCTGTGGACCTGCTGGCGCAGAAGGCCGCAGGCGGTGGACGGAGATTCGGGCGTAGTGCTGGCGGCGCTTCGGTCAGCGCGCTGAAGACTTTCCCCCATGATGATGGTGAAATCTCGGTGCGTCCGGGCCGGTATGGGCCATACGTGAACCAGGGCAAGGTGAATGCGACGCTGCCCAAGGACGTGAAGCCGGAGGACGTGACGCTTGAACAGGCCCTGGCGTTGATTGCCGCCAAGGGGGGCGCAGCGCCGAGCAAGCGAACGGCCGCCAAGAAGAAGGCAGCACCCAAGACCGCCGCCAAAAGCACCGCGAAGACCGCCGCAAAGTCGCCGGCGAAGGCCAAGGCGGCCGAGAAGGCACCTGCCAGCGCAAAGACACCCGCCAAGCGTACGACGAAGGCAAAAGCCGCCGTCGAATAGCAGCAGACGGGCGGGGAGGCTTGGTCTCCCTGCCGTGATGCGCCCTTGTTGGCCTGGTGCAGGCCAAATCTGAACGGGTGGTTTCGCAATATCCCCGGCCCCTGGAACGACGCTATAGGGGCATTATCGCATGGCCCTGCCCTGCGGGGATTGATTTATGAAATATCGTGTTCTGTCAGGTATATGGCCAAATTCTGGGCCGCGCCGGGCAGCGCTCTACTGACAGGTGGAGCCGCACCTGCCTCGAACAAGCCTGCAGTTGGACGCGCCCACTCCACATGGATGAACGGCGTCTGTATGGGCGGCGTCTCGTGGCGGGCCGCATCGATGGACGCGACCCGCAAGTTGGCAAGGTCGATTAGTCGACGTCCTGCACCTTGTCGGCGAAACCGGTCACGCGGGCCGCGAGGGAGGCTTCCATGAAGTCGTCGAGGTCACCATCGAGTACCGCGGAGGTGTTCGACGTTTCGACGCCAGTGCGGAGGTCCTTGACCATCTGGTAGGGCTGCAGGACGTAGGAGCGGATCTGATGGCCCCAGCCGATATCGGTCTTGGCGGCAGCAGCGGCATTGGCCTCGGCCTCGCGCTTTTCCAGCTCCTGCTCGTAGAGGCGCGCCTTGAGCATGGCCATGGCAGTTGCGCGGTTCTTGTGCTGGCTGCGCTCGGCCTGGCAGGCGACGACGATACCGGTCGGCACGTGCGTGATGCGAATGGCGGAGTCAGTGGTATTGACGTGCTGGCCGCCTGCGCCCGAGGAACGGTAGGTATCGACCTTGAGGTCGGACTCGTTGATCTCGATGTTGATGGTATCGTCGACCACCGGGTAGACCCAGGCGCTCGAGAAGCTGGTGTGGCGCCGCGCGGCGCTGTCATAAGGCGAGATGCGGACGAGCCTATGCACGCCGCTCTCGGTCTTCAGCCAGCCATAGGCGTTGTGGCCGGAAATCTTGAGCGTCGCCGACTTGATGCCAGCTTCTTCGCCGTCATGCAGTTCCATGGTCTCGACCCGGAACTTCCGGCGCTCGGCCCAGCGGGTATACATGCGCAGCAGCATGGACGCCCAATCCTGGCTTTCCGTACCGCCTGCGCCCGAATGGATTTCGAGATAGCAGTCATTGCCGTCGGCTTCGCCGGAGAGCAGCGTCTCGACCTGGGCGGAGCGCGCATCCTTCAAGGTATCGCGCAGCGCATCCTCGGCGTCCCTGACGACATCGGCGTCGCCCTCGGCCTCGCCGAGCTCGATCAGCTCGATATTGTCGCGAATGGAGGCATCGAGGCGCTTCACCTGGGCAATCTGCGCGTCGAGCTCGTCGCGCTTCTGCATGAGCGGACGGGCTTTTTCCGGGTCGGCCCAGAATTCGGGGTGTTCGGTTCGGGCGTTGAGGTCGTCTAGGCGAGCCTGGGCAGTATCCCAGTCAAAGATGCCTCCTCAGCAGGCTTACGACCTGCTGGATTTCGGCAACGATCTTTTCGATTTCGGCGCGCATGGGCACTCCTTCAAAGTCTGGCGCTGATTTAGTCGAGCATGCCGGATCGATCAACCCGTTCTTCCCCCACCCCGCAGCATCGTGTTAGGCAAAAGGGCCCAAGGGAGGCGCTGGTGCATCATCCAAAAAACGTGACTTTCGTCTCCAGCGGGACGCCTGAGGCGGATGCTGCGGCGCAGAGCCTGCGCGACCGCTATGGCGATTGCGGCTTCGACAATGCCGACACGGTCGTGGCGCTCGGGGGTGACGGTCTGATGCTCCAGACGCTGCACAGATGCATGGGCCGGGGCATTCCGGTCTATGGCATGAACTTCGGCAGCGTCGGCTTCCTGATGAACGAGTTCAGCGCTGAGAACCTGGTGGAACGGCTGGAGAGTACCAAGCCGACGCATATCTACCCTCTCGAGATGCGGGTGACCTGCGAGGACGGCAGCGAGCATAGCGCATTGGCGCTGAATGAGGTGTCGCTGTTCCGCATGAGTTACCAGGCGGTGAAGGTGGAGATCCTCATCGACGGCAAGACGCGGCTCGAGGAACTGATCTGTGATGGTGTGCTTTTGTCGACGCCGGCCGGTTCGACAGCCTATAACCTGTCGGCCCACGGGCCGATCCTGCCCATCGACTCGCCGCTCCTTGCACTGACGCCGATCTCGCCTTTTCGCCCTCGCCGATGGCGCGGGGCGATATTGCCCAACACTTCGGTGGTGGCGTTCCGGGCGCGGGAATGGGCGAAGCGCCCGGTGGGCGCAGTGGCCGACAATGTCGAGTTCCAGCGGGTGACCGAAGTCGTGGTGCGTGAAGACCGTTCGCGGCGCGTGACACTGCTGTTCGACCCCGGCACCGGGCTCGAGGAGCGCGTGCTGAGCGAGCAGTTCAGGTACTGAGGGGAACCCGGGAGGTCCACTCCTTTCGGTCCGTCTTGCAAGGACTTGCGAGAGCTCAGCGTCCATCGCAACATCTCAGGATGGGCCCCGGCCTTCGCCGGGGTGACCCGGTGGGTGGTGCTGGATTGTGCAAAATCCTCGATGTCCTCCCGGCGAAGGCCGGGATCCATCTCGAGATGTTTACCCAGCCGCGAGGTGAGTCTTCTGAGCTTGAAGGGCCTCAGCGCAAGGTGCTCCCGTCACCCGCCCTTCGGGCACCTTCATCGCCTTCGGGCGCGCCACTGGCGCGCCCAATCGCTACGCGACCGGCTCGAAGTCCCGCAGGCGGGAGAGGGAGTCCCGACTGCAAGAAAAGAGGGAATTCCGACTGACGGATCTGGGCCCATCCTTCACGCCGCGGGCAACAGCGCCTGGTCGAGCAGCATGACCGGCGGGGCGATGGCGCGCGTACCGGCAACTTCGACAAATCCGTCGATGACGCCACGGGCAGCCGCCTTCGCAAGCACGATGGATTGCTGCGACAGATATTCGAAGCTCTCCTCGAGCTCCGGCGGGATATCGCCCTCGTAGCGATGGATGAGGTCGTCGCACATCGACATCACCACATAGTGGCGCACCCCGACATCGTCGAGCGGCCCTGCATCGCGAGCGGCTAGAATGTAGCGGGCGAACAGGCCGCGAATGGCTTCGTCGAGCCCGACCCGCCCAAGCAGCGCCTCGAGCGCGGCGATACTGCCGGCATCGATGATGTTGTCCACCTTGCGCCGCGACATTTCGGCCAGCGCCGCGAGGCAGCTGGAGAAGAACAGGAAGTGTCCCGACACCAGCGCCTTGAGCAAGACGCGCGGGGTAACCACGTCGCTGTCGAGAAGCGTTTCGGCATAGTCCTGCCGCCCTGCCCCGGCCTCGCGCTCGCCGATCTGGGTGATGGCAAGCTCGGTAGCATCGCCAATGACACGGGCGAGGCGCTCCGGCTGCACAGCGCCCCTGACGAGCCTAAGGTTTCGAAGGCTTTCGGCGACGGCCGTGACGAGGTGAACCCGAGCGGCCGCCGGTAGGTCGGCGCGGTCGAGAAGCAGCCCCCGCAGCTCCGCATCGGAACGCGCCGGCCCCAACGACAGGACCTCAAGCGTGTCCGATGGGATATCGAGATCGTGCCGGGCGAGCAGCGTGCGGATGATGGTGGGATTATCGCGCGCGATAATCAGTTTCAGCAGATCGGGCCCGAGAAGCGCGCGCGCGGCGAGAGCCGCAAGCATCTCTGCATCGGCGCGCAGGACGAGCCGCTTGAGATCGGCATCGATGAGCACCGGCGAGTATTGCGCGACAGCGCGCGCGATGACGGGAGCATCGCCCAGAAGCGCCAGCATGATGGGCCGCGGGGCCTCGGCCGCATGCAGCAGGCCGTAAGCCAGCGCACCACGAACGCGCGGCGAGGGATCGTCAAGGAACTCGACCAGGGCTGAGTAGAGTGCGGCATGTTCATCGGCCGGACCGACATGGGACAGAAAGGCGCGCGCCGCCATATGCGCTGCACGCCCCCGCTCCTCGCTGTCGGTGGAATGGCAAAGCCGGACAAACTCTTCGTACGGAATCAACCGCTCTCTCCGCTCCTTCGAGTCCGGAAACAGTTAAGCGGCAAGACTTTAAGGAAGGGTTCACCATACGCCTTAACGACGGCGCAACGGTGCTAGTCCCCGGTATCGACCGGCGAGCCGGTGCTGCCCTGACCATAGAGCGCGCCGAACAGGTCGGCCCCGGCCGATTCACTGGCGGGCGACATCAGCGTGCGACCGGGTATCGTCGCCTCGTTGGAGAAGAGCGAGGTGAAGCTCATGTCGTCGGGGCCGAAGCGCGACGGGATGCCCGCGCTCGGCCACTTGCCCTCGCCGGTCGCAGCGAGCTGCTGCGCGAGAAAGGTGCTGTCGGTCGGGGCATCGGCGCCTGCCTGCTGCGCGTGCGCTGTGAGGACCTTGTAGACCTCGCGCACGGAACGCGGTTGGCCGTCGTGATAGAAGATGGTCGGGTTGGCCTTGGCCTGCCGCGGAAACAGGGCGACCGCACTCTGATCGGGGTCGGAAAGTCCGGCGCGAAACAGCTTCTCGGCGCCCTGCGCTCCGAGGAAATGCGCAATGTAGAGCTCCCCCGGACTCGGCATGCGGCCGAACTTCGACTGCAGATAGGCGCCATTGTCGGCGGTGAACGCGGCTGCAAGATCGGCAGAGATCTGCGGATTCTCCCGAAGCTTGAGGATCGCAGCGCGGGTCTTAGGGTCGGCGACGCTATAGTCGCCATCGGCCGAGACCGTGATGGCGTCGGCATAGGCCTGGTAGCCGAGCCGGGGGCCCTCCTGCTTCATGACGCGCAGCCAGGTCGAATCAAGAAACTGGAAGAGGCCCGTCGCGCTTGACGTACTCGCCTTGGCAGCAGGGTTGAGGCTGCTTTCCCGCGCGGCAGTCTGCAGCAGGTAATCGAAATCGACAGCACTCTTGGCCCCTGCCTTATCAATGGCATAGGCGAGCGGCTGCGGTACCGATATCGGCTTTACCCCACTCATTGCATCGGCCAGCTGTTAACGTTCGATTAACTTATGCGCCGAGAAGGTTAAGGATTGGTTACCCGAAATAGCTCACCACATCCTGAAGCGCCGGCCGGTCGCGATCCTCGATGGTGGTGGTGGGCGTACCGATATGAACGAAGCCGACGAAATGCTCGCCACCCCGGGCGCCGAGCAATTGCTGGGCGCGCGGATCGGTGCCGTACCATCGATTGGTCCAGCTGCCCGCAAAGCCGAAGGCATGGGCGGCATGCAGCAGGTTGAAGCAGACATTGCCGGCCGAGAGCAATTGCTCCTCGTAGGGCGCCTTCGGGTTGGGCTTGGGCGACACCAGCACACCGACCGTGACTGGAGCCGGGAGGAACTGGTTGCGTTCCATCTCGAGGCCAGCCTCGTCAAGCTCGGGGCGAATCTGCTTTGCAAGACCAGCGATCAGCTCGCCCGCCTTGCGCCGGGCATCGCCGCGGAACACCACGAGCCGCCAGGGCGCGAACTTGCCGTGGTCGGGCACGCGGGTGGCAATGGTGAGAATGTCATGCAGCTCGGCGTCGGTGGGACCCGGATCCTTCAGAAAGCCGATACCAACGGAGCGGCGGGTCTTGAGGTGGGTGACGAGAGCGGTGTTGACGGCCATGAGCGACTCCTTGCGGCGGCCGGATGGTTATGACACAGCTTTTCCCCAATCCAAGCGTAGGCGTGCAGATGAGTGCATCGAAGGCCAAACTTCGGGTCATCGCGTGAAACGCAAGTCCTTGATTGCGAGCCTGTTTGTCGCCACCGTGCTGGTGGCACCGACGCTTGTTGTGGCGGAAGATCCGCCCATGCCCCTGCCGCGCCGCGCCGAGCGCATGCCGGCAGGCATTGCGGCCCAGCCCGAGGTGCCCCAGGTAACGCTCAGCGCTCCCGCCGCCACCGAAGGCAGCGCCGCTGAGGCCGCGGCACAGGCAGCACAGGCGGCAAAGCCGGTGGCCAAGCCGCAGGCGGTGACGCTGGTCGCCAAGGTGACAGAAGACGGGCAGGACATTCCCGATGGCCTGACCTGGCGCGTGTTCGAGACTCGAACGGACGCAACGGGTGAACTGGCACTTGCCGGCAAAAGCGAGGACGCCAAGGCCTCGTTCGAACTGGTTCCGGGCAGCTACGTGGTGCATGTCGCCTATGGTCGGGCGCAGACGACCCAGACCATCACGGTTGAGGATGGCAGCAACACCAAGGAACTGGTGCTGGATGCCGGCGCGATCAGGCTGAATGCGGCGGTAACCGGAGACGTGCCGATTCCCATCAACCTGCAGCGCTTCGACATCTTCTCCGGCTCGTCCGAGGCCGACCGCCAACCGGTGGCGCAAAACCTCGGCCCCAATGACGTGGTAACGCTGAACGCCGGCACCTATCACGTCGTGTCGTATTTCGGTGATGTCAACGCCGTGGTCCGTGCCGACCTGCGCGTGGAACCCGGGCAGATGACGGACGCCACGCTCTATCACAAGGCGGCGCAAGTATCGTTCAAGCTGGTCAGCGAAGCCGGTGGCGAAGCAATTGCCGATATCGACTGGACGATCAAATCCGCCGAGGGCGAGCAAGTCTTCACAGCCACCGGCGCCTTCCCCGCTGCTGTACTGGCAGAGGGCGAATACGAGGTTTTCGCCAAGCGCGGCGAACAGGTATACAACAGGGCATTCCAGGTGCAGGCCGGGGCAGCCAAGGAAATCGAAGTCCTGACCTCGGTATATAGTGCGCCCGGCGCCTGAGCGCAGGCGAATAGTAAGCCCGGGCCCCGACTGCAGCCACAACGATTGCATGCAGCGCAGATATAACTATTGCACGCAAACGCTTACGCAATCGCGTTAAACCGATGCTTGAAATTAACACTCTCGCAAGGCTTGCCTGTGACCCTATGCCTGTTTGCGGCGGCAGGACCAGGTTTCATGGATATTCGACTGGAGAAGCGCCTTTCTCCACGACGTAACGTCATCATTCCGGCAATGATCGTGTTCGAGGGCGGCCGCACGCGCATCCGCTGCACCATTCGCAATATCTCCGAGACGGGCTCCAAGCTTGAGGTGGCGTCGGTGGCCGGGATTCCGAGGACATTCGACCTGGTGGTCGACAATATCGCCCCGCAGCCCTGTTTCGTCGTGTGGCGCAGCCTCAAGGAACTCGGCGTGCAGTTCGTGACGCCATAGGCGGGGCACCGTTCGCGACATGCGGAGCGGCGCGAGAATGCGTTCCTACTGATCTGTTCAAACGGGGTGCCATAGCCGTAACCTCGGTTCGACCCAACGTGGTCGGAGGGGGAACATGCATACGAACACCACACGCCACCCGAAGGCGTTCTATATTGCAGGGGACAGGATACTCCCGATCGCCAACCCCTGCGGGGCGGGCCTCAGCTACCAGGGACATCCGACGACGGTGGCGCCCGGTGCGCGATCGGAGGCGGTGGTGCACCTGAGCGCCGAGACGGTGATCGTCATCGAAGACGGAATTCTCGATGTGATGATCAACGGCGCGGTGCAGTCGCTTGGAGCGGGCCAGTATGCCCGCGCCGCGCCGGGACAGTTCTTCGCATGGCGCAACAGCGAGGCGCAGCCCGCCCATATCCTCGTGCGGACCGCGCCACCGGCCCATCACGCCCACGCCTGCCGGGTGACGATCACGATCGCGGCGGCATGACAAGCAAAGGCCGCAGGCTGTGCCCGCGGCCCAAGGTCCGGCGGTGCGCAGCCTCGTCCTTCGGAAAGATCGGGACGAGGTAGCGACAGTGCTTACGAGGTGGCCTGCGCGGCCCGCTTCAGGTCGGGCGGAACCGCGTCGGCCATCAGATCGACGATCGCTTCATTGGCGTTCCGGACCGTCTGCCCCTCGCTGCCGAGGCGGCGGACGGAGACGGTGCCCTCCTCGGCCTCGCGCTTGCCGACCACGAACATCAGCGGCACCTTCTGTACCGAGTGCTCACGCACCTTGTAGTTGATCTTCTCGTTGCGCGTATCGAGTTCGGCGCGGATGCCGGCGGCCGTCAGCCGGGCGACCAGCTTCTTCGCATAGTCGTCGGCTTCCGAAACGATGGTTGCCACGACGACCTGGGTCGGGGCGAGCCAGAGCGGCATCTTGCCGGAATAGTGCTCGATCATCATGCCGATGAAGCGCTCGAGCGAGCCCAGGATGGCGCGATGCAGCATGACAGCGAACTTGCGGCTGCCGTCCTCGGCCACATAGGTCGCGCCGAGACGCTCGGGCAGCACGTAGTCGAGCTGCAGCGTACCCACCTGCCACGAGCGGCCGATGGCGTCCTTCAGGTGGAATTCGAGCTTGGGCGCATAAAAGGCGCCATCGCCATGGGCGATCTCGAACTTGTAGCCGGTGGCGAGCAGCGCATCGCCCAGCGCCTTCTCTGCGGCATTCCAGCGCTCGATGGTGCCACCGAACTTCTCGGGGCGCGTGGCAAGCTTGATGATGACGTTGTCGAAGCCCATGTCCTCGTAGACCGAGTACAGCAGGTGTACGAAACGCTCGGTCTCGGACTGGATCTGCTCCTCGGTGCAGAAGATGTGCGCGTCGTCCTGCGTCATCTGCCGCACGCGCAGCAGGCCATGGAGCGCGCCATGCGCCTCGTTGCGGTGGCAGCAGCCGAACTCGGCCATGCGCAGCGGCAGGTCGCGATAGGACTTGATGCCCTGGTTGAAGATCTGGAT
>CAYPYV010000051.1:0-18748 GCA_964414845.1 uncultured Devosia sp. | reverse complement strand
TCGATGACGAGGCCCTCGACCTGATGGAACATCGGGGTATGGGTCTGGTC
This sequence comes from uncultured Devosia sp., assembly GCA_964414845.1. GTDB lineage: Bacteria > Pseudomonadota > Alphaproteobacteria > Rhizobiales > Devosiaceae > Devosia_A. Next base: position 18,698 of record CAYPYV010000051.1, on the reverse strand, counting down.
GCTGTCGTGCCGATAAGTGCGGCCCGGCATCACCACGCGGATCGGTGGGTCCATGGCGGGCGTGAGATAGGGCGCGGCCGGCTTCTCGTTGGTCTTCAGCATGGTGCGCACCTGCACCGGCGAAGTGTGCGTCCTCAGCACGCGCTTCACCCCGTCCGGCGAGGGCGCCATGAAGAACGTGTCGTGCATCTCGCGCGCCGGGTGCCCCTCGGGGAAGTTGAGCGCGGTGAAATTGTACCAGTCCGTCTCGATATCGGGGCCCTCGGCGATCGAGAACCCCATGTCCGAAAAGATCGCGGTGATCTCGTCGATCACCTGGCTGATCGGGTGGATGCGGCCCTCGGCAGTCGGCACCGCGGCGATCGGCAGGGTGACGTCGACGCGCTCCGCTTCGAGGCGCGCGCTGAGTGCCGCCTCGGCGAGCGTCGCGGCCTTCTTTTCGATGAGCGCGGTGACCTCGGTCTTCAGCCCGTTGATCGCCGCGCCTGCGGCCTTGCGATCTTCGGCGGGCAGGGCGCCGAGCGTGGCGAGCAGCGCCGAGACCGAGCCTTTCTTCCCCAGCGCGGCGACGCGCACGGCTTCGATGGCGGCTTCGTCACCGGCGGCATCGGTCGCTGCGGCGATCTCTGAGCGGAGCTGGGCGATCTGTGCGTCGAGGGACATGGTTCTATCCAATTGTCGTCATTGCTTACGTACTAACCCACCCACAATGTCATCCCGGCGAAGGCCGGGATCCATCCTGAGATTGACCCGACATCACCAAGCGGGAGGCATTTCAGGCTGGGCCCCGGCCTGCGCCGGGGTGACATCGTGGTTGTGGCAGTGTCGTGGCAGAAAAACAAAAGCCCCGCGCCATCCCGGATCACCGAGGTGGCGCAAGGCTCGAATTTGGCCTCGTGAAAGGCGGACGCTTAGGCGTTGATGCGCTCGTGGGTCGTGGTCTCGAGCTCGCCGAGATACGCCAGAGCCTGCTTCGCCTTCGTCACCAGCACGGCGAACGCTGCGGGCTCGGTGATCGCGAGATCGGAGAGCACCTTGCGGTCAACCGCGATGTCGGCCTTCAGGAGGCCGTCGATAAATCGGCCATAGGTCAGCCCATGCTCACGCACGGCGGCGTTGATGCGCTGGATCCACAGGGCGCGGAAGTTGCGCTTCTTGGCGCGACGGTCGCGGTACGCATACTGGCCGGCCTTGTCGACGGCGGCCTTCGCGGTCCGGATGGTATTCTTGCGACGGCCGTAAAAGCCGGAAGCGGCCTTCAGAACCTTCTTGTGACGGGCGTGGGCGGTAACGCCTCTTTTGACGCGGGACATCTATCGGCGCTCCTTAACGGTTATACGGCATGTACCACTTGACCAGGCTTTCATCGCCCTTCTTGAGGATCTTGGTCCCCCGATGCGAGCGGATGTAGTCTGCGTCGTGGCTGATGAGCCGGTGCCGCTTGCCCGCGACGCCAGCCTTGACACGGCCGGACGCGGTCATCTTGAAGCGCTTCTTGGCGCCCGATTTAGTCTTCATTTTTGGCATTTTGCATGGTCCTGTTAGGGTGGCTCCCGAAGAAGCCCGCATTGAGGATCGCCACGGCATGCCTTTCGGCCGGGCGGTCCCGTTCAGAGGCGCGCTCCATACGACGAATGCCGCGCCCGCGCAAGGGGCGACGGGTCGGGCGTCACAATCGCGTAACATCGCTCTGCAAACAAATCGCCAGGCGTCGTTTGTTGGCGCGTTGCAGGAGTTTGCGATGGCTCAGGGATTTGCGCAGCGGCGCGTTGACGGACAACCTTCCAGCCAGACCAGGGCGTGGCTGCGTGCGGCAATCTGGGCGGGGGCGGTCGCCCTGCTCGTGGCGCTGCCCAAGCCTGCCGATGCGGCCGAACTGAGTGCCGCCGACAAGGCCATCAATGCCGACATCAAGCTTGGCGACGCTGCCGGCAGCGCCCCGACGGCATGGCTGGGCGCCAAGCCGCACTTTGTCATGGTCGGCGCCTACAAGGATTTCACCTTCGACATCGCCGTTCCTGACCTCGCCACGGCGACGGATTTCGCGGTCGAAGCCAAGCGCGAATATCGCCCGCTCGAAGGCGGCAAGCTCGCCTATATCGACTTCGAGATTGCGGTTGCGCTCACCACCAACGGCATCGAACGCGAGTTCGAGTTCGAATTCGAGAATGCCGACTTCTCGACCCATGCCCTGCCCACGACCTTCACGCTGAAGGATGCGGAGTTTCCCGAAGGCGCTTTCTCCAATCTCGAACTGCAGATCGAGTGGGAATGGGTGGAAAAATCGGTCATCGTGAACGAAGAGCAGTTGATCACCGATGGTGCCCTGACGGTCGCGCTCGAAGAGGGCACTCCCGCCGCGGACGGCACCGTCCCCAACGGGTTGATCGGCGGCTTCCTGACGGGAAGCTTCGAAGGCAAGCCGATTGCCATCTCTTTCACCGCTCCCGTCACCGAGGCCGAGATCGATGATTGATCTGCGCTGCCTCGCCTGGCTTGCGGCAGGCCTGCTGCTGAGTGGCGGTAGCGCGCTGGCCGAGCCACCTGCCATCGGCAGCGTGGCGGCTATTCGCGAGACCGAGCCGGTGGATGTCGATCCCGACGATCCGGCCATCTGGGTCAACCCTGCCGATCCGCTGCAAAGCCGGGTGATTGGCACGGATAAGGATTTTGGCCTCGTGGTCTTTGACCTCGCCGGCCGGACGCTGCAGAAACTGCCCGACGGTCGGCTCAACAATGTCGACCTGCGCAGTTTTGTTCTGGGTGGCGAGGACGTGACGCTGATCGCTGCCAGCAAGCGCGAGGACAACACCATCGTCTTCTACACCATGGCGCCCGACGGCACCGTGTCCCATGCACCGCGCTTTGCCTTTCCGGGTGCGCCGACACCCATCGACGACGACATCTATGGCATCGGTTTCTACAAGGATCGCGCCGGCAGCCTCTCGGTCATCGCCAACTTCAAGACCGGTGACGTGGTGCAGTGGGAGATTGGTGGCACGCTTGCGGCGATGGAGCTTCGTCTCGCCCGGCAGTGGAAGCTTCCGTCACAGCCCGAAGGCGTCGTCGCGGATGACGCGCTGGGCCTGCTCTACATTGGCGAAGAGGATGGCGGCATCTGGCGCTTCGATGCCAACCCGCGTGCCGCTGCAGACGGCGTGCTGGTGGACAAGGTGGGGTCCGCCTGTCTGCCCGTGGATGACGTCGAGGGCCTTGGCGTGTTGCCGACCGGGCCGGAGTCGGGCTGGCTCGTCGTGTCGGCCCAGGGGGTCAACCGCTACGCGCTCTATCCGAGGCTGCCGGATGCCGAAGGCCGGCAACCCTGCATCGGAACCTTCGACATCGTGACGGGCGCGACCGACCCGGTGGGTGAGACAGATGGCCTCGAGGTGACCCCGGCGGCGCTCGGACCGGATTTTCCCTCGGGCCTCATGGTCGTCCAGGATGATCGCAACGAAGGCTTCAGCCGCAACTTCAAATATGTGTCCTGGGCAGACGTGGTAGAGGCGCTCGCATTGCCCTCCGCCCCGGCCACCTCCAACTGAGCCGCCGCCTGCCCCGGCCACGGGGCAGGAGCCTCCAGGTGTCGGCCGCAGCGACGCGATGGCCCGCCGCAGTCGCTTCTGGTGTCTGCTCGTCCGGGGGGCGCGCTGGGTTCCGCTATCGATCAGGCCGCGGCGCGCAGCGACGAAACCAGCTGTTGCAGCTGGTCGAGCAATTGTGCCGCCTCGGTGCGGCTCAGCTCCGCAAGGAAACGACGCTCCGCAGCCGCGATGGCAACGTGGGCGCGCGGCAGCACGTCACGGCTCTTGTCACTCAGATAGAGCCCCTGCGCGCGACCCTTGAGCGCGCTCCTTGCAATCCAGCCGGCCTCTTCGAGCCCCGCGAGCGTGCGCGCTACGCCCGGTTGCTCGAGATCGAGGCGCAGGGCGAGCTCGGCCTGGGTCATGCCCTCCCGCAGCGCGATTTCGGCGATGGCGGAAAATTGTGCGGGCAGCAGCCCCAAGGGATGGAGTGCGTCGCGCTGCAGGACGCCGAGTTGGCGGTGCAATTGCCCGGCTAGGTGAAACAGGCCCTGCTTATGGTCCAACATGATCGTTCCCCCTCCGGACCGATTGGCGGAAGCCTAGCACAAGTGTGCTTAACTTTCGATTGGAGCGATTTCAGGAAAAGCTGCATGACTTTTCCGGTCCGAAAGCGCGACACAACCGGGACCGGGATGATCTTACCGTGTCAGCCCAAGTTTGAAATGATCTAGCCGACGATTTCGGACCAGGGCTTGCCGCGGCGCGAGCTGGTCGCCGCGTCGGCGATCTTGCGCTTTTCGGCCATCGTCAGCTCGGCGGAGATGATGTTGTTGGCATTCGACGGATCGAGCATGCCACGGGCCGGAAACAGCGTTTCGAGATAGCCGAGCACGGCCCAGACATTGTCGGCCACCGTGCCATAGGGCCGGCGGCGGAGCGCGGCATAGGTGGCAAGTTCGAGATAGAACGAAGGAAAATCGAGGCCGTTCTGGTCGCGCCAGAGCTTCAGCAGGCGGATTTCCTCGCGCCGGCCGCTTTCCAGCGCATCGAGTACGTGGTGGGTGAGGTTGGTCTTCACCCCCGCGCGCGTCCGGGCCGAGTAGATCTCATGGATGTCCGAGGCCATGGATTCGCGCTTGGCCGGCAACAGGTCCACCGGAATGCCGCCCAGCACGATAGAGAGCGTCACGTTGCGCACCACCGGCTCGAAGCCTTCGCGCACCAGCGCGGCATGCAGCGAGAAGAACACTTCATGCGTGGTGAACGGCGTGCGCGGGCTCAGCGACAGCACATAGTCGATGCCGATGCCGGACTGGTTGGCGAGGCCCTTCTCGAATGCGCCGGCCGGGTAGATTTCGAGCAGATGGCGTCCGCCCCAGCCAGAAACGATTCGCTCTACCTCTGATTCGAGCAAACGAAAGCTCGACTGCGCGCTGTCATCGACCGCTTCACGGGCGAGGATGTCGCGCAGGTAATCGTCTGGCGATGGGTCGTCTACCAAGAACATAGCGCCGGTTTCGGAACTTTCGTCCCAATGCTGTCCGTCGCCGCAACTGTGCTTTGGTTAGGGCGCAACGAGACGCGCCGCAAGACATTTTTTGTTAACGCAAACCGGCACTTCCCGTGCTGCATACAAAAACGGGCGACCTCTCGGCCGCCCGCCTGCTTGTTCTGCGTATGGTTCCGGTCAGGCGGCGCGGCGACCGGCCTCGTAGCCGTCCTCGGCCTCGGTATCCACCTGGAACACCGCGACGAGCCGGTCGAGTTCGGCGGCCTGCGCCTCGGTCTGCTCGATGGTGGCGTTGGTTTCCTCCACCAGCGCGGCATTGTGCTGGGTGGTTTCTTCCATGCTGACCATTGCCGAGCGCACATCTTCGATCGCTGCCGCCTGCTCGCGGGTGGCTTCCGAAATCGCGCTCATCAGCTGGGTATTGTCCCGCACTGCCGAGAGGATGACGCCGAGCTTCTTCGCCGCATCCTCGACGAGGCGCGAGCCGCCCAGCACCTCGGACTCGCTCTCGGCGATCAGCGCCTTGACGTCCGACGAGGCCTCGGCGGCGCTTTGCGCGAGACGCCGCACTTCAACGGCCACCACCGCGAAGCCCTTGCCCGCCTCACCGGCGCGCGCCGCTTCCACCGAGGCGTTCAGCGCCAGGAGGTTGGTCTGGAAGGCGATGTCGTCGATCATGCCGATGATGTTCGAGATCTTGGCCGACGATTGCGTGATGCGGTTCATCGCGTCGGTGGCCTTGTGCATCACCTGGCCACCCTCGTCGGCCATCTGCGAGGCCGTGCGGGCCTTGGCCGCCGCCTCGTTGGCCTTGCTGGAATTGACCTGCACCGCCTGCGCCAGGCGCGCGATGGTGCCGGAGGTCTCCGAGATGGTTTCGGCCTGCTTGGAGGTCCGGGCACTGAGATCATTGGCGCCTGACAGGATTTCGCCCGTCGCCGAGCGCAGCGCGCTCGAGGTGTCGCGCAGTTGCGTGACGATGCTGCTGAAGCTGTCGGCGGCGCGGTTGGTCGAATCCTGCAGCCGGCCGAACAGGCCATGGTATTCGCCCGTGACGCGCACCGAGAGATCGCCTTCCGCCATCCGGTCCAGCACTTCCGCCGTGGCGCTCGCACCGCTCTCGACGATCGCCAGCACCGAGTTGATGCCGTCGACGAAGCCCTTGAGCTCCGCCATTTCCGTCGCCGGCACGCGGATGGAGAAATCCCCCGCGCTGGCCGATTCCACCGCCTGTGCCACGCCCGCAAGCGTCTGGTCCGCCAGCCGCCGCCGCGCTGCATCTTCTGCCTGCGCCGACTGCCGCTCGGCATCGAGCGTCCGCACGGCCTCGCTGTTGGAGCGGAACACGGCGATGGCCTGCGCCATCTGGCCGAGCTCGTGCTTCTGGGCGCTGGTCTTTGCATCGACTTCGATATTGAGTTCGCCCTCGGCGAGCCGCTGCATCTTGTTGGCCATGGAGCGCAGCGCGCCGCTGAGCTGGGTGGCGAGCATCAGTGCGATGCCGATGCCGACCAGGATGGCGAGCACGCCGAAGGCGCCCATGATGATGCCGGTCTGCTGGGTCTTGGCGGCGCCTTCCGATGCGGCATTGGCCTGCATTTCCTGCAGGCGCAGCGAAAGCTGCGTCATCTCGGCGTCGAGGTTCTTCTTCTGCAGCGCAATGGTGCTGTTTTCGATATTGGCCTTCTGCTGCACCACGCCACCCAGATTGTTGGCGATGAGCTTGTAGCCGTTGAGCGCGGTCTTGGCCTTCTGGGCATTGTCCTTGAGATCGGCCTGGAACAGGATGATCGACATGCCGTCGATCCGGCCGGAAATGTCCTTCTGCAGGTCCTTGACGACCTTCAGGTCATTGGGGTCCTCGCTGACGAGATAGCGCTCAGCCTTGCCGGTCATGGTGTGCAGCAGCGCGGTGATCTGCGATGCCATCTGCACCGTGCTCATGTCGTTGGCCGAAAACGCCCCTTGCGTCAGGGCGTCCATCGCCGTGATGGCGCTGTCACTCACGCTGCGCAACTGCCCGGCCGACTCCGCCTGGGTCTTGTCGAGGGTGACGAGCTGATCGAAGGCCTTGGCGAACTGACCCGTGCCCGCTTTCAGCACATCAAGCGACTCGGTCGCATTGGCGCGCGCGAAGCTTTCGATCAGTGCCGGGTTGTCGAGCCCGAGGGCCTCCTGCGCGGCCTTGAAGGCATCGACGGAGGCCTGGTCAGGGGTCGCGACATAGCGCAGCTGCGCCGCCTTGACCTCTTCGAGGCGCTGCAGCAGGCCCTGCAGCTGCGCGGTATCCTGGCTCGCCGTCTTCAGCGTATCCACCACGCCGCCGACCTGGCTGAGGCCGGTCAGGCCGGCCCCGCAGACAATGATCAGCAAGACGATCAGAGTACCGAAGCCGCCGTAAATGCGTTGGCCAAGGCTGAGGCGAGACAACATGAAAACCCCCGAAGGCAAATGTATTTCGGGGGCACACTAGCGGTGAGATATTGACGAAGCTTTGCAAAACCCGGCTTCGCGCCTGCGCTTTGTGTATCGCCGGGCCCCGCCGCGACGCATGTGCTGTCGCGGCGGTCCAGCAACCTCAGGTACTCACTTGGGCGCCAGTACCATGACCATCTGCTTGCCCTCGGAGCGGGGCGCGGACTCGACCTTGGCCTTGGTCTCGAGTTCGCTCTGTACCTTGACCAGCAGTGCCATGCCGAGGTCCTGGTGCGCCATTTCGCGGCCACGGAACCTGAGCGTCACCTTCACGCGGTCGCCATCCTCGAGGAAGCGGTGCACCGCCTTCATCTTGGTCTGGTAATCGTGGTCGTCGATATTGGGCCGAAGCTGGATTTCCTTGACCTCGATCACCTTCTGCTTCTTGCGCGCTTCGGCTGCCTTCTTCTGGGCAGCATATTTGAAGCGGCCGAGATCAAGCATCTTGGCGACCGGCGGGGTGGAATTTGGCGAGATGATCACCAGGTCGAGCCCCTGCTCACGCGCCTCGGCCAAGGCCTCGCGCGTACGGATGACGCCGCGATTGGTCCCTTCGGCGTCGATCAGCTGGATTTCGGGGCTGGAAATGTCCTCGTTGGATTGCGGCCCATCTTTCTGGGGCGCGAGGGGTCTCATCGGACGACGAATGGCAGGCGATCCTTCAACAATTACCGAAGCGGCGGGAAATCGCGCTTAAAATCGGGGCGCGGCCCGCATAAGTCAACATCTGAGCAAGAAGATTCGCGGGCTTCCGCCCCCGGATACGACGATTGTTGGAGTGTGTTGCCGTTTGCCCCATGCATTGGGAGGTGTTCGGCACGGAAGCGGTGGCAGGCAGGGAGCCGGGATGAGCGTCAATACGAGGCGGATCGAGGTCGGCACGGGGGCCGATGCACGCGACATCGCGATTCTGGCGCGGCCGGGCGCTGGGCCTGGCCTGTTCTGGCTCGGTGGTTTCCGTTCCGAGATGACGGGTTCGAAGGCGGAGGCGCTCGACCAGCTGGGCGCGGAGCAGGGGCTCGCCGTCACGCGCTTCGACTATTCGGGGCACGGGATATCGGGCGGCGATTTCCGCCTGGGGACGATCAGCCGCTGGCTCGAGGAGGCGCTCGCCGTGTTCGCGACCACTTCGGGTCCGCAGGTGGTGATCGGTTCCTCCATGGGGGGCTGGCTGGCGCTGCTTCTGGCGCGGGCCCTGCACGCCAAGGGCGGGCGTCCGCTCGCGGGTCTGGTCCTCATCGCGCCCGCGACCGACATGACCCACGAGCTGATGCTGAAGGGGATGACGGAACCCGAGCGTGCCGCGCTGGAGCGGGATGGGCTCGTGCTGCAACCCTCGCAATACTCCGCCGAGCCCTACCCGATCACGCGGATGCTCATCGACGACGGGGCGCAGCACCTGCTGTTCGGACGCAGCATTGAAGCCGGCTGTCCGGTGGCGATTCTCCAGGGTGGTCAGGATCCCGACGTACCCCAGGCGCATTCCTTGCGCCTCGTCGAGCACCTGCTGCATGACGAGGTGAGTCTCACGCTGGTGCCCGATGGTGACCATCGGCTGAGCCGGCCGGAGGACCTCGAGCTTCTGAGGCGTGTTGTGCTGCGCATGGTCGAGGATCATCCGCCCGCGCTCGGCCGCTAGAGCGCTTTGAGGAAATATTGCACGACTTTTCCGGTTCGAAAGCGCGACCAAACAAAGACTTAGGTCATTTCAGCGTTTCGGGTGGAATGCGAAATGATCTAGGGGGAAGCGCGGGTTGCCGAACCACCCGCCTCCGACCATAGTGCGCAGGCCCGGGGCGGCGGGGAGGACAGCGATGGCGCAGGCAGCCAATATCGACGCCTATTTCGAGCGGGTCGGCTTTGCCGGCTCGATCGCGCCGACCCTCGAGACGCTGGCGGCGCTGCAGGGCCTGCACCTCGCGGCAATTCCGTTCGAAAATCTCGATCCGCTGATGGGCGTGCCGGTGCGCGTCGCCCTGCCCAGCATCGAGCACAAGCTGGTTTTCGATCGGCGCGGCGGGCACGGTATCGAGCACAACCTGCTGTTTGCCGCCGTGCTGCGCGAGCTGGATTTCGAGCTGAGCGTACATCCCGCCTTCGTTCTCTGGGGCGATTCAGGTCAGGCCCAGCCCGAGCCCGACCATCTGGTGCTGGTGGTGGAGCTGCCGCAAGGCGCGTTCCTCGTCGACGCGGGGTTTGGCGGGCGCACGCCGCTGATGCCACTGCGGCTGCGCGACGGGCAGCGGCATGCGACGGATTTCGAGACCTTCGCCGTGTCCGAGACGCTGGGTGACTGGCGCGTCGTGGCTGACCTCGGCGAGCGGACGCGCCCGCTCTACCGCTTCCGGCGTGACCCGGTCGACGAACGGCTGCTCGCCGAGATCACGGAGCGGATATCGACGCGCGGCCCCTTTACCCGTCGGCTGGTGGTGAGTCGTACATTGCGGTCAGAGCGGCTCATGTTGCGCGACGGGCTGTTCATCCGTGTATTGCCTGGCGAATCTGGCCCGGTACGGAGCGAGGCGAGGGTAGCAAGCGTCGTCGAGCTGAAGAACCTGCTCGTTGCGCCCTTCGGCCTGGTCCTCCCTGAGGACGATCGTCTGGACGCCGCGCTCGCCCGCGTGCTCGAGGACAACGCCTGATGGCTCCGGTGGTGGTAAACCCCGACAACGTAAGGGAATTCAGGGGCTTCCAGGCCTTCTACGATTGGCTGGCCGATAACCACGCGACGGCAGAGGAAGTCTGGATCCGCATCTTCAAGGTCGGCTCCGGCATTCCCTCGATCACGCCCAGGGAGGCGATCGATGCCGAACTGTGCTGGGGCTGGGTGGATGGCATCAGGAAGGGCCTCGACGACAGCAGCTTCCTGCAGCGCTACACGCCGCGCCGCAAGGGCAGCGTCTGGAGCCAGGTAAACCGCGAGAATGTCGAGCGGTTGACCGAGGCGGGTCTCATGCAGGCCCCGGGCCAGGCGGAAGTAGACCGCGCCCGGGCGGATGGGCGCTGGGACGCGGCCTATCGCATCTCGACCAGCGAAGTGCCCGCTGACCTGTTGGCGGCGATCGAGGCCGTGCCGGAAGCGGCCAGCATGTTCGCAACGCTTAGTTCCCAGAACCGTTTTGCCCTGATCTTTCGCACCAACGCGCTGAAGACCGAGGCAGGGCGGAAGAGAAAGATCGCCGAATTCGTTGCCATGCTGGCGCGGGGCGAAACCATCTATCCGCAGGGCAACGGTCCGAAAAAACCGCGGAGCGGCCTGTGAGCGAAACCTATGTCGCCTTCCTTCGGGGCATCAATCTCGGCAAGCGCACTGTCAGGAGCCCGGAGCTTAAGGCGGCCTACGAAGCCATGGGCTTTGCCGAAGTCCGCACGCTTCTCGCGTCGGGCAATGTCATCTTCACTGCCCAGAGCCGTCCGGACCCCCGGGCACTGGAGAAGGGCTTCAAGACCGCCTTCGGCTTCGAGTCGGGCACGATTCTCCGCTCGCGAGACGAGTTGCAGGCGCTGGTCGCATCCGATCCCTTTGCAGGCCGGACGGAGGACGCCGACACCAAGCTCTATGTTACCCTTCTCGCTGAGCCGGCCGCCCGCCCCGTGACACCAACGGCGGTCGAGGGCGATTTCGAACTGGTCAAGCAGACCGGCAGCGAGCTATGCATTCTTGCCTTTCGCCTGCCGACAGGGCGTTTCGGCCCCGGTATGGAGCTGATGCACAAGAGCCTCGGCAAGGCACTCTGGACGTCCCGCAACTACAATACCGTGCTGAAAGCCGCCCAATGATCACAGTGCTCGGTTCCACCAATCTCGACCTGATCGGTACCGTAAGCCGCATCCCGCGGCCGGGAGAGACCGTGCCCGGCGACAAGTTCGCCTCGGCCGCCGGTGGCAAGGGCGCCAACCAGGCGCTGGCCGCGCGCCGCGCCGGCGCCGAGGTGCGGATGTTCGCCGCAGCAGGTACCGACAGCTTCGCCGACGAGGCGCTGGCGCTGCTGCGAGCTGATGGTGTCGACCTCGCCGGGCTCCGGATCGTCGATGGCCCTACCGGCATCGCCATGATCTTCGTTGATGCCCATGGCGAAAACGTCATCGCCATTCTGCCCGGCGCCAATGGCACCATGGGCAAGGCCGATGCCGAGCGGGCGCTTGATGGGCTTGGCATCGGGTCCATCCTGTTGCTTCAGCAGGAAATTCCGCAGTCTGCGACGCGCCATGCGCTGGAACTGGCGCGAGAGAAGGGCGTGATCTCGATCCTCAACACCGCGCCCTTCCTCGACAGCACCAGGGACATCTCGGACCTCGCCTCCATACTCGTCGCCAACGAGACCGAGTTCCAGCTCCTGACTGGCGCCGGCCTCGATACGCTCGAACAGGCGATGTCCGACTGGGCGAGAGCCAATAACCAGACGGTCATCGTGACGCTCGGCGCCGATGGCGTCCGCGCGGCAACGCCTGAGCGCAACTTCTCCGTCCCGTCCCTGAAGATCGATCCGGTGGATACAGTCGGCGCGGGCGATACGTTCTGCGGCTATCTCGCCGCCGGGCTCGACCGCGGGCTCGATCTCGAAACGGCGCTGCGTCAGGCGGCCGCCGCCGGCAGTCTCGCCTGCCTCAAGCCCGGCGCGCAGCCCGCCATTCCCACCCGCGCCGAGGTCGAAGCGGCACTCGCTTAGCTCTCTCAGTCGGTTCCCTCTACCTCTCAGTCGGGACCCCCTCCACCGTTTACGGGGGAGGGTGCCCGAAGGGCGGGTGGGGGGTGCCGCTTGCGCTGACGAGACCGGCTGTGCGGGCAGCCACTCTGTAAGCCAGCCATGTGACACGAACTGCGTTGCTGCCCCCCTTCATCTTCCGTTCATCGAGACGGACGACCCGCGGCAATCCCGTGGCAAAGTCGGGGTAGGGCACGGCGCCACACGGTTCCGCGCCTTCATCGGCCCCGTTCCACCCGCCGTTAAGGCCCTGATTCCTAACGTATTTGCCAAACTTATCCCCGCGGTCTCCTGCCATGCGATAATGCCTGCATTGGAGATGACCGCGAGGTGCCAGGGAAGCGAAATCAGCCGTTCATTCTGAGGTTCAGCCGAGCTGCTGGTTCGCTTCGAACCGGCGCAGCATGGGTTCGAGGTTATCTTCGAACAGCAGGTCCGGGCGGGTTTGGCGTTCGATGGGATAAGCCGCTTCGGCCGCAAGCGATATGCCGAGGAAGGCCGCGAGCCCCTCGGCCGCATCGGGGGCGGCAAAGCGATAATGCCCGCTCTCGATACGGGCGAGCAGCGTACGCTTCGAGGCGATCATCTTGTCGGTCACGCCTTCGGCATTGCTCATCGAGCTCGACACCTTCACGTAGTCGTGGAGCGGCGTCCCGAGGTGATAGACCCGGTCGGCCTTCTGCCAGAGCTGCATCAGCAGTTCGAGGTCGGTCATGTTGGTGAGTTCTAGATCGTAGCGCGCGTCGGTGACGCGCCGATCCCAGGCGATCATCGAATCCATCGAGAGCGCGGTGAACTTGTAGCGTCCCGGAGTGAGCAGCCGATCCGGCCCGTCACCGACGAGGCGCAGGTGCTGGTAGCGGTCGGTCATCACGTCGAGCGCGGTGGAGACGATGGGGTGGTCCCCGAGCGCCGCGACCGCCAGCGCCAGCTTTTCTGGCTTCAGGCGATCGTCGGCATCGAGGATGGCGACATAGGGCGTATCGAGCCGGTCGAGCGCGAGGTTCCGGGCCCGCGACGCTCCGGCCCCGATCCTCCCGGTGGAGAGGAAGCGCTGGCGCGGGTCCGCAAGCCCCAGGGACTTGAGGAGCGCCTCGTAGTCATCGCCGTCGTCAGCGATGATCCAGTGCTCCCACTCTGCATGTGTCTGCGCCGCGACGCTCTTCACGGCTTCGCCCACCCACCGCGCAGCCCGGAAGGCCGGCGTGATTACAGCAACTCGCTTGTCCAACGCGATAGTCCTCTTGCGCCCTTCGGATGCACGCCGCTTCCCTTGAACGGGCCGCTCCGTTTTCCCATATCATGGGCATCGGGCGGTGCCACTCGAAGACGGGCTGTCCAGATACGTTGCTTGCTCAAGGACGGATCGTATGTCGCGTGTCTCGATGTTCTCGGCTCCCTTCCTGCTTGGCTTTGACGCCTTCGAGGAAAGGGTCGACCGCCTCGCCCGTGCGGCTGACGGCTACCCGCCCTACAATATCGAACGGAAGACCGACGAGGAGGGGAACGAAAGCTTCCTCATTTCCATCGCCGTGGCGGGCTTCTCCGCCGATGACCTCGACGTTGTGACCGAAGACAACCAGTTGGTTGTCCGTGGCCGCCAGAAGGAAGACGAGGCTCGCCAGTACCTGCACCGCGGCATCGCCGCGCGGCAGTTCCAGCGCCAGTTCCTCCTCGCAGAGGGCATGCTGGTGAAGGACGCAATGCTCCGGAACGGCATGCTGGTCATCGCAGTTGTTCGACCGAGAGCCGAGAAGATCGCAAGACGAATTGAAATTCGTTCTGCCTAGACCAAGGGGAACAAGATGCAGGAATCCCGCAATAACGACAGGTCCGATCACCCGCTGCGGCACCTGACCGAAGCGCAGTTCATGGCGCTCGGCTCCAATGCAGTGGTCTATGTGAAGCAGGTGCGGGGCGACGCGCTCAACACCATGCTGCCCGAAACCGGGCTCGACCAGGAATCAGACTATCACATCGTCGTGTCGGCCGATGGCCAGCCGCTCATGGTGGCTGACAGCGAGGAGGCCGTGGCCGACTGGCTCTCGGGCCGCAATGTCGGCATCGTCACCCTGCACTGACCATACACGCCTCGGCGCGCCCTCTTCCGGCAAGTCGGTCGGATGGGGCGCGTAAGCGAAGACAGCTCAGTCTCAGAACTGCACGATAGCGTCAGGCCGCCTGCGTCGCGGCGAGGGGGCGGGTGAGGATGGCGTAGAGCCCAGCCGCGTCACTTGCGGCTCGTAACTGCTCAACGATAGCCTCGCTGCGCAGGATACGAGCGACGCGTGCGAGTGCCTTGAGGTGATCCGCCCCAGCGCCAACCGGCGCGAGCAACATCATCAATAGGTCGACCGGCTGGTCGTCCACAGCCTCGAAATCCACCGGAGCATCGAGCCTTGCGAAGACGGCGGTAACACCCGCCGTCCCCGAAAACTTGCCATGTGGAATTGCGATGCCATTGCCCAGTCCTGTAGAGCCAAGCTCTTCCCGTTCGGTCAGTGCCGCGAGGATGGCCGAGGCGTCGCCACCAGTCACCTTCGCGGCCCGCTCCGCCAGCGCTTCGAGAACGTCCTGCTTCGACTTCAGACCCGTACACGCGATCACGGACTCCTCGGAGAGGATGTCTGTCAATTCCATCAACACGTTCCTATTGCGGTCGAAGCGGGGACGATGGCGCGGGTTTGCGTCGCCTAATTGGGCCTGAGGGCCGGGTCGATCCAGCCGATATTTCCGTCGGCGCGGCGGTAGACCACATTTAGGCCCCCGTGTCCAGCATGGCGGAATACCACCACCTCGTGCCCGGTGAGATCAAGCTGCATCACCGCCTCGCCCACAGACATCTGGCGCAGGCTGGCGGTCGACTCGGCGATAACCGGCGGTGAGTAATCTTCGTGAAGTTCCTCTTCTTCGTCGGGCGACGCTAGCACATAGGCCGGCGCCTCTTCGGCGATAGCCGCGCCATTGGCGCCGTGACGGCGGTGCGCCTTGAGCTTGCGATTGTAGCGGCGGAGCCGCTTCTCAATAGCCTCGGCCATCATTTCATAGGCCGAAATTGCATCGCCGCCATAGGCACTGGCCTGCAGGATCGCTCCGGTATCGAGGTGGATATTGACTTGCGCGTTGAACCCGGAGCCCTCGTGCTCGAGGATCATGTGTCCGGTGTAGTTGCCGTCGAAGTACTTCTTCACGACGGTGTCGAAATGGCCCTCCGCCTTGCTCCTCAGAGCATCGCCTACATCCATGTTCTTTCCCGAAACGCGCAGAGTCATGGAGTCCTCTTTTCTCTTCGTTGCCGTGCCGGCTCTCATGACCGGCATAAGGGATGTGGTCACCCCTCGACGGTGAATCTAGACCCCTATTGACGCAAACGGCAATGCGAAGTGCACCGGTCGGGTTTCCGACCGGTGAGCGAAAGCTATGCAATCGAAGCGAAAGACAAGTCCGTGGGCGAAAAAGCCCCGGCGCCCCGGGGCTCAGCGGCCTGCAGGTGCCAGCGCGCGCTTCTGCCGCCGGCGCACAACGGAGGAGGGAATATTCATCCCCTCGCGATATTTGGCCACGGTACGGCGGGCGACCTCGATGCCCTTTTCCTTCTGAAGCGTCTCCGCGATCGTGTCGTCGGAGAGGATGTCGGACGGTGATTCCGCCTCAATAAGCTGCCTGATGCGGTGCCGCACCGCCTCCGCCGAATGGTCGGCTTCCCCCGTCGAGGAGCCGAGCGCAGTTGTGAAGAAATACTTCATCTCGAACAACCCGCGCGGGGTCGAGACATACTTGTTGGAGGTGACCCGGCTCACCGTCGACTCGTGCATCTCGATTGCGTCTGCAACGGATTTGAGCGTCATCGGCTTCAGGTGTGTGACGCCATGGGTGAGGAAGCCATCCTGCTGCTTCACAATCTCGGCGGCGACCTTGAGGATCGTCTGGGCGCGCTGGTCGAGGCTCTTGGCCAGCCAGTTCGCCGTCTGCAGGCAATCGGTGAGGAACTGCTTCTCCGTCGTGTCGCGGGTCTGACGCGTAACAGTAGCGTAATAGGCTCGATTCACGAGTACACGCGGTAGCACGTCGGAATTGAGTTCGACTTGCCAGCCATCGGTGCTCGGACGCACGAACACGTCGGGCACCACCGCTTCCACGACCGAAGTCTCGAAAGCGCGTCCGGGCTTCGGATCAAGTTCGCGCAGTTCTCCCAGCATGTCGGACAGATCCTCGCGGTCGCAACCTACGACGCGGGCGAGCCCGGCGAGATCATGACTTGCGACAAGCTCGAGATTGTCGAGGAGCCGCTGCATCATCGGGTCGAGCCGGTCACGGTCGCGCAGTTGCAGGGCTAGGCACTCCCGAACATCCCGGGCGAAGACGCCCACCGGATCGCAGGTCTGCAGCAACTGGAGCACGGCCTCGACCTGTCCAAGCGGAGCCCCAAGCTGCGTGGCGACGCTTTCGAGGTCGGTTGCAAGATAGCCGGCTTCGTTGACGCTATCGACGAGAAAGCGCGCGACCAGGCGATCTGCCGGGTCGGAGACGATCAGCCCGACTTGTGCCCAGAGGTGATCTCCGAGAGAGGGGCGCGACGCAACGAACTGGTCGATATCCGGCGCATCATCGCCGCCGCCGCGCTCGCTCCATGGGCTTGCGTCGGCCAGACGATCCGGTGCCGACTCTGATGGAAACACATTCTCGACCTCGGTATCGAAGCCGTTCGCGATGGAGTCTGCCGACTGGATACGGTCGGAAAAATCTACAGTATCCTCCGCAGCATTGAGCTCCGAAGGGCGCTCGGGCAGGTCGGCATTGTCCGTTTCGGCCGGCTCGCCGCCGTCCTCGCGTTCGAGCAGCGGATTGCGCATCAATTCGGCGTCGACGAAGGCGTTTAGCTCAATATGGCTGAGCTGCAGCAGCCTGATCGACTGCATCAGCTGCGGCGTCAGCGTCAGACTCTGGCTCTGGCGGACCTCGAGTCGAGGCGACATTGCCATTACGCACTTCCTCCCACGCACGAAACATCAGGCTTCCCGGCGCGCAACATGCCGCAAACAATTCTATAGGGCAAGTCGAGGGCAAGATTTGTGCCAATGAGACGCACCGCAAGGTTAAGCCCCTGCGCCAACATGCGGATTCAGACCGTGAAGCTCTCGCCGAGATAAACCCTTCTCGCATCCGGGTTCTCTGCAATCTCGGAGGGCGTACCTTCGACCATTACTCGCCCTTCGTGGATGACATATGCGCGGTCGACGAGTGCCAGGGTCTCCCGCACCGCATGGTCGGTTATAAGCACACCGATTCCACGTGCTGTCAGTTGTCGCACTAGGCCTTGAACTTCCGATACTGCAATGGGGTCTACACCAGCGAAGGGTTCATCGAGCAGCATGAAAATCGGGTCGGCGGCGAGTGCCCGGGCGATCTCGACACGGCGGCGTTCACCACCCGAGAGCGCCATGGCATCGGACTTCCGGAGATGGGCAAGCGAGAAATCCTCAAGCAAGGCATCAAGCCGCTCGAGACGTTCGGTCCTCTTTCGCACATGGCCCTCAAGTACGGCGAGGATGTTGCCCTCGACGGTGAGCCCACGGAAAATCGAGGGTTCCTGTGGAAGATAGCCGATACCCAGTCGGCCCCGCTGGAATAGCGGCAGGCGGGTGATCGGCCAGCCTTCGAGCAGAATCTGTCCCTCATCAGGTTTCACCAGCCCCATGATCATTGTGAACACGGTGGTCTTGCCAGCGCCATTCGGTCCGAGCAGCCCGACGGCCTCGCCGCGATGTACGGCGAGGCTGACATCGGCCACAACCTGGCGCTTGCCAAATCGCTTCCTCAGTCCATCGGCAACCAGCCAGCCGCGAAAGTCGGGGGCGTCGTCGGCTTCTTCAACCGTCATTGCGGGGTGAACACGCCGGTGACGCGTCCGCCACCTTTTGTGCCCTGGAAAACGGACGTGTTCTTCCTAAGGTCGATGACCAGTTCGGGGCCGGCGACCTCCCCTTGGGCATTTGAAACCCTCACGTTTCCGGTTACTCGGACGAGTTGGGTGCCCGGGTCGAAAGTAGCATGGTCGCCTCGTGCGTTCTGCGCTGGGGTCCTAACCCGAACATTGCCGTCGGCGGTGAGCGACTTGATGTCGGACTCTCCACCTGCGCCAAAGGCGACCACTACCTCGTCAGCCCACATGTCGAGATTGAGGCGTTTGATCACGACATTGCCGGAGAAGGTGGCCTTCTGGTTAGCTTGGTCGACGACGAATGTGTCGGCGGTTACTTCGATCGGCGAGCCCGCCGCAACAGTCGGTTCCACATACACCCCGACACTGCACACCGCGAAAGCCAGCACGGCTAATGCGCTTCGCCGGGAGTGGATACGAGCCATAGCTTCACCTTGTGGAACGTAATCAGCCTAGTTTGATGATCATAGAGCATATCGGCGGCTTCGAGGCGATTGCCGCTCGGGAACGTGAGCGCAACAGGACCATCGGCGCGTGCC
>CAYPYV010000050.1:0-18923 GCA_964414845.1 uncultured Devosia sp. | reverse complement strand
ATGGAAGAGCCCGCAGCCGAACAGCCGGCGGCCGAAGAGCCCGCTCCCGCTGAGGAACCGGCACCCGCAGAGCAGCCTGCAATGGAGCAGCCTGCCGAGCCCGATCCGATGCAGATGGCCATCGAGCAGTTGCAGAAAGCGGCGCAGGTCTACCAGGTCGGCGTTGATCAGCTGGATGCCGGCGATCCGGCCGGTCAGTCGACCATCGATGCCGCCAATGCCCAGTTCGTCGACCTCTGCGCGACGCTCGGCTTCAGCGACGTTGCCCAGTGCCTTGCTGAATATGGCATCGAGCTGCCGCCCGTCCCCGCCGCGCCCGCCGAGCCAAAGCCCTCCGAGGGCAAGCCGATCTCCGAACTTCCGGGGGCCGACAATGCCGTATTGCCCGAGACCACCGAAGTCCTTCCTGAGAGCGTGACGGGCGAGGCTGCCCCGATCCTCGACAGCGCCAAGGATGTCCTCGACGGAACAACCGATCCTGGTCAGCCTGCCGCCGACGGCGGTACGGAGAGCCAGCAGCCGGCGCAACCGGAGGAACCCATTGCGCCGCCGCCGGAGAGCGATGAGGCCGCACAGTCCGATATCGCCCCTGTGGAAGTCCAGTCGATCACCGAGCTGGAGGGAGAGAGGTTCGATCCGAGCGCCCTGCCGCCGGTGGAGGTGCCGCAGAACGTCACGATCATCAATAACACCGTGACCAATGTGAACGTGGTCAACAACACCACGGTCAACAACAACGCACCCGCAACCAACCCGCCGCGTCCGGTCGACGATCGCCCGAACTACACGAATTCGGGCTTCATCTTCCAGATCGGCATCAATCTCGTCTACTCGAATCCGGCCGCCGATTTCGAGCGGATCAGCGATGACGACGAAGATTTCGTCTACTACGAACGGCTCTCGAACGGCCGGGTCAAGGAAACCGTCGAGCGTCCGAACGGCGTCAGGATCGTCACCATCCGCAACAAGTATGGTGAAGTGCTCAAGCGTTCCCGCATCACGCCGGATGGCCGCGAATATATCCTCGCCTACTACAACGAGGACGATGAGGATGACGACTTCTTCAACTGGCGCGATCCGGGCGATGACCTGCCTCCGCTTCGCCTGACCATCCCCGTGCGCGACTATATCCTCGATGCCGACGAGGCCGATGAGGATGAAGTCGAGCTCTTCTTCCGCAAGCCGCCGGTCGAGCAGGTCCGCAAGATCTACTCCATCGATGACGTCAAGCGGTCGGCACGTCTGCGTGACTCGGTGCGGCGCATCGAAGTGGGCGGCCTGACCTTCGACAGCGGCAAGGCCACCATCGCGCGGGACCAGATCGGCGCCCTCTCCAAGGTCGCCAACGCCATGCTGGCCATGCTGGAAGACAACCCGGCCGAGACCTTCCTCATCGAAGGCCACACCGATGCCGTCGGGTCAGATCAGTCCAATCTGGTCCTGTCCGACTCCCGCGCCTCGACCGTCGCCAAGATCCTCTCGGATTTCTATGACGTGCCGCCGGAGAACCTCGTGACCCAGGGTTACGGCGAACGCTATCTCAAGGTGAAGACCGAAGATGCAGAGCGGCTCAACCGCCGCGTGTCGATCAAGCGCATCACCCCGTTGATCACCGTGTCCGAAAACCAGTAAGTCGTCGCACTCGGGAGCTGATCCCGGTCGCTGCCTGAGGCGGCCCCCATCCTCACCATCTCGAAGGACGGGGGTCACCAATTCGGCAGATGAACACCAAGGGCCGGGGCCAACGCTCCGGCCCTTTCAATTGTGAGCAGCCGTCCTGCGTCAGTCGCTCTTGATCGACGCTGCAACTTCGCTATCGATGTGCGGCGTCCTACTTGCGGAGTTGCCCATGCCGAAGAAGCTCGAACTGGCGATCGAAGCCATCATCCTCGCCTCGCGCTGGCTGCTCGTCATCTTCTATGTCGGGCTCGCGATCGCCCTTGGCCTCTATGCGGTCAGCTTCGGGATCAAGCTATTCACCTTCTTCACCAGCGTCTTCAATCTCGATGACGCGGATGCCATCCTCAAGATGCTGGGCCTCATTGATGCCGCGCTGGTTGCCAGCCTTGTCGTCATGGTCATCATCTCGGGCTACGAAAGCTACGTTTCCCGCTTCGACAACGAAGGCTCGGTCCACTGGCTGGGCGAGATCGATGCTGGCTCGCTGAAGATCAAGGTGGCCTCCACGATCATCGCGATTTCCTCGATCCACCTCCTGCAGGTCTTTCTCAACATCGAGAAATACACCGTCGAAAAGCTGATCTGGTTCACCGTCATCCACCTCGCCTTCGTCGTTTCGGCGGTTTTCCTTGCCTGGATCGATCGCATAAGCGCCTCGACAAAGATGATCGGCAAGATGGCAAAGGGCGACTCGGCAAAGCCCGAGAAGTCGAGCAGCGGCGGATTTTGAGTTTCTGCACAATCGTGCTGCCAGATTGCGAAGCGGCGCCGCTTCGCAACAACGGGTGTAACTTCAAGGAACCCTCCGCGCACTCCTGCGTTTTCAAGCCATACGGTAGAAACAAAGGAGATTGATATGGCTGTTCCTGATCGTGACACCATCTACTCTGCGGAGACGCCGAACCAGACCGTTTACACCCGCCAGTCGAGTGCAACAGGTTGGTTCGTGGGCATCATCGTTGCCCTCGCGCTTCTCGCCGTCGGCTACCTGGTTTTCTCGGCCAATTCCGGGCCGGCGACCAACAGCACCACCATCAACAACACCCCCGCCGTGACCTCACCCGCTGATACATCGACCCAGCCGATGACCAGCACGTCGACCGAGGACCCGACCTCGACGATGGCCCCGACGACGGGCACGGATACAATGGCTCCGGCCGCTGAGACGACCGCGCCTGCGGACGCCACTTCTGCTCCTGCGGTCGATGCTGCCCCGACAGCTCCGGCGACGACCTCGCCGTAAGGGTCGGTCTTGCCTGGCGACGCTTCAGCCCTCCCTCTGAAGCATGCGTGCCCTCCGCGCCTCTCGGCCGGAGGGCTTTTCGTTGCGTCCTTCCCAGCGGGACCGTCTTCGGATTGAGACTCCGGGTACTTGTCAGACGTCGTTCATTCTTGGAGCAGACCGGGGTTCCAATTCAGGCAGGGGAAGCCGAGGCGCGGCCCGCCGCCTCGCCCAGGCGCTTCCGGCTCGCTCACTGACATCCAGACAAGCCAATGATTTCATTGGGTTTCGGCAATCAATCCCCACATGCCAGAACTGTGCGATAATGGTTCGTGGAAATAAGGCAGGCCGTCGGGAAAACCCGGTCGAAACGCCTCGTTCAGTTTAGCGTTGGGCGGTATCAACCCTGTGCGTACTTGCCGCCTTTGCGCCCCGCCACCACCTTGGCGGCAACATTGAAACGGGAATTACAGAAATGAAGCTGGGGCTCTATTCCTTCGCCGAGAACACGCCCAACCCGCTCGAGGGCGGACGGCTGCAGTCCCCGGAAGAGCGGCTTCGGGATCTGTTCGAGGAGATTCGGCTCGCGGACGAACTCGGCCTCGACTTCTTCGGGCTCGGCGAGCATCACCGCTCCGATTTCGTCGCCTCCGCGCCAACCACGATCCTTGCCGCGGCTGCGGCAATGACAAGGAACATCCGCCTTTCGACGGCCGTTACGGTGCTGAGTTCCGAGGATCCGGTCCGGGTCTGGCAGCAATTTGCCACCCTCGACCTGATTTCCGGCGGCCGCGCCGAGATCATGGCGGGGCGCGGCTCGTTCATCGAGAGCTTTCCCCTCTTCGGCTACAACCTCGACGACTATGATGATCTCTTCGAAGAGAAGCTGGCTCAGTTGCTCCGGATCAATGACGGCGGCAAAGTGGCCTGGGAGGGAAGCGTCCACACGCGGCCAATCCCCAATCTCGAGATCTTCCCAAAGCCCGTGCAGGAAAAGCTGCCGATCTGGATCGCGGTGGGCGGCACGCCCAACTCCGTTGCCCGGGCAGCCTATTATGGCCTGCCCATGGTCATCGCCATAATCGGCGGACGCCCGCAGCAGTTCCAGCCACTGGTCGAACTCTATCGCGCCACGGCGGAGAAGACCGGCAACACAGCCTCCACATCACTCGGCATCGGTTCGCATGGGTTCATTGCCGAAAACTCGCAGGATGCTCTCGATATCGCCTACCCCGCGCATGCGGAGACGATGAACAAGATCGGCCGCGAGCGCGGCTGGGGCCCTACGTCCAGGGAACAATACGAACTCGGCGCCAGTCCGCGCGGTGCATATTTCCTTGGCTCGCCCCAGCAGGTTATCGACAAGATCCTGCTGCAGCATGAGTGGTTCCAGCACGATCGCTTCGCATTGCAGCTGAGCGTCGGCACCCTGCCGCACAAGCATGTGATGAAGGCAATCGAGCTTTATGGCACCGTGGTCAAGCCGGCGATCGACAAGGCGCTGCCGCGGTCGGATGCCAAGGCGGCGTGAGGCTTACTTGCCGCCGGAGCGCCGGATGGACTTGATGGCGAGCGGCGGGAGGCCGGACTTTTCGGAGATCGAGCGATCCTGCGCTTCGATCTCCGCCTTGGCGGGCTCATCGCCATCGAGCCCACCGAGCAGCTCGGCCGGCACCTTCCGGTTCGAGCGCTGGCTACCATCGGTATACACGACGTCGAACAGCACGAACTCATTTCGTGCAGCGGGCTTCTTGGCCATGTCTTGTCTCCGATGGTCATGTCGGGCGCTTGGGGCGCAACCCTTAGGCTGTCGCCCCGCCAGTGTCCAGTTCGATCGGATGCTGAATCGGGCTAGAACTGGATGCGCGTGAATGTGGCGCGATGGTCCGACGGCCAGGGAGCGACGACAATGTCGGCTTCCGGCGCCTTCTCGCCGACGATCCCGGCTGCAAGAGCCTTGACTGCCGGCCCGCGCGCAAAGGTGAAGTCAATACGGTCGTGATGATCACTGGGATCGTCGACCGCTGTTGTCGGGGTCCAGGTAAACCCGGGCTTGGCCACTGGATCCGGAAAGACTGACCGGAACAGATCGACAAAGCCCCAGCTCTCAATCCGCTTGGTCGTAGGGAACGCGACCGCCAACGGCTGTTGGCCAGCCTTAGCTGCAGCGTCCGTCCAGTCGAGACTGCTCGGTTCGTTGAAGTCGCCAAAGATCAGGGTCAGATCGCTGCCCTCGGCAGCTTTCATATCGCCCTCAAGCAGGTCGAGGGCGGGGCCGCGCGTGGCCTTGGCCGCAGCGATCGCCTCAGTCTCGGTCTTGAGGAAAGGGGAGTCCCCATAGGGAATACCGATGAGCTGGTAGGGTTGGTACGGGGAGTCGTCGAGATGAATGTTGAAGGCGAAGACCTTGCGCCCATCCACCAGGATTGGGGCGCCCAAGCCATTTTCGGTCAATGGCCCAATCGGATAGCGGCTGAGTATGGCATTGGCCCAGAGGGCGTCATTGGTCGCGGTCTGGTCGACGTAATGGTAGCCCAGTGCGTTAGCCAGTGCCTTGGCGACGCTCTCGCCATTTGGGGGGCAGGAGTCGGCAGTGCAGGTCTCGCCTTCGGTCATTGTCTCCTGGATACCGATGACGTCCGGATTGACCCGTCGGATCACGGCCGCCGTTTCATCAACGGATTTGCCAGCATTTGCCCCACCGCCCCAGACATTGAAGCTCATCACAGTGAGTTCCGTCGCGGCAGCCGGTAGTGGTATCAGTGCCAGGAAGGCAGCAAGACAGGCGAGTTTCATGATCAATCCCCGTAAACGAAGCCTGATCGAAGCTAATCAGGCCCCGTAACGCGGGGATGACGCGATAGAGTTCAGCGGTAGATGCCGTCGCCCTGTTCGTCGATGATCTGCCGACCCTTGGTAATGGCAAAGGCGGCCATGTCATCCTTGGACGAGAAACGGTCCGCGCGAACGAAGCGATAGCTCTTCTTCTCGCCGCCGATTTCCTTCTCGATGAGCCCGGCAAGCTGGAACTCGCTGCCGTTCTGCATGACCAGCCCACGGATCAGGTGGCCCTTGTAGCTTTCTTCCCCGATGGTCTGGGGCTCGCTCGAGCCCGAAGCCTGCTTGTCGCCGCCGCCGAAAAGGGATTTCCAAAAGCTCATCGCCATCTCCTGCAATTCACCCTAGGGCTTTATGCAAGTGTAGCGCCTTTGTCCACGTCTGCCCCTGCGGCATCCTATTCTGTCGCTGGCCTGACCGGTTGACGCAGCACCGTGCGCATCTTGCTCGGGGTCACGCGGCGTGGGTCGTCGAGGTAAATCTCGTGCAGGTCCCCCGCCGATTGGAGCCCATTGGCCGGCATATAGTCTCGATGCATCCGCGAAATCACCGGCCCCTCATCGGAGAAAGCGCCCACATGCAATACCTGCAGGCAGAGACCGTCGGCATAGTTCTCAAGACGCAGGCCGCGCGGCGGGTCCCCAAGCTTTTGAGCCACCGCAGCTATCACGCTAGCCACCTCATCCGCGGATACGAAAGACGGCTGCATGATCATCATCGTCCACTCACAACGGTCTCGACGATTGCGGCCGAACTCTCCCAGGTCCCCCGTTCGCCACAGGCCTTCAAGCGAACCGATATTGAACCCCTGCCCCCTGGCTTTCCATGCTGAGCGGACGCTGTAGGAAACAGCATAAAGCCAGTTTAGTGCGCTCGAGAATTCCGGGCTGGCGTCCGGGTCCCCCATTCCCTCAACTTTCAGGTACAGGAACGGCGGGATTTCCACCATTTCCAGCTTACCCGCCTCGCGCGGCAGATAACTGGCAACGACCTCTTGCAGGTCGAGCTGTTCAGTTTGCATGACCCCTCCTCCCAGGAAATCACACTAGCCCAGTCTGATCCGCTAACCTTGTGTCATGTCAAGGAAAAGGGGGCCCGCAACCGAACCCCCTCTTGGTACGATGGCCCGCACCAGCCAATCAGTTGTCGAGGAAGCTCCTGAGCTTCCGGCTGCGGCTCGGGTGCTTGAGCTTCCGCAGCGCCTTGGCCTCGATCTGACGAATGCGCTCACGCGTCACGGAAAACTGCTGGCCGACCTCCTCAAGGGTATGGTCGGTGTTCATGCCAATGCCGAAACGCATACGGAGCACGCGCTCTTCACGCGGCGTCAACGACGCCAGCACGCGAGTTGTCGTTTCACGCAGGTTGCTCTGAATAGCTGCATCGATTGGCTGGATTGCATTCACATCTGGAATGAAGTCGCCGAGATTGGAATCTTCCTCGTCGCCTATGGGCGTCTCGAGGCTGATGGGCTCCTTGGCGATCTTCAGGACCTTGCGAACCTTGTCGAGCGGCATCTGGAGCTTCTCGGAGAGTTCCTCCGGTGTCGGCTCACGGCCGATCTCATGCAGCATCTGCCGGCTCGTCCGGACGATCTTATTTATGGTCTCGATCATGTGGACAGGGATACGGATGGTCCGGGCCTGATCTGCAATCGATCGGGTGATCGCCTGCCGAATCCACCAAGTGGCATAGGTCGAGAACTTGTATCCGCGGCGATACTCGAACTTGTCCACAGCCTTCATCAGGCCGATATTGCCTTCCTGAATAAGGTCGAGGAACTGCAGGCCACGGTTTGTGTACTTCTTCGCAATGGAGATCACGAGGCGGAGGTTGGCCTCCACCATCTCCTTCTTGGCGATGGCTGCCTCGCGCTCGCCCTTCTGTACCTTGTGAACAATGCGACGATATTCAACGATGTCGAGACCGGTTTCGGTAGCCAACGTCTGAATTTCGTTACGCAGGTCGCGGACGGTATCGGCCTCACGCTTGGCGAACTCAGCCCAGCCTTTTCCCGGCAGGCCGGTTACATACTCGAGCCAGTTGTTCTCGAGTTCATGGCCGTAATAGTTCTCGAGAAAGACCTCGCGCTTGACACCATAGCTCTCGGCGAGGCGCAGGAGGCGTCCTTCGAGACGCACCAGGCGCTTGTTGATATCATAGAGCTGCTCGACGAGACTCTCGATGCGCGACGCATTGAGACTGAGCGACTTCACATCGGCGATGACCTCGGAGCGGAGGCCATCCAGCAGCTTCAGGTCGGCGGCGCTGGCCTTCAGGTTATTCGCAATACGGTCCTCGGCGTGCTTGTCCTGCAGCTTGCGCATGCGGCCATAAGCATCGGCGATGCGGTCGAAAGTAGCCACAACCTGCGGCTTCAGCTCGGCTTCCATCGCAGATAGTGACAGCGAATTCTCGAAGTCGTCGTCTTCCTCCTCGACCGGGTCCTGAGGTGCCTCCGGCTCCTCGGGCACATAGTCGTCCTCGTCATCGCCGACGGCACGCGCCTTGGGAGCCGGTTTCGGCTTCGCCGCGGCCTTCGGCTCTTCGCGCTTGTCGAGTGGTCGCTCGATTTCATGCGGCATTGGCGCCGCCTGCTTGGCATCGGGACCCGCATAGGTCGCTTCGAGATCGATGATGTCGCGCAGCAGAATTTCTGCATTCGCCAACTGGTCACGCCAGATAATGATCGCCTGGAAAGTCAGCGGGCTTTCGCAAAGCCCCTCGATCATCGTCTCCCGGCCGGCCTCGATGCGCTTCGCGATGGCGATTTCGCCCTCGCGCGACAAGAGCTCGACAGAGCCCATTTCGCGCAGATACATGCGGACCGGATCGTCGGTCCTGTCGCTGCCTTCGCGGGTATTGGACTTCGAAGCGACCGCTGTGCCGGTACGCTCGGCAACTTCGGTGCTTTCCTCTTCAGCCGTATCGGGTTCCGGCTCCTCAACCTCGTCCTCATCGATGACATTGATGCCCATGTCCGAGAACATGGCCATGATGTCTTCGATCTGGTCAGGAGAGACCTCCTCCGACGGCAGCACCGCGTTCACCTCTTCATAGGTGACGTAGCCCCGCTTCTTTGCAACCTTTATTAGCTTCTTGACTGCGGCATCGGATAAGTCGAGCAGCGGGCTGTCGGGCGCTTCAGTTGCCGCACCGGCCTCCGGCTTTTCCGTTTCTTTCGATTTCTGCTGGGTCGCTGCCTTGCTGGCCATCTGGCTTGCTGCTCTCCGGGGGCCCGACTCATGGGCGCCATACTCGTTAAGTGGTTCCGGCTTGAAACAAGGTAAAGGGCCCGCATGCTCGACGGTTTCGTCGCAGCCGTCACGAGTCCGTCACCAGGCAACTGATTCGCCCATAAGCGAATTCGCGCCGGCCCGCCGCCTCTACTAGAAGCTGCGTGTCGCGCGTCCTGATAACGAACCAAACCCTTCGATCAATGCCTCTGTGCCATCGACAGTGGTAATCTGGTTCTGAATGTCTCGCAGCCGTTCGAATGTCTCTTCGCTCGGGTCATCGCCCAGCGCAACTTCGGCTGATCTAAGCGCCCTATTTAGCTCAACGGATTTGTAATGCAAGGCCAACGCGTGCTTTAGGCCAATCTCGGCGTCAGCATCGGCAACCTCAACCGCCACCTGCCAGATGCCCTGTCGCGACAACAGTTCCCGCATGCGGTCCAGCAATTGCCCGAAGCCGCGCAACTCAAGCGCAGCGCGCAGCCCAGCCTCTGTCACATCATGGTCATGCGTGACCAGTTCCAGCATTGTCGATAGCATGCGGCGGGCTGTATCGGACGAAAGTTCGAGATCAGCGAGGTCTTCTAGCCGGCTTTCGCACAAGGCCGGGTGATGCGCCAAGGCTAGCAGGATCGCCGCCTCGCGCGGCGTGATGTCAACGCTTGCAGTAGCCCGCATCAGGCGGGAGTTCTTGAGGCTGTCCGAAATCACCAGCTTAGGTGATGCGCGCCCGGTGCCCAGGCGACCGGCCGGGTTGCGGGAACTTGCGCGGTCGTCCCAGTTTCGCGCCCGCACTGGCGCAAAGAAGGCACGCAGGCGTTCATCGAAGGCCTGCTGGTAGTGCCTTCGTACCGACTGATCAGCTATGGATGCCGCCTTGGCTCGCATGCGGGCCTCAAGCGCGGCGCGAGCCTCCGGCGTCTCCGGCACAAGCCCTCCCGTCTCGATGGCCCACAGGACGTCGGATAGCGAGCGCGACCGCGAGATCACATCCTCAAACGCGCCACGGCCCGCAGCTTTGATCAAATCGTCTGGATCTTGTCCCTCGGGCAAAGTGGCGATGCGCACAGTCTTGCCCGGCTGAAGCACAGGAAGCACAAGTTCGGCTGCACGAGCAGTTGCGCGCTGTCCAGCCGCATCGCCGTCAAAACACAGGATCGGCGCGTCACTCATCTTCCAGAGCATTTGGACATGCTCTTCGGTAAGGGCTGTGCCGAGCGGCGCGACCGTACCGACAAAACCTGCTGCAACTGCAGAGATAACGTCGAGATATCCCTCGACGACGATGACTTCGCTGCCGCCTCGAGCCGCCTCCCGCGCCTTGTCGCCATTGTAGAGGGTGCTGCGCTTATGAAAGAGCTCCGTCTCCGGCGAGTTCAGGTACTTTGCCGGAACGTCGGGGGACATCGCTCGACCACCGAACGCAATCACCCGCCCCCGGAAATCAGTGATCGGAAACATGACCCGGTTGCGAAACCGGTCATATGTCAGCGGGCTGTCCTCGCGATTGACCACGAGACCAGCAGCAATCATCTCCTCGGCAGAAACACCGTTCGCTGCGAGATGTTCCTTAAGTCCGTTTGAGCTGTCGGGCGCAAATCCGAGTCGGAACCGCGCTTGCGCCGAAGCACTCACGCCGCGCTCGGCAAGATAGCCGCGCGCCCGGGCGCCCACATTGTGCGCCAGAGCCGCCTCGAAATAGCGAGTAGCGACCTCCATGACGTCATACAGAGTACGCCGCACCTCCGCACGCGCCTCTTCGCGGGCATCTCGCGCCGGCATAGGCAAACCAGCAATCGCGGCGAGCTTCTCCACCGCCTCTGGAAAGCTCAAGCCCCCCCGTTCGGTCAGGAACCGGAAATGATCCCCAGTTACCCCGCAGCCAAAGCAGTGATAGATTCCCTTGCGGTCATCAGCGTGGAAACTCGGCGTCTTCTCGCCGTGGAACGGACAACATGCCCAGAAGTCCCCGCGACTAGGCTGGCTCTTGCGCTTATCCCATATCACCACTTCGCCGACGACTTGCGAGATTGGAATACGCTGTCTGATCTCTTCGAGGAATGTATCGCTGAAACGCATTTGGCACCTGTAGGTATGCCTTACCACATCCCTGACACCCCTCACAGGGTTCGTACCGCCTTTCATGAAGGCCAGCGTTCAGGACCGGCAACACAATGTCGTACCGCACCTATGCAGCGGTTCAAGCGTGACGGTGCAGACACCATACCCGCGACCCAATTTGTGGAGCCGGCCAGAAAGTGCTCCAGGACCTTGGAGTTCGCGGATCCGGAGCATTGGCCACCTCTGCAATTGGCAACGCCATTGACGCATCTGCTGACCGGGACCAGTGGCGCGGGCTTTGGTGGAAGCGAACAAGAGGCGATGAGCCAGTCCTGAACACCCGAGATTCGCAAGGCCGCCGTGCCTGCCCGATTGGCAGATGTCTGGATCGAGTCCAACATGCTGGTAACCGAAGGCGTGATGCTCGCGGCTGCAGCAGGTTTCAGGCGACCCGGGCTGGGCGAGCACGACACGAAACAACGGTGACTGACGATTTACACTCCGCGAGGCACCCCATGAAGAGACTGGTGATGATTTCAGCGCTGGCACTAGGAGCTTTGAGCACTCCGCCGGCTCTTGCCGACTCGAAGTACCAGGCGAAGGCGATGGGCAATCTGGAGCTGCGGGCGGGACCAAGCTGGCGATACGCGGTAATTGGAGGGGTTCGGAGCGGGGCGAAGTTCACGCTTAGGGTATGCACCCGAGAGCACGGCTGGTGCCAACTCGTTAACAAGAGGGGCGAGGCAATCGGATGGGTGCAGGCCGATAGGCTAAGCGGTGTGAGCGCCAAGGCCCAGGTTACGCCTTGGAAGCCCTTGTTTGACCCGTTCCGGGATGGCTGGCCGCATCGAGGTAAAGAAAAGAGCCAGCCTTAACGGGCAATTCAGCGAGCATTCAGCCGGTCTCCAATAGGGTCAGTGTCAAGGCAGAGATGCCAAGCACCCTGAAAGGACACAGAAATGATCACCCGCTCGCTGAAAGTTATCTCGATCGCCGTACTCGCAACCATCGCCACCGCCGGCGCCAGCTTTGCCGCGCAATGGGCATGGGTTGAGAAGGATGCGATCGTCCGCCTCAACCACAAGTCGACTTCCCCTGCAGTTAACTCCGTTGATGAAGGCGACAAGGTTCGTGTGATCGCCGCTTGGGGGAATTGGTACAAGATCAAGATCCCAGGCACCGATGGCTGGGTCCGTGCAAGCGTTCTCGACTTCGACCCTGAGTATTGGGACTATCCCAGCCATCCGCATGTCGGCGGATCGGTCTGTGTCGGCGGAGAGAATGCGTCGTTCTGCCTTGGCGGCTTCAACTAAGCACTCCCAACCTCAGCAGCGCTGAATATGCCGCCGCCGGACACCTCCGGTGGCGGCTTTCGTTCAGCCTGGGTTCAGGTGGCCTGAGCGACGCTCGAAGAGTCAAGGGCTGGGAGAACGTTCACTATCTGCGCCAAGGAGTTCAAGAATGACACTGAAACGCACTATTTGCGCTGCCGCTCTGGTGACCGCAGCATTGTTCGGAGGGGTTGCCACCGCGCAGGCAGCTAGCGCCTGGGCCTCGACAACGGTCAACGTACGAGCCGGCACTGGCACGGGCTATCCGGTTGTAGACGTGTTGCGCAGAGGCGAGCGCGTTGAAGTCGAGTACTGCAAAGGCGCTTGGTGCTTCGTGTCAAAGCCGGGACCGAACGGCTGGGTCAACGCCAACTTTCTGACGCAGAACCGATACGACGACGAAGAGGACGAGGGCTATTTTTTCATAGAGCGCCCGCGTCCAGTGTTCCGGCCACACTATTACCGACCGTGGGCTTACCCCTACTACAATAGCCAAGTCTGCGTTGGGGGCAGCAAAGCGTCATTCTGTATTTCCAATTGATACCAGCTTAAGCTCTGGTTCTATTCGACCTTGAGGCGCTCCGGATCTATTCCACGCGCCTCAAGTGGCTGACGCATGCGACGGCCAGCGTACTCGTTTAGGCCATAGATCACGATCCCGGCTACAACGAGAGCAATGGCGAAGCCGCGGGTCCCATCCTGCGTCCCGATCATGATGGCGGTAAAGAACCCAAGTCCCACCGCCGCAACCAGCAGGTACCAGCGACGTTCGGACTGCACCCGAAGATTGCGCGCCGTAGCCGTAAGCACATCGCGCAACTCCATATCCGACATTGCGTTCAGCTCTTGCGGGCGTCCTTCCCGGCGGATGGTATGGATGTAGGCTTCAACGCGTTGCGCCGTAAGTTCCTGCCGAGCAGCGTCACGTCGGCCACGCAATAGGTATGTCGTGGCGAGGGTCACGAGCCCCAGTACGATCAGCACTTCCAGAACGATGAACATAGAGCCCCTCCGCGTTGCAGTTGGGAAATGCGCGCTGACCAGCCGGTTTTCAAGCTGCGCGTGGGGTGATCCTTATGAAGTTGCGGTACGTTGACGTCATATGACACTCGAACAGCCGAGATCGACGTGACCCGACACCTGTCCCTCTACGCTGCCACTGCAGTGATTTTCTTCGTGCTAGACTTCATATGGCTTTCCCTAAGTGTTGGTCCTATCTACCGCAAGGAACTCGGAAATCTGCTCCTCGACCAGCCAAACCTTGCAGTCGCAGCCGGGTTTTACCTGGTGTATGTGCTGGGCCTCGTCATCCTCGTTTCTGAGCCGGCCGAAGGCAATGTCGGCAAGGCACTGTGGATGGCAGCTCTGTTTGGCCTGGTGGCGTACGGTACCTATGACCTGACCAATCTGGCGACTCTTCGCGGATTTACGCCAACGGTCGCCATTATCGATATGGCTTGGGGCACCTTTGTTACAGCGGTCAGCGCCGCCGGCGGCGTGTTCGTCGTGAACATGCTGAAAATTAGCGACTAATGAGGAGGGCTTCCCTCCTCAGCCTTGCTTGTCGCAAGGTTTCGCCGTTGGACAGCGAGGTGTCGTTCACGTGTCATCACTGCGATGCCGGCCCCAGCGATCACCAACGCGCCGACTAGTGCGATGGGATCGATCAAGTGCCCGAAAACGGTCCAACTCAAGAGAATGCCCCACGGCAGAGAGAAATAGTTGAACGGTTGCAACGTACTGGCTGGCGCGCGCGAGAGTGCAACCATCATGATCCCATGGGCGGCGACAGTCGTGATCATCACGCCAACCAGTAGAATCAGAGAACTGGAATCGACTGGCTGCCAGAAAAAGACACCTACAGCACTGCTGAGGACGAGGCCGACCGCTCCGACATAGACCATACTGGTTGCCGTATTGTCGGTTGCTGACACTTTTCTGGTGAGTGCGATGTAGAGTGCGTAGCTGACGGCGGAAAGCAAGGCGTAAAGTACGCCGAGATCAAGCGGCAATCCGCCTGGACGTACGATCACCAGAGCCCCAAGGAAACCGATCGCCACGGCGACGAACCGGAACAACCCGACCTTCTCGCCAAGAATCGGTATTGCGGCGAGTGTTGCGAGCAATGGATAGACCAAGACTATGGCCTGCAGCTCTGCCAGAGGAACGGTCTTGAGCGCTGTCGCAAAGAGCCAGATATCAACGACCAGCAGGGTGGCGCGAAGAACCTGGGTCAGCGGCTGCTTCGAATAGAAAGCCGTGCGAATCCGACCTTGGCGGGCCACAAGGAACAAAGAGAAGGCTGCGAAGGCCCAAAACCGAATCATCGCAAGCTGGAACGGCGAGTAAGTCTGGACCAGAAGCTTCGCCATGGCATCCTGGACACCGAAAATCACGGTGGCGAACAACGACAGGGTGATGCCGAGGGCGACGTTGTCGACAGTGCGGCGGGGGACCGCGTTGGATGGGGAGGTCACTGGAACATCCGGGTTGCCGCCGTCGGCACTGGCGCCGCAAGGCCGAAATAGTCATTGCAGCATAAGCGAGTGCGCGACCAGCGCAATGCGGCAAAGGTCTTGCCGATTTGCGCGGCTGCCCTCGAAACCTTAGATTAGCAACCGACTCATGACATCGACCGACACCTCATCGCCGGCTGGCGGACATAGTGCAGCCCTCATTACCGGAGCAGCCGACAGGATCGGTGCTGCGATGGCTCGCCGTCTCGCGCGTGAGGGCTGGACCGTAGCGATTCACTATCGGGGATCAGCGGAGAAGGCCGCAGCGCTTGCTGCAGAAATCGAAGCGGCCGGCGGCAAGGCGCGGACGGTGCAGGCCGACCTGCTCGACCGGACCCAACGGGCAGGTTTGATGGCGAAGACTGTTGCCGAGGTGGGGCCGTTGACCCTCCTTGTGAACAACGCATCGCTTTTCGAACGGGACGCCGTTACGGACCTCGATGAAACCCTCTGGGACCGGCACTTCGCCATACATGCGGAGGCACCGGCTTTCCTTTCCCGGGACTTTGCGGCGCAGCTGCCAAACAGGACGAACGGAAACATCGTCAACGTCATCGATGCCCGCGTGCTCGCCCTGACGCCTGCCTATTTCAGCTATACCGCGAGCAAGGCGGCGCTTTGGAGCCTGACTCGAACGCTGGCGCAATCGCTGGCGCCGCGCATCCGGGTGAATGCGCTGTCGCCCGGACCATCGGTGCCACCGCCCGGCATATCCAGGGAAGCCCACGAGAAGCGGCTCGCCGAGCTGCCATTGCAGCACGCAGCCGATGCCGAAGGCCTTGCCGAGGGCCTCATGGCAATCCTGTCACTCCCCTCGCTCACTGGCCAGATGCTGGCCCTCGATGGCGGGGAACATCTCGAATGGCCCGCGCGCCGCGGACCCACACCGCGCAAGACATGACCGACGACACAGCATCGCTTTCGGGCGCCGATATCATCCGGAATTTCGTGAAAACGCTGCCGACCGGGCCCGGCGTCTACCGCATGTATGATGCGGAGGGCGAGGTGATCTATGTGGGAAAGGCCCGCAACCTGAAGGCGCGGGTCACGAACTATACCCGGCCCGAGGGCCTCGAGATCCGCATACGCCGGATGATCGACGCCACGCGGAACATGGAGTTCGTGCGCACCGAGACGGAAGCCGA
This sequence comes from uncultured Devosia sp., assembly GCA_964414845.1. Lineage (GTDB taxonomy): Bacteria > Pseudomonadota > Alphaproteobacteria > Rhizobiales > Devosiaceae > Devosia_A. The sequence goes on along the minus strand of CAYPYV010000050.1, from coordinate 2,894 downwards.
GGCGCTCCTGCTCGAGGCAAACCTCATCAAGCGGCTGAAGCCCCGCTTCAACGTGCTGCTCCGTGACGACAAGAGCTTCCCCTATATCCTGATTGCCACCGAGCACGAGGCGGCGGAACTCAGGAAGCATCGCGGCTCGCGCAGCAAGCAGGGGCACTATTTCGGCCCCTTCGCCTCGGCCTTGGCGGTGAAGCGGACGATCAATGCGCTGCAGCGCGCCTTCCTGCTGCGCACCTGCTCGGACAGCTTCTACAAGGCCAGGACACGGCCCTGCATGCTGCATCAGATCAAGCGCTGCGCGGCCCCCTGCACCGGCGAAATCTCGATCGCCGACTACAACGAACTCATCAGCGAGGCCCGGCAGTTCCTTTCCGGCAAATCCAAGGTGGTTCAGGAGCATCTGGCGAGCGATATGAACGCTGCCGCCGAGAACCTCGATTTCGAGCGCGCCGCCCTGCTCCGCGACCGGTTGAGTGCTCTAGCTCTTGTCCAGTCTTCCGGCGATGTCGTCGCCCGGTCGGTCGAGGAGGCGGATGTCTTCGCCATTTCGCATGAAGCCGGGCAATTCTGCGTGCAGGTGTTCTTTTTCCGCGCCTACCAGAACTGGGGTAACCACGCCTTTCGCCCGCGGGCCGACGCATCGCTTCCGGAAGCCGAAGTGCTCGAGGCCTTCCTCAGCCAGTTCTATGAGGACCGGGTGCCGCCGCGGCTGATCCTGCTCTCGCATGAACTGGCGGAACGCGAATTGATCGAGGAGGCCCTCTCCGCCCGCGCCGGCTATCGCGTCTACATCCAGACCCCGCAGCGCGGGGAAAAGAAGGAACTGGTAGGCCATGCCCTGACCAATGCCCGCGAGGCGCTGGGGCGGCAGCTGGCCGAGGGCGCGACCCAGAAGACGCTGCTCGAAGGCGTCGCGACGCTGTTCGGGCTCGACGAGCCGCCCCGCCGCATCGAGGTCTACGACAACTCGCATATCTCGGGCACCAATGCGGTGGGGGCGATGATCGTCGCCGGCGAGGAAGGGCTCTCGAAGAAGCACTACCGCACCTTCAACATCCGTTCGACCGACATCACCCCCGGCGACGATTTCGGCATGATGCGCGAGGTGCTGACCCGCCGCTTCAGCCGGCTCGCCAACGAAAGCCCGACCGATGCAGAAGATGACCAGACCGGCATGCCCGACTGGCCGGACTTGGTGTTCATCGATGGCGGCGCGGGGCAGCTGAACGCGGTGCGCGAGGTGATCGCCGAATTGAACCTGCCGCGCGAGGTGATTTTCATCGGTATCGCCAAGGGCGAAGAGCGCGACGCGGGCCGCGAGAAGTTCCACATGGAGGGCCGCGAGCCCTTCATGCTGCCGCATCGCGACCCGGTGCTCTATTATGTCCAGCGTCTGCGGGACGAGGCGCATCGCTTCGCCATCGGCACGCACCGGGCCCGCCGGAAGAAGGACATTACCAAGAACCCGCTCGACGAAATCGAGGGAATCGGGCCGACACGGAAGCGGGCCCTGCTGCAGCGCTTCGGCTCGGCGAAGGCGGTATCGCGTGCGGCGCTCGCCGACCTCGCGTCGGTGCCGGGTGTATCGAGCGCGCTCGCCCAGCAGATCTACGAATACTTCAACGGCGGAAACTGACGGGTAGAGCTCCCCTCTTCCGCACGCAACGCAGCTGCCTTTCGACACCTGAACGGGAAAAAACCGGGTTTCGGACCCGGTCCGAAACCAAGATGAACGGGTTCTTCTGCCCCGCTGCACGGTCTCTTCCCACGAAGCGATTATCGCATGGCAGGGGAGCGCGGGGATAAGTTGAAAGAGCTTCAATATCAGTAGCTTGCGCTGGTCGCGACGAGGCCAGCGGCCCGGTTTCGCCCCTCTGTGGAGCGGTGCCACCAGGGGCGATCAGGAGGTGAACCGCGAAAAAGCGCGGGTTTCGCCACAGGTCGTCCGTATTGATGAACGGAGCCTGTCGGCCGCTCAGCCGGCATAGATGGCGCGCCGCAGCTGGTCGGTAAACGGCCCCATGCAGCCCTCAAGCGCAGTGTTGGACAGCGACACCATGGTGAGGCCGCGTTCCCGGTCGACAAGCCAGGTGTTGCCATAGACGCCACCCCATTGCACCGCGCCAACCGGCAGAGGAGAATTCGCCGCGGCAGGGTCATGGCAGACGGCGCCGAAAAAGCCGAAGCGCATGCCGGGCTCGCTCTCGAGCTCACCGATCTGGTTAGAGAAACCGGCAGTGGCAAGTTCCGGAGGCAGGACCGGACCGCCGCCTCGTGCCAGCGTGTCGAGGAAGGCCATGACCTCGGACGCAGTACCGGCCATGCCTGCGCCACCCGACTGGAACGCCTTGGGATTGAAGATGCGCCTGGGCGAGAAGCCGGCTTTCCAGCCAGCCTCATCGCCCGGCGCGTGATAGGGCTCCGGCATGACGATGGCCGGCTGCCCAGGCTCCGGATTGTCGGCATAGGCGGTAGCCAGACGGGCACGGTCGGTCACCTGGAAGGCACAGTCGCGCAAGCCGAGCGGTCGGGTAACGTAATGGGCGACGACATCCTCCAGCGTCGGGCCTTCCACAACGGCGAGCAGCGCGCCGAGAATGTCCGTGCCGATCGAATAGCTCCACGCCGCGCCAGGGGCGAAGGCAAGCGGGAACTCGTTCAGCGGGCGGAAATTGGCCTCGTAATCGAGATTGGTGTCGATAATGCCGAGCGTGACCGACTTGCCCGGTCCGCGCAGCTCCTGCGCTGCATCATAGCCGAGCCCGGACGTATGGGTGAGAAGGTGCCTTATGGTGATGCGCGCCGCATCGCCGTCCGGGGTCAGCGGATGGAACCAGGGTAGGTAATCGCGAACCTGATCCTCGAACCCGATCTTGCCGCGTGCGATCATCGCG
>CAYPYV010000049.1:0-18976 GCA_964414845.1 uncultured Devosia sp. | reverse complement strand
ATAGGCGTTCCAGTCCTTGATGCCGGTCATGGCGTGCTCCCATCGGAGGCGAGCACATGGCCGGCCCGAATGCGGCAATGGAGCTTCTCGAGGTCTTCCGACGAGAACGAGACCCGGCCTTGGGCATCGCGCTCACCACGGGGATAGTATTCGGCGACGAGAAAGCTGAGAAGCGCGTTGCGGATGGCGGCGTCGGCAGGGGCCGCCTCCGGGTCTCCGAGCAGCTTGTCGAGCGCATCTGAACTGCTGGCGTCGGCAACTGCGCCCCGGATGGCCCAGAACGCGTCGCCCATCACTGCCACGCGCGCGCCCAACATCATGGCCTCGAGCCCCACGGAGGAATTGACGGTCAGCACAAGCCTGCTCGCGCGTACCTGCTGGAACGTATCCGTGTCGTTGTCGAGGTAGATCGGCAACGCGGCGTGCCCATCGAGCAAGTCTGGAAACTTCGCCTTGTCGGACGGGTGCTGCTTGAGCCGGATATGCCAGCCCGGTGGCAGGTGGCGCGCCGACGCAGCGACGAACCCCACGGTCTCCCTGACGCCGGTGCAGGCCTTGCCAAAGAACCGCAGCTGCGTATCGCCCTGCTTCTGCAGCGGCAGGAACACGAAGGGCGTATCGAGCGGCGGCGGCGGGCGATTCCGAGTGGGGTGCCGGGCGGTGGCCGGACGCTGCCTGAGGCCATCAGCTACCGGACGCCAGGCGCCATCATGCTCCGGATGGGTGGCAAGCCAGGCGAGATAGGGCCCGGATTCACGCGGCAGCCCGTTTCGGAAATTCACTCCGACGGGGTCGGCGGTAAGCGTCTGGGGCAGGGGGCCTCGCTCGAGGAAGAGTGTAGGAGCGCCGGCATCCCGTGCCGCGTGCATGAAAATGCGGCGCGAGCTGACGAGTCCGTTCCAGGCGATTGCCACTGTTTCCGGGCGAGTGCTGAAATACCGCCGCATGGCGTTGTATTGCAGACGCAGTACGAAGGTCCGGAGCCTGTATAGTGGACCCCAGCCGGGCCGGTTGCGCGCAGTCGACATGGCCTCTTCTGCGCGAACCCGGCTTTCCTCGAAATCCGCAAGACTCATTGGCATCAGCCAACGCCAGCGTATCCGGGAATTGCCCGGGAACAGCGCCTTCACGACATCGGCCTTCGTACGCCCGAAACGAAACGCCTCGACACGAGACAACGATGTTGGGGCGCCTTGCCCCGCCTCGGTCACGGTCAAATACCCTTCGCCAGCTGGTCGAAGGCCTTGAGCGTCGTGAGAATACCCTCGAGCGCGTCGAGCCGCACCATGTTCGGCCCGTCGGACGGGGCATTGTCCGGGTCTTCGTGGCACTCCATGAACACCCCGGCAACACCGACGGCCACCGCAGCGCGGGCAAGCACCGGCGCCATCTCGCGATCCCCGCCGGTGGTTTCGCCCTTCCCGCCCGGCGACTGCACCGAATGTGTCGCATCGAAGATCACCGGCGCGCCGGTTTCCGCCATGATCGGCAGCCCGCGCATGTCGACCACCAGCGTATTGTAGCCGAAGCTCGTGCCGCGCTCGGTGAGCATCACACCCGACGCGCCACCAGCGGTCAGCTTGCCGACGACGTTCTTCATGTCCCACGGGGCAAGGAATTGCCCCTTCTTGACGTTGACCACGCGGCCGGTGGCGGCGGCGGCGAGCAGCAGGTCGGTCTGGCGGCTGAGGAAGGCCGGGATCTGAAGAATGTCCACCACTTCGGCGACTGCCGCGCACTGCTCGCGCTCATGTACGTCGGTGGTGACGGCGAGGCCCGTGGCCGCCTTGACGTCGGAGAAGATGCGCAGCGCCTCGTCGAGGCCGGGACCCCGGAAGCTCTTGCCGCTCGAACGGTTGGCCTTGTCGAAGCTCGATTTGTAGATGACCGGCACGCCGACGCGTTGCGCGATCTCCGCGACCGTGGTCGCCAGTTTCAGCGCATGATCGCGGCTCTCGATGACGCAGGGGCCGAGGATGAAGGCCGCAGGCAAATCGTTGCCGAAAGTGACGGCAGGGGTCGCGGGGGCGGGGACGGTAACGTGGGGCATCGGCTCAACAACTCCGCGCGGCCTAGGCGGGCCGCTTGTCCCATTCCACTAATTCGAACCGGCCGTCCGCGCCAGCCTCGATCACGCCCCAGGCGCCGGTGCGCAGCTTCTGCGGCTTGAGGTCGAAGGCGAGAAGCGCGAAGCGCGCCGCGCCGTTCGAGGTGACGCAGAGCATGTCGCCATGTGCCGAGGCGGCAAGCTCGCGCCACGCTGCTATGCGGGACGGCGCATCGACCACCCAGCCATCGGGAACAATGGCGTGCTCATCCCAGGCCTTGAGCGCATCGGCGCCGATCCGGGCAACGATCTCGGCATCGGTGCGGTTCTCGTCCGGGCCGTGGTCGATTTCGGCAAGGAATGCGGCAGGCTCGGGGGAAAGCGACAGTCCGGCGGCGCGGAGCAGCGCCTCGGCGGTCTGCTGCGTGCGCAGCAGCGGACTGACGAGGCAGCGGGAAAAGCTGCGCCCGCGAAACGCGTCCCCCAAAGCCTGGGCCTGCGCGCGGCCAGCGGGTGTCAGCGGCAGGTCGGTGCGGGCGCCGACCCGGCGTGGAAGCTCTCCCGCCTCGAAAGTATTGCCGTGCCGGACGATGGTGATCCGCATCAGGCAAGCGCCACGAACGGGTCGCCATACTGGGCGATCAGCTGCTCGGCGCGTGTCGCATCCGCCGGGCTATCGACGCCGCTCATGGTGATGGCCGCGGGTGGAACGATCACCGCATCAATGCGGAAGCCGAGTTCGAGCAGACGCAACTGCTCCAGACCCTCCAGCACCTCGTAACGCGAGGGCGGATTGGCCTCGAACGCCTCGAGCGCGGCGCGGGCATAGCAGTAGAGCCCGATATGCTGCAGCACCGGCGAAAGTGGTCCGGCCTCGCGCAACGCCGCTTCCTTGCGCATGAAGGGCAGCACCGCCTTCGAGAACCACAGCGCCCGCCCGTCCGGCCCCCGGATGCAGGTGGTGCCGCTCGCGGGCGTGGATTGTTTGTGGGCACGCATGGCGTCGAGCCGGGCCCAGTCGAGCTGCACGACCGGCGTCGTCACGTCGGCGCGCGATTGGCGGGCATGTCGGACGATCTCGACAACATGCGCGGGCGAGGTGAAGGGCGCGTCGCCCTGCAGGTTGACGACGAACTCGGGCTCGCGGCCGCCTGCACGCGTCGCCGCGAGGGCGCGGCCCGACCCGGAGCTGATCTCGGGATCGGTCATCACGGCTTCGATCCCGAGCGCGGTCACCGCTGACAGAATACGAGTGTCATCGGTCGCGACCAGTACCTCGATATCGCCGAGTTCGCGCGCCGCGAGTGTTGCGATGGAGGCGACACGCTCGATCAGCATGCGGCCGGCAATGGGCAGCAGCGGCTTGCCAGGCAGGCGCGTCGAGCCATAGCGGGCTGGAATGACGATGAGGTCGGTCATCAGGCGAGGCCTACCCGCAGGCAATCGTGCAGATGAACGATGCCGACCGGCCGCGAGCCCTCCATTGCGAAGATGGCAGTGATCTTCGGGCTTTCGTCGGTCATCCGGCGCAGGGCTTCCGACAACAGGGCATCGGCGGCGATGGTGCGCGGGGCGCGCGTCATGATTTCGGTGGCGCGGCGGGCGAGCATGCCGTCCGAAACATGCCGTCGCAGGTCGCCATCGGTGATGATGCCGAGCAGCACCCCATCCGCACCGACGATGCCGGTGCAGCCAAAGCCTTTCGAACTCATTTCGATGATGGCATCCGAGACTGACGCCTCGGGCGACACGACGGGGAGTTTTTCGCCCTTGTGCATGACATCGCCCACAGAGAGCAGCGCGCTGCCCAGCGTTCCACCGGGATGGAACACCCGGAACTCCGAGGCCTTGAGCCCGCGCCGCCGCATCAGCACCACCGCAAGCGCATCGCCGAGCGCCATCATCATCGTCGTCGACGTCGTGGGCGCGAAGGTGATGTCGCAGGCTTCCTCAGCGGCGGGCAGCTCGATGATGATTCCGGCCGCCTTGCCGAGGCGGGAGGACGGGTTCTGTGTGATCAAAGCCAGCGGAATATCGAAGCGTACGCAGTAGTTCGCCAGGTCGTCGAGCTCGGCCGTACCGCCCGATTTCGACAGCATCAGCACGAGGTCCGAGCGCGTGATCATCCCCATGTCGCCATGGCTCGCGTCACCGCCATGCACGAACTGCGCGGGCGTACCGGTGGAAGCCAGCGTAGCGGCGATCTTGCGCGCCACATGCGCGCTCTTGCCGACGCCCGACAGGATGACGCGGCCCGAAAGCCCGATGATCTTCTCGGCGAGGAATGCGAGCGTGCCGTCGAGGCTCCGCGACAGGGCCTCGAGCCCGGTGATCTCGGTGCGGATCGCGGCCCGCGCGAGTTCGAGCGCATGCTGCTCGTGCTCGGCATCGATGACGACGGGAATGCGCAAGAATGGCTCCGTGCTCTTTGCAGAGGGCATAATCCCGGCATCGAACGCTGGCAAGCGGCGGCGATTGCCGGGCCGGCGCGGAGCCTGTAGCAAGACCATGCTACGGAGGCTCGATGCGCGCGCTCACGGGATGGAAATGGCAGGCCTACGGTGCCCTGGTTTGGGTGCTTTCCGCACTGCATTACGGCGTGCTTTCGCGATTTCAGCGTGGGGACGAGGGCGGGCTCGCCTGGTTCCGCAGGCGCCTCGATCCGGTACTGCCGCCACCGGCGGGGGCGAGGCGCATCTGGATCCACGCCGTGTCCGCTGGGGAATCCAAGGTGGCGGAACTGCTGCGGTCGGCGATACTGGCCCGGGCGCCGGGGCATTCCGTGGTCTTGAGCGCCACGACCTATTCGGGCTTCGAGCGGGTGCGGAAGGTGGCCGGCGATGCGGCGAGCTTCATCATGCCGCTCGATACGCCGAGCGCGCAGGCGCGGGTCTTCGCCCAGGTGAAGCCGCGTTTGATGGTACTGGTCGAGTCCGAATACTGGCCGGCCCAGTTCGCCATGGCCGAGACTTCGGGCGTGCCGGTGGCAGTGGTAAACGCCACCATGTCCGAACGCTCCTTCTTGCGGCACAGACGCAACCCAAGGGTTGCCCGGCGCACACTGCTCACCGCACGAAGGATCTACGCGCAGGACGAGATGGCCCGTGAGCGCTATGCCGGGCTCGGGGTTGCGGCCGAAAGGCTCGCGCTGAGCGGCAATATCAAGCTGGCGGGGCTGACCGTGCCGGAAACGGGCGCCCGTCCGCCCCGCGTGGTGTTCGGCAATGTGCACCGGGTGGAGCTTGAGGCGCTGGGGCCGGCAGTGACGGCTCTGCGCGCCGCGCGCCCAGATGTCGAAATCCTGCTTGTGCCGCGCTATCCCGGCCGCATTCCACGCGCGGAGCTGTTCTCGGCATTCGGGGACGACTTGCGCGTCATCGATCGCCTCGACGACCTCGGTGTCGTGGGTGCACCGACCTGGGTGGATCGGATGGGCGTGCTCGCCGGCCTTTATGCCACTGCGCGGGTGGGCGTTGTCTGCGGCACGTTCGGGCCCATCGGCGGGCACGATCTCTCCGAGCCGCTGCAGCAGGGCGCTGCCAGCCTTTATGGCCCGAACACCGAGCGGCAGAAGGCGCTGGATGATCTGCTGGGCGCCATCGGCGCTGGGGAAAAGCTGACGGATGCCGGAGCGCTGCCGGCGGCGATTCTTCGGCTCATCGACGACGGCGCGGAGCGCGCTCGGCGGTTGCACGCGGCAGCGACTGCGGCGGAGGCGGCGCGTCGGCAGCTGGGCGAGATTGCTGCGGAACTGGTGGAGATGGCCGGGTAGGGGGAGCCGCTTGCGCTAAACCTCTCACACCGTTGCACAATTCAGCGCAAGGTGCACCCCTCACCCGCCCTTCGGGCACCTTCATCGCCTGCTGTCGCGCCACTGGCGCGCCAGCTCCCTACGGGATCGGCTCGAAGTCCCGCAAGCAGGAGAGGGGCGTTGACTGTGGCATTGGGAGAAGGGAGTCCCGACTGCATACGCTGCAGTCGGGTACGATCCGAATGAACGGGCGTTACTCGTCGTCTTCGGGGTTCAGCAGGCGGTGCAGGTGCACCACGAAATAGCGCATCTCGGCATTGTCCACCGTCAGTTGCGCCTTCTGCTTCCAGGCGACATGCGCCGCTGCATAATTCGGGTAGACGCCGACCAGATCGATGGCGTTCAGATCCTTGAACACCACTTCGTCGCCCGGCTTCACTTCGCCGCCGATGACGAGGTGCAGCAGTTGCTTTTGTTCCTTGACCTTGGGGGACTTGCTCATTGTCCGTGACGCTCCAGCTCGATGTCGGTGGAATGCGGGCAGCCATAGATGCGGATCAGCGCCCGATGCAGAATCGGTCTTAGCGAAGCATCGGCCACGGCGGCAAGGGCGCCATGCCGGATTTCCGGGCGATTGAAGCGCAAGGGGCCCATGCACACGTCCTCGAAGCCGATTCCGGCCTCCGCGAGGATGCAGGCAGCACCTGCGACATCCCAATCCAGTGCACCCCGGCGGGCGACTGCGGCATCGAGCTTGCCTGTCGCGACCTGCACCAGCCGATAGGCAAGCGAGGGGTAGGCTGGTCCACGGGCATAGTGCAGCCCCTCGGCCTGAAGTTCCTGGTGCACGGCGCCGGGCGCGGGGATCAGCGGTGCCGTCCGGTCGGCAGGACGCTGCCGCACCAGCGGCTGGCCGTTCTTGCGGGCCCCGGCGCCGAGCGCCGCATCAAAGAGTTCGTCACGCGCCGGCGCATAGACGACGCCGGCTACCGCGATCCCGTCTTCGACAACGGCGAGCGAAATGCTCCAGCTGTCCTCGCCGCGGATGAACCCGCGCGTGCCATCGATGGGGTCGACGACGAAGACCCTACGATGCGTCAGACGGGAATTGTCGTCGGCCGATTCCTCGCTGAGCCAGCCATAGTCCGGGCGGGCGGCCGAAAGCGCCTGCCGCAGGTAACCATCCAGCACGATATCGGCTTCCGACACTGGCGACGCACCGTCCTTGGTCCAGCTCTTCACGTCGCGCCGGAAATAGCCGGCAGCGATGATGCCGGCGGTCACCGCGACACTGCGCAGCAATTCGCGGTCGATGATGGCGTCGTGAGGCTCGGGTGCGGTCATCAGGCTCGAGGTAATTGGTTCGGCGCCTGATAGGCGCAAAGGGCTGAAGGAGCAAGCGCAGCACCGTGCGCCGCGGCTGCCGCGACGCCATCCGCCGGAACGTGCTTAACCAGTTCCTATAGCTGGTGATTTCCCGCTAACCCTTTTCAAAACAACCTAAACTTAACCCAGTTTCTTAAGCGGGCCGGCAATTGGGCGCGCTAGATTGGGGTCACCAAAGAGGGCGGCAAATAAACAGCTCTCGAAAGTTGACAGTGAGGCATAGATGTTTTCAAGCGTTGGTATCGAAGGCGGCAATGTCGTCATGCTGTTCGGCAATGAGCGCGCCGCGACATCGCGTACCGCGATGCGGGCCTTCGGCCCCGCCAATGACAACGGTCCACGGGATCCGGTTCAGACGGTGACCGTTCGACGCAAGCTGGAAAAGAGCGGCGTCCCGATCAAGATCAAGGTGCCCGTGAACGAATTCTACGGCGTCGCCGTGTCGACCTCGATCTCCGAGGACGGCGTGCTGATGAGCGCGCTGGAGCTGGTTCACGACGATCCTGAGCTCAACTATCGCGTCTATGAGGAGACCGGCAACGCGAACATCGTTGCCGAATGGCAGAACTGGGGCAAGAAGCTCCGCCTGCCGCTCTACATCAAGGCCGGCGACGGTGCGCTCCTGCCCTATTCGCAGCAGGTCGATGGCGTGCTGGTCGGCAACCAGACCCAGCGCCGCAAGCTCGCTGCCGAAGCCAATCGCCGCCCGGCCTTCCTCAACCGCCGCAAGCCTGGCGACAGCTCCACGCTTTAAGCCGCCGCCGGGCGCAACTTTGCGGCCCGGTCGCGCGTTGCTTCCACCAAATTCCGAGGCGTCGGTTTCCCGCCCCGCCTCGGCTCCGAATACCCCGCCACCGATCCCATGCAAGTTTCCCCCGGCGGGCTCCCTTCCTCCTCCAAGGCAACTTCACGGGCTGGTCGAAAGACCGGCCCGTTTCCTTCATTGCCGCTTCGCGATCAGGCTGCCGTCAGGCATTGCCCGGAGTGATGACGCACTTGTCGAGAAAAGTGCCCACGGAGTCCCGAACCTGATCGGTGTCGAAGGTGAAGATCACGCCGCCATAGGTGAGCGTGATGGAACTGCTTGCCAGGCCGAGGGCGCGGAACAGCTCGGTGATGGACTTGTCGGACGCAACGCCCGCGACGATCGCCGCCTCGCCCCCAGCCTGAACGAAGCTGGCCTGGTAGGGATAGTCCTTGCCGTCCACCTCGAGCTTCAGGGATTCGCTCGTCTGCTTGGCGAGCGCTTCATTCCAGGGCGCGCCGGTATAGAGGTAGAGTTCGGCGCTCGCGGGGTCGGTATCATTGCAGGTGAGCGCCAGCTGGAAGCCGCGATTGTCGGAATCGTCGTCCCAAGCCGTTACCCGGTACCCGTTGTTCTCCGGGTCCTCGGCAACGTCCCAGGCTATGGCCGGGGAGGCAAGGCCGAGAAGCATGAGGGGCAGGGCGACGAGACAAGCACGCATGGGCAAACCCTATCACAGCCAGTGGTCGACCAGAAGCGCGAGCGACAATAGCAGGCCGACCCAATGGTTGGACCGGAAGCGCACCAGTGCCGATTGCGGCTCCCGCGGATGCAGCGTCCAAACCTGCCAGACGAGCAGCAGGCCCACGGGTATGAGCCCGAGATAGAAGGGCAGGCCGGCGTTCACCTCCCATCCCGCCAGCGCCCAGAGCGCCAGGGTGGCGGTATAGATGCCGGCGACGATGATACGGGTGCGGCGGCCGAACAGTCGTGCGGTGGACTTGACCCCGATCAGCGCGTCGTCCTCGACATCCTGCAGCGCGTAGATCGTGTCGTAGCCGATGGTCCAGAGAATTCCTGCCACATAGAGCGTCAGCGCCGGCGCGCCGACATCGCCGGTGGCGCTCGACCAGCCAACCAGTGCACCCCAGTTGAAGGCGAGCCCTAGGAAGAATTGCGGCCACCACGTCACGCGCTTCATGAAGGGGTAGATCACCACCAGCAGCAGCGAAGCGATGGCAAGCCAGATGGTGAAGGCGTTGAAATACAGGAGCACTGCAAGGCCGACGAGGCATTGCAGGCCGAGGAAGATGAAGGCCCCGCGCTTGGTGACCTGCCCCGAGGGAAGGGGGCGAGACCGGGTGCGCGCCACCTTTGCGTCGATGTCGGCATCGGCAATGTCGTTGAGCGTGCAGCCTGCGCCGCGCATCGCCACTGACCCGATGAGAAACAGCAGAACCGCCAGGAAGTCATAGCCGAGTTCCGGCCGCGCGACGGCTGCGAGGCCGAGGCCCATGGCGCAGGGCCAGAAGAGCAGCAGCAGCGGAATCGGCCGGTCCCACCGGGCGAGCCGCGCATAGGGCCTCAGCCACATCGGTGCGTAAGAATCCACCCAATTGCCCTTCTGGGCATCGGCAACCTGCTGCGGTGGTGTGCCGGACCTTTGCATCCTGGCCTTCCTCTGGGTTATTGCCGGTGGATCAATATCATGCCGACGGGTAGCACGATGCCGAGATCGCACAAGACCCTGCCGCGCCTCTACGTCTCGGCCGATCTCGGCAGTGGATACGAGGTTGGGCTCGAACGCGAGCAGACAAATTACCTCATCAACGTCATGCGGCTCGCGGCGGGGGACTCGGTGATCCTGTTCAACGGCCGCGACGGCGCCTGGGTGGCCAAGATCACCGACCCGCATCGCAAGGGCGTGACGCTCGAATGCGTGGGGCTGGCCGCCGCCCAGACTCCGGCGCCCGACCTCTGGTTCGGCTTCGCGCCTCTGAAGGTGGGTCGGCTCGACTATCTGGTGCAGAAGGCGACCGAGATGGGCGCCGGCGTGATCCAGCCGGTGATCACCCGCTACACGCAGGTGCACCGGCTCAGGGCCGACAAGCTCGAGGCCAATATCATCGAGGCGGCCGAGCAATGCGAAGTGCTGGCCGTGCCGAGGCTCGGCGAAGAAATCGAACTGGGAGAACTTCTCGCCAATTGGCTGCGCGACCACGGCCAGAGGCGACTGATCTTCTGCGACGAGAGTGCGCCATCAGCGAGTCCGGTGTCGCAGCTTCGCGAGCTCGAGGGCCCTCCGGCAGGCATCCTGATCGGGCCCGAAGGCGGCTTTTCCGACGAGGAGCGCGCGCTGCTGCTTGCGCAATCCTTCGTGATCCCCATCAGCCTTGGGCCCCGTATCCTGAGGGCCGACACCGCTGCGGTGGCGGCCCTTGCGGTGGTTCAGGCAACCATCGGTGATTGGCGATAAAGCTTGCTTTGGCGAAACGGCTGGCTATTGTCCGCCGCCGTGCCGGAGCCAACCGGCTACCTCTGGAGCAAGAGACGCAATGTCCGGCGAAGAAAACTCACCCCTGATCGAATCGCGGCGCGATCTGATCGAGGCGATGTCGCGCGGGGCGAAGCCTCGGGCCGATTGGCGGGTGGGCACCGAGCACGAAAAGCACGTGTTCCATACCGGCCCGATCCGCCCCGTGGCATATGGCGGCCCGGACGGCATCCATGCGCTGCTCGCGGGCATCGAGGCGCGCACCGGTTGGAAGCCGTTCTATGATCGTGACAATCCGATCGGGCTCATCAACAAGCAGGGCATAGGTGGCATTTCGCTCGAGCCGGGCGGGCAGTTCGAACTCTCCGGCGCGCCACAGGCCAATATCAATGATGCAGCGGCCGAACTCGACGCGCATCTTGCCGACTGCCACGCGGTCGGCCACGCGCTTGGCATTCATTTTCTCGGGCTCGGCGTCACGCCGCTCTGGGCGGTGCGCGACATTCCCGCAATGCCGAAATCCCGCTACGGCATCATGACCCCCTATATGGACAAGGTCGGCAAGCTCGGGACGTCGATGATGTATCGCTCCGCGACGGTGCAGGCGAACCTCGACTTTTCCGACGAGGCCGACATGGTCAGGAAGCTGCGCGTCTCGCTGGCCCTGCAGCCGGTGGCGACCGCGCTCTGCGCCAATTCTCCCTTTGTCGACGGCAAGCCGTCGGGCTTCCTGAGCTTCCGCTCACAGATCTGGCTCGATACCGATCGGGCGCGCACCGGCATGCTGCCCTTCGTCTTCGCGCCCGGCATGGGCTTCGAGCGCTATGCCGACCATGCGCTCGACGTGCCGATGTATTTCGTCATCCGCAATGGCGAGTATATCAATACCGCAGGCGAGAGCTTCCGCGCCTTCCTTGACGGCAGGCTGCCGCAACTGCCCGGCGAAAAGCCGCGCATCAAGGATTGGGAGAACCATCTTTCGACGCTCTTCCCCGAAGTGCGACTCAAGCAGTTCCTCGAAATGCGCGGCTCCGACATGGGCGATCGCGGCCAGATCCTGGCCCTCGCCGCCTTCTGGGTCGGCCTGCTCTATGACGACTCTTCGCTTTCTGCCGCTGCCGATCTCATCGCGGACTGGACCGATGCCGAGCGCGACGCATTGCGCAACGAAGTGCCGGTAAAGGCCATCCACACGCCCTTCCGGGGCAGGACGCTGGCCGATGTCTCGCGGCAGGTTGTCCAACTCGCAAAAGGCGGGCTCGCGCGCCGGGGCCTCGGTGAAGAGAGGTATCTCGCGCCATTCGAGGAAACCCTCGACCTCGGCAAGACGCCGGCCGAGCGCTGGCTCGACAAGTATCACGGCGAATGGGCCGGCGACCTCAGCCGCATCTTCACCGACGCCGAAATCTGAGAGCGGCGGTTACTCCGCCGCGACGGGCAGGTTGTCCTTGCCGTCGAGATTGCCCATCGCCGCCACGATGTGGTTGGCAAGCGCATCATAGATGCCGCCATAGGCGTGGCTCGCGCGCATGATGGCGATTTCGGCGTCCCGAAGCCGTGGCAGGTTCGCGTCCTCGGCGATAATTTTCATGCCGGGCTGGATAGCGCTTTCGGGCAGGAAGCCGACGGCGAGATCGGTGAGCACGGCGCTGGCGATGGCGAGGGCATTCGACGACGTATAGGCGATGCGATAATCGCGCCCGATACGGCCGAGTGCTTCCACCGCATTCTGCTTCCAGCAGCAATGCTGCCCACCGGCGATCGGCAGCGGATCGGCCGAGAGTGCCTGCCCGCCATGCGCCGCCACCCAGAACATCCGCTCTGTCCGGAAGAGTTCGCCATATTCCTGGTTGGTGCCCTGGGTGAAGACGACGAGATCATATTTGCCGTGCTTCATGCCTTCGAGCAGCTCTTCCGACGGCTGGCAGCGCACGTCGACGACGATGCGCGGATGTGTCTTCTGGAAGCTCGACAGGATCACCGGCAGCAGGCGAACGGCATAATCGTCCGGCACCCCGAAGCGGATCGAGCCCTTGAGGTCGCCATCGGCGAACAGGTCCATGATTTCGGCATTGAGGCGCAGCATTCGACGCGCCCGCGCATAGACCGCCTCGCCATGCTCGGTCAGCGTCACAGTCCGGCCATCGCGCGAGAGCAGGGAGTGCCCCAGTCGCTCCTCGAGCCGCTTGATCTGCATCGAAACGGCCGATTGTGTCTTGTTCACCCGACGCGCGGCTTCCGTGAAGCTGCCGCAATCAGCGATGGCGCAGAAGCTCTGCAACTGGTCGAGATCGAGGGGAACCATGCCGGACAACTCCATCACGATCATTGATGATCTGGATGAAATCTATTTGTTGGACGAATGGATGTCCAGTCCGTAGACCATGAGCGTCGGTGATCGGCACCGGCCTGCTTCCTCCCCCCAGGCAAGCACCCCGCTTATTGGAGACTGACCATGGCCCACTTGCTTTCAGGCGAGCGGCCGCTGCACGCGGCTGCGCCCTTCCGCCCGCTTCTTGCACTCGCGAACTTCTTCGCCAACGCCAGGCAGCGTCGGGCCCAGCGTGTCGCTCTCCGCGATCTGCTCGAATACGATGTCCACCGCCTCGATGACATCGGGATCAACCGCCTCGACCTCTTCGAGGCCCTCGAATCGCCGTCCAGCCGGCCCGGGCTGAAACTCTCCCGTGCTCGTGCGGAAACGGCCCGTCACTGGCTCGATCGCTGACCCGTTGCGGCCGGAATGTCGCGGTTCCGCATCAGCGGAAACCGCGGCAGGAGACCTCCGGCGCGCCAGCGCTGCAGAGCCTAAGTCTTGGCACACTTTCGGGCTGTGCCATCTCCGGGGCCGAGTTTTCGGCCCTTGTTTCCTGATGAACTGCCGGGTGCAGGTCGTCCTCTGGGGTGGCCGACCCGGCTTTTTTCGTCTCAGTTCTCGGGCAGCTTCACCCGTTGCGCCACCATCTGCTGCAGCCGCCACAAATGGCTGTCACGGATGCCCATGGCCTCGAGATGCCGCACCGTGTTGAACAGATATTCGACCATCGAGCCACGGTGCCCCACGGCGCGCGCGAGCACGGTTGCCACCTGTTCCTCGCTGAGCCCCGCCACGTAGCGGCCGCTGCGCCTGTCGATGCAGAAAGTGAGCGCGCGGACCGGCCCGCGCTCGCTGGCGACATCCACCCAGCGCGGTGGGAAGGCGGATGGCTTCATGCTCATCTCGCGCCTGACGAGCCGAAGCAGGCTGTCTTCCACCGCATCAGGCGGCAGCCGATAGAGCACGCCCTTGCACGAGCCGCCGGCATCGAGCGCCAGCATCAGGCCTGGCGCTTCCTCCGAGCCGCGGTGGCGCGTGTTCCAGCCCAGGCAGAACGCCCGGTGCCAGCCGCGCAGCAGCCCGGTTCGCATCTCTACGAAATCGCAGGCCGGTTTCCAGATCAGCGAGCCATAGGCGAATATCCACACCTGCCCGGAGCCGTCGCTGCCGGCCAGGATATCGGCGACATACTGAAGAAAATCGGCTTCGGTCGAAAGCGTGACGCCGGGCGGCGGGCCCGGGTCGGCGATATCGCGCGACATTGCCGCAACATGCGCTTGCGTCAGGTGCATCTTTCGTGGCGCTCGCGCCATTCGCCCGGCCCTGGTGCTAGGGGAGGTTCTGGAACCCGTCGGCAAAACCCTTGAGCGATACGGGTATGCCGATGCCTTCCTCTGGCGTCTTGAATACCACGAACATCGCGGTTTCGCCGGCGCCAAGCTTGGCAATGAGCGCGTCGTCGATCATCACCTCCGCAACGCAACCATTGGGCAGGCAGCGCACGAAAGCCACGCGACCTATATCGCTGCCGTCGATCTTGAGGCCAAGGCCATTTGGCAGCAGCACGCCAAGTGGCGCGAGAACCCGCAGCAGGCGGGCCTGCTGGTCGGCGGTCTTAAGCACGATGACGGAGAGCCCGACATTGGGCTGGTCCTCGGCGGTGACGTTCTGGATGAGCGCGCACTGCTCGAAGGTCGCGCCCGCAGGTGTGTCGCAACTCATCTGCCAGTCGCCATACTGCGCCTTGACCACGCCCTGGGCGAATGCGCCACCTGCCGAGGCCGAGAGCGCCAGAACGGCGCAAAGCGCCACGCGGAAAAAGGAAGTCATGCTCACCTGATCGCCCAAAATAACCGCCACGCATCGTTTCAGCGGCACGAGCGGGCTTTGTCAATGACGCGTGCGCGCTCGCTTCCCCTCTGATCCAACAAAAGCGGCGGCCATGAGGCGATGTGGCGCCAGAGGAGCATCAGGCCCGATTCACGCCGATAAATGGCAGGAACTGAGGCAACCCGCCGCGGCCTCCTTTAAGAACGATTTGACGCAGCGCAAGGCGAGAGGCGTGAATTGCCTTGCAGCGCCCGATGTGGTTTAGAGGCTTTCCAAGTTTCAGCGCTCCGGAAATGAGTCGGAGCGGCGTATCCTTATGCCGCTAGTTTGGGTTTCGGCCCTCTGCGCGAAACCGGCAGGAACGCGTATCCAAGGGGGTTATAGTGACCGGCAAAAACTTGCGTTCGATGGCTGGCCTTATGGGCGCCGCGATGGCCTTGTTGCCGGCCGTTGCATTCGGCCAACAACAACAAGAAGTGCCAGGGCACGCCCTGCCGGGCGAGATTGGTCTGCAGCCGTCCGTAACCCCGATCATGGACTCCATCCGTGCGTTCCACGACGGTCCGCTGCTGTGGGTCGCTGTCGGCATTGCGGTGCTGGTGCTCGTCCTGCTCGTCGCGGTGATGGTGCGGTACAACGCCAAGTCGAACCCCGTGCCCTCGAAGACGACGCACAACACGCTCATCGAAGTGGTGTGGACGGTCGTGCCGATCCTGATCCTCGTGATCATCGCCATTCCGTCCTTCTCGGTGCTGACCGACCAGCTCACCACTCCCGACGGGCAGCGCAAATACCTCGGCTCGAACATCTTCTCGTTCGGTGAAGTCGAGGTTCCGGCGCCGGAGCTGACCGTCAAGGCAATTGGTCAGCAGTGGTACTGGGACTATGAATATGTCGACAGCGCCAAGGGCTTCTCGTCCAACATGCTGCCGTCCGGGCCCGACAACAAGCCGGTCGGCAAGCCGAACCAGCCCCGCCTCCTCGCGGTGGACAATGAGCTGGTCGTTCCGGTGGATACGACCGTGCGTCTGCAGGTCACTGCGGATCCCGCCGGTGTGATTCACGCATTCGCGATGCCCGCGTTCGGCATCAAGATCGACGCGGTGCCCGGCAAGCTCAACGAAACCTGGTTCAACGCCCGCAAGACGGGTGTATATTACGGCCAGTGTTCGGAACTGTGCGGCAAGGATCACGCATTCATGCCCATCGCGATCCGGGTGGTGACCAAGGACGAGTTCGCCAAATGGATGGACGCGTTCAAGGCCGGTAGCTACCTCGACGCCAACAAGACGCTGCCCGCAATCAGCTGATCGACCCACGCGCCCGGGCCTATGTCGGTCCGAGCGAGCGCGAAACGAGAATAACAAGGGAAGTTCACCATGGCCGATACCCACGCCCTGGAAGCCAAAGACGGCCTTCACCATGGCCACGCGGAATCGCATGATCACGGCCATCCCACCGGCTGGCGGCGATATCTGTTTTCCACCAACCACAAGGATATCGGCACCCTCTACCTGATCTTTGCGATCGTAGCCGGTATCATTGGTGGCCTGCTGTCGGGTGCCATGCGCCTTGAGCTGCAGGAGCCGGGCATCCAGATTTTCCATGGCCTCGCGTCCATGGTCTATGGCGTCAACGGCGACGCGGCACTCGATGCCGGCAAGCACATGTACAATGTGTTCACCACCGCCCATGCGCTCATCATGATCTTCTTCATGGTGATGCCCGCCATGATCGGCGGCTTCGCCAACTGGTTCGTGCCGATCATGATCGGCGCGCCCGACATGGCCTTCCCGCGCCTTAACAACATCTCGTTCTGGCTCCTGGTGCCGGCTTTCCTGCTGCTCCTCATGTCGATGTTCTTCGAGGGCCCCTCGGGCTTGATGGGCGCCGGCGGCGGCTGGACGATCTATCCGCCGTTCTCCTCGAAGGTCGGCCAGCCTGGCCCGGCCATGGATTTCGCCATTCTCTCGCTGCACATCGCAGGCGCGAGCTCGATCCTCGGCGCGATCAACTTCATCACGACCATCTTCAACATGCGCGCCCCGGGCATGACGCTGCACAAGATGCCGCTCTTCCCGTGGTCCGTGCTGGTGACGGCCTTCCTGCTGCTGCTCTCGCTCCCGGTTCTCGCCGGCGCGCTGACCATGCTGCTCACCGACCGGAATTTCGGCACCACCTTCTTCGATCCCGCCGGTGGCGGCGATCCGGTCCTGTTCCAGCACCTGTTCTGGTTCTTCGGTCACCCCGAAGTGTACATCCTGATCCTGCCGGGCTTCGGCATCATCAGCCACATCGTGTCGACCTTCTCGCGCAAGCCCGTGTTTGGCTATCTCGCCATGGTCTACGCCATGGTGGCCATCGGCGCCGTCGGCTTCATCGTGTGGGCGCACCACATGTACACCGTGGGCATGAGCCTCGATGTGCAGCGCTATTTCGTGGCGGCGACCATGGTGATCGCGGTGCCCACCGGCGTGAAGATCTTCTCGTGGATCGCCACCATGTGGGGCGGCTCCATCACGTTCCGCACCCCGATGCTCTGGGCAATCGGCTTCATCTTCCTGTTCACCGTCGGCGGTGTGACGGGTGTGGTGCTGGCCAACGCGGGTGCGGACCGTGCACTGCACGACACCTACTACGTGGTGGCGCATTTCCACTACGTGCTCTCGCTCGGTGCCGTGTTCGCCATCTTCGCGGCCTGGTACTACTGGTTCCCGAAGATGTTCGGCTACATGTACAACGAGACGCTCGGGAAACTGCACTTCTGGATCACCTTCGTCGGCGTGAACGTGATCTTCTTCCCGCAGCACTTCCTCGGCCTCGCCGGAATGCCGCGTCGCTACATCGACTATCCGGATGCCTATGCGCTGTGGAACCTCGTGTCGTCGGTGGGTTACTACATCACCTTCGTCGGCATGATCGTGTTCCTCTACAGCCTGTGGGAAGCAGGCCAGAAGAAGCGTGTCGCGCCGGCAAACCCCTGGGGCGAAGGCGCCACGACGCTGGAATGGACGCTGCCGTCGCCGCCGCCGTTCCACCAGTTCGAGACGCTGCCACGCATCGGCGAGTCCCAGCACCACTAAGCCGCCAGATGGGGGCAGATGCGCCCCCCGCAGATCTGGCGACCATGTGCCAGGTCTGACGCGCGGCAAAGCAATGAACTGCCCCCGTCGCCGTCTCATCACGGACGGTGAAGGGGGCAGGGCACCAAGAGACCAGAGGGCGGATATCGCCCGTCCACAAGCAACAGGGAAATAGACGCTTGGCTTACCTCGACGACAGCACAAACCTGGATACGCTCGCCCTTGGCGGCCGTGTCGAGGACTATGTGGCGCTGTTGAAGCCGCGCGTCATGTCGCTCGTGGTCTTCACTGCTATCGTCGGGCTTGTCCTCGCGCCCGGCGGCATCAACCCTGTCGTCGGCGCCATAGCGATCCTTTGCATCGCCATTGGCGCCGGGGCCTCCGGTGCGCTCAACATGTGGTACGATGCCGATATCGACCGCGTCATGAGCCGCACGGCCAACCGTCCCATACCGGCCGGGCGCCTTCCGCGCGCGCACGCTCTCACACTGGGTCTGGTGCTTTCTGGCTTCTCGGTCGCGTTGCTCGGTCTTGCGACCAACTGGGTAGCGGCTGGCCTTCTCGCCTTCACGATCTTCTTCTACGCGGTGATCTACACCGTGTGGCTGAAGCGCTCGACGCCGCAGAACATCGTGATCGGCGGCGCCGCCGGCGCCTTCCCGCCTATGGTTGGATGGGCCGCGGTGACTGGCACGGTCAGCGTTGAATCCTGCGTGCTGTTCCTCATCATCTTCCTTTGGACGCCGCCCCACTTCTGGGCGCTGGCCCTCTACAAGCAGTCGGATTATGGCGCGGCCGGCATCCCGATGCTGCCCAATGTGGCCGGCGAAGCCGCCACGAAGCTGCAGATCTTGATCTATTCCGTAGTGTTGGTCGCCGTGTCTGCTCTGCCTGTCACCATGGGTTTCGGCCGCTGGGTCTATGGTGCTTCAGCGCTGCTGATGGGGGCTGGTTTCATGATCCTCGCGGTCCGGCTCTATGCGAGCGGCACCGGCAAGACCATGAAGCAGGCGGGCCGCAGCCTGTTCCTGTTTTCGCTCAGCTATCTCGCCGTGCTCTATGCCGCACTGCTTGCCGACAGGTTCTTGCTGACGATGGGATGGCTCTGATGTCCGAGCCGACCAAGTCAGTCCAGAATGACGAAATTGCCGCGCGGCAAAAGCGCCGTTCCATCGCTCTCGGTCTGGTGCTCGCCGGATTGGTCGTGATCTTCTACGTGCTGACCATCATCAAGATGGCTCCCCACACAATGCACGGATCATGACGATGGCGACCGACCACCTCAGCGCCCCTTCTCTCCCGCCGGCACAGAGCCGCGCCAAC
>CAYPYV010000048.1:0-19295 GCA_964414845.1 uncultured Devosia sp. | reverse complement strand
TCGCGTTTGCGACCGACAAACGATCCCATGCATGGATTCGCAAGACCCACTCTACTTACCTCCGCCCCCGGCGCAACCGCAGAATGGCCGAAATGGGGCATACCCATGGTGGTTGGGCGACGGCTGTTGCATATTCAGCACAGGTATGGAAACCACTCCTTAATCTCCGTAAACGCCCGTTTACGCTTGCGGATTTTCGCCATGGCCAAGGCATAGCTCGGGGTGGAGGCGCCGCCACGCCGCGAGATGCGCCGCTGTTCGGCGCGATGATCCAGTGGAATCCGCAGGCGCCAGGACGGGCTCGGACTGGGCGGAATCGCGCAGCCCGGACGTAGAATCGAGCCCGAGGAACAGCCTGATTGTATCTCGTTGCAGGTTGTCGATGGCACCCTTCGACGAGAGGCGGACAAGCTGGACTCGATGCGGCAGCTTTGCCGCCCAGCGGGCGGCGAGGATAGAAGCGGCCTCGACTACCGCCAATGCGTCCGCGAGGGCATAGGCGTAGTCATGCCCCTGTTGAGGCAGGTACTTCTCATAAATGGCGATGGCATGTTCAGCCGGATCACGCAGGCACCAGAGGACGCGCGAGGCTGGCAGGCTCGCGAGAACAAGGCCGACATGCGCCATGTTGGCCGGCATCGTATCGATGGTGCACTGGCCCGGCTGCGCCCTGCCGTCGATCGCGGCGAGGTATTCGGCGCCGATGGCGGCGAGCATTGCGGCGTCCGCCTCGCCCGGCTCTGGCGGCAGCGGATGGCGCGCGAGCGATTGTGTAAACGCTGGCTGCTCGCCCAAAGGCACGAAACGCGGGTGGGCCGCGAGGATGGCCTCCAGCGTCGTCTTTCCGGCTCGCGGCAGGCCGACGACGAAGACCGGGCCGGCTGCCGCCGTCGGTTCGGCGGCAATGGGCAAGCGTGACTGAAGCGCAAAACGCGCTTCCAGCCCGGCCAGATACTCGGCACGGTCGAAGGGGCGCGCGGCCCGCCCCAGCGAATTGACTGCATCATAGGCGGCGATCGACTCGTCGTCCTGGCCGAGATCGGCGAGAATCCGGGCCGCCGCAAAGCCCGCATAGAGGCGCGCTTCCAACGGCGCGAACTGATCGCGAAACAGCTCCATGGCACCATCGCGCTCAGATGCCGGATGGCCGGAGCCGAGCAGATGCGCGAGATGAAAGCGCGCTTCACCGTGACGCGGATCGATCGCGATGGCGCGCCGATAGGCGTCGGCTGCTTCGGCCAGCTGCCCGGCATTCTGCAGCACCCGCCCATACTCATGGTGCAGCAAGGCAGTGTTCGGGGCCCGCTGCAGCGCAGCCTCGAGTTCGGCTCGGGCGAGATTGGCCCGACCGGTATCGACCAGGACGCGGGCCAAACCCTGCGCGGCGGCCGGATAGGTGGGGCGAAGACGCAAGGCCTGGCGGTAGGCAGCCTCGGCTCCGGTCCGGTCGCCGGTCTCCGACAGCACATTGCCGAGATTGTGGTGAAAGCCCGCTTCGTCCGGCTTCAATGCAATGGCGCGACGGTAGCTCTGCGCCGCCGCTTCGAAGCGGCGCAGCCCCTTGAGTACCATGCCGCGATTCGAATGCGCCTGATCGAAGCGCGGCTCGATGAGAATCGCGCGGTCGAGTGCGGCAAGGGCGGCCTCCCCCTTTCCGATACCATTGAGGGCGAGGCCGAGATTGCTGAGGACATTGGCATTGCGCGGATCGGCAGAAGCGGCCGCCTCGAGGCGCGAAACGGCCTCGGCATGCCGCCCCTGCTGCAATAGCAGTGCGCCGAGCAATTGCTGCGCGCGGGCATGACGAGGTGCCCGCTCGAGCGCCCGCATATAGAGTGCCGCGGCATCGGGAAGCTTGCCGGCCTGATGCAGACCGAGCGCCTCGGCCACCAAACGATCCGCCTCTGCCCCTGCGCCAGCTCCGCCCGGCATATCCGCCCTCTAGTCTTGTTCCGGAAACGCATCTGTTTAGTCTGACGGTGCGGCGCCCGCCAAGACGCCTTGCGGAACAGACCCCAGCCGAAGGGCTGCCTTGCCTTTGCCTTACGGGCAAAGCCATATGCCATGGTCATCCCTGGGACGGGTGGCAGGCAAAGGCAAAGGGCGCCCCCGGCCGCCTCCACATGAGGAGATGCAGGGCGTTCCAACTCGTTGGGAAGAGAGCATGAGCGAGAAAGTCGTCGTCATATCGGGCGCCACGTCCGGCATCGGCCGGGCAGCGGCAATCGGCTTCGGCAAGGCCGGATACAAGGTGGCGATCCTCGGACGGCGCCAGGCGGAGCTTGACGAGACGGCACGGCTCGCCGGCGCCGTGCATGCCGCGACCTGCGACGTTGGCGATCCGGCCGCGGTGCATCGCTACTTCACCGATTTGCGCGGCAAGCTCGGGCGGGTGGACGTGGTGTTCAACAATGCCGGCAAGTTCATGCCGCAGACGAGCTTCGGCGACACCGACATCACCGGCTGGCAGGACATGGTGAATGTTAACCTCAATGGCGCCTTCTATGTAGCGCGGGAGGCGTTCCGAATCATGCGCGACCAGAATCCGCAGGGCGGACGAATCATCAATAACGGCTCGATCTCGGCTTACGTGCCGCGTCCGGGCGCTGCGGCCTATACCGCCACCAAGCATGCGATTACCGGGCTGACGAAGGCGATTTCACTCGATGGCCGCGCCTTCGGCATCGCCTGCTCGCAGATCGATATCGGGAATACGGCCACCGACATGACCTCGAACATGACCTCGGGCTCGCTGCAGGCCAATGGCACGCTGATGCCGGAGCCCACTTTCGACGTGCAGCACGTCGTGGATGCGCTGCTCTACATGTCGGGGCTGCCGCTGTCTGCCAATGTGCAGTTCATGACGGTGATGGCGACGAACATGCCCTATATCGGGCGCGGGTGAGGCGCGCGCACCGGCCTCGTCGAGGCACCGACATCCTGTATGCAGCAGCCGCGGCAAGACTTTAGAATATAACCAGAAACACGTGTATCCGGAACGCCACGGCAGCCACAAAACGTCATGGGAGCGACGGCGTCGGGCAAGTGTGACGGCCACGTGGCGAAAAAGTGTGCTAGCCCGGTGTTGGTTTCAACACGAGGCATTTGAAATGCGGACCACACTTATTCTTGCCACCGCGGCGCTGCTTTCGACCGCGCTTCCGGCTTTTGCAGCCGACCTGATGATCGACGAGCCGGCTCCGGTCATGTCGTCGGGCTATGACTGGTCGGGCGCCTATGTTGGCGCTTTTGCGGGCTATGGTGCTGGCACGGTCGACTGGACCGGTGACTTCTATAATGGCCCAGTGCTCCTCGACAGCGAGAACGGCAGCTTTGACGTGGACGGCTGGATGGTCGGCGGCACGATTGGTGCCAACCTGCAGTCGGGCGCTTTCGTGTTCGGCGTGGAAGGCGACCTTGCCTGGTCCAATATCGCGGGCGAAGACGAAGCGATCGATCCGCTGAACGCAACCCCCTCCATTCCGAGTGCCAATATCGACTATCTCGGCACCCTCCGCGTCCGTGCCGGTGTGGCTGCCGACAGCGTGCTGATCTACGCGACCGGTGGTCTGGCATTCGCTGGTGGCGACATCACCATCACCAATCTCGATGGCGCCGGCGACGACCGGACCGAAGACTTCACCGCCACCGGTTGGGCCGCTGGCGTGGGTGCGGAATTTGCCATTGCCGACAACGTGTCGCTCAAGGCCGAGTATCTCTACACCTCGCTCGCCACCAACGACGTGGACTTCGGATCGGCTCCTCCTGCCACCGACGTCATCGTCAATGGCGACCTCACCGCCCATACCGTCAAGGTCGGCCTGAACTACGGCTTCTGATCGGACGCCCGAGCGTCGGAATCGAGGAAGGCCGGCCCGTTTGGGCCGGCCTTTCTGTTTGCGGCAATCTCAGTGCCGCTCGTCCATCGAGACCGCCACTTTCAGGCAGCGGACCAGGCGCAAGCTCCAGAAACGAAGGTGGCTGAGGGCACGAGGTCGTCGTCAAGCGTGACAAAATCGGCGCGGGCGCCCTGCCCCAGATGGCCATGGGTTGCGGCGACGCCGAGCGCCTCGGCGGGGTATAGACTCGCCATCCGCAGGGATTCCTCGAGCGGAATACCAATGGTGTGATGCACGAACCGCACGGCGTCGATCATGGTGAGATCGGCACCCGCCAGCGTACCGTCGCCGAGGCGCAGGGCGCCATCCTTGCGGTAGACCGTGCGGCCGGTGAGCTCGAACTCGCTCCAGTCGGTGCCGGTGATCGACATGGCGTCGGTGACGAGAAAGATGTGCCCTGGCCCCCGCTTGGCCCGCAGCGCCGCGGCGAGACTTGCGGGATGTACGTGGATGCCGTCGGCAATCAGACCGGCATGCACGGCGCCAAAATGCAGCGCCGCGCCAACGACGCCGGGCTCGCGGTTGGTCATCTGGCTCTGCGCATTGAAGAGATGCGTGACCATGCTCGCGCCGGCGCTGACGGCGCCCGACACCAGGTCGAAACCCGCGTCGGAATGGCCGATACTGACCGTGATACCGGCACCAACAAGGCGGGAAATCTGTTCGGCGCCAACGGTTTCGGCGGCAACCGTAACAAGCAGATTCGGGAGCGCGGCACGTGCCGCGATAAGCCGCGCCTCATCCGCAGCGTCCATCGGCCGGATCAGCGCGGGGTCGTGCGCGCCCTTCCGCGGGAGGCTCAGATGCGGGCCTTCGAGGTGAAGACCCAGAAAGCCCGGCACCTGCTTCGTCACGGCGGCGATTGCAGCGGCGATGGCCCGCTCGTTCACCGGCACGGTGTCGGTAATGAGCGTCGGCAGGCACGCCGTGGTACCGAAAGGCAGAAAGGCACGGCAGATGGTTTCGATCGCCGCGAGGTCCGGCGTCTCGTTGAGCAGAGCTCCACCACCGCCATTGACCTGCAGATCGACAAAGCCCGGGACGAGCAAACCGGAGACCGGAATGCGCTCGGCATCGAAGGGGGAGTTGGCAGCCGCAAGGCCGGTGACCCGGCCATGGTCGACCAGCAGGGCCATGCCGTCATGAAAGACGTGCCCGTCGAAGATGCGGGCACCGACAAAGGCCTTGGCACTCATATGGTTTCCGTCACTTTCGAGAGGTAGGGCGGCTTGTCGGGGTTGAAGCCGCGGCGACGGCTCAGCGCCTCGACGAAGCCGTAGAAACTGACGATCAGCGCCAGGGCATCGGTGATGGAGTGGCCGGTGGCCGTGAAGGGGAGGAACTCGGCGGCCTGCCGGTTGACCGAGGTGATGAACACCCGGGCGCCCTGCTTGGCCAGCCGCTCGGCGCTTTCGGAAACCGATGCCTCGGCGGCGTCGCGGGCCGCAAGCACCAGCACGGGGAAATGGTGCTCGACGATGCGTGCCGGGCCATGCAGCACTTCGGCCGCACTATAGGCCTCTGCATGGATGGAGCAGGTTTCCTTGAACTTGAGCGCCGCTTCGGACGCGATGGCAAAGGCCGGACCGCGGCCAAGCACATAGAGCGACTGGTGCTTGTCGAGCGCGCCAAGCAGCGGCGACCAGTCATTGCCGACGGCGGCGGCGAGATGTTGCGGCAGAGAATCAAGCGCGGCCTGCAACGCCTTGTCATCCAACCAGTTCGCGACCAGCGCGAGGCCCGCAACGACCGAGGCGACGAAGGTCTTGGTGGCGGCCACCGACTTCTCTTCCCCTGAGCGCAGCGCGATGGCGTGGTTGGCGGCGGCAGCCAGCGGAGACGCCGGCGTGTTGGTGAGCGCGAAAGTGAGCGCGCCGTTGCGACGGGCGGATTCTGCCATGGCGACGATGTCCGGGCTCTTGCCGGACTGCGAAATGGCGATAGCGGCAGCGCCGGAGAGCTTGAGCTCGCGCTGATAGATGGAGACGATGGACGGGCCTACCGAGGCGACGGGCACGCCGGCCAGAAGCTCGATGGCATATTTGAGGAAAGCGGAGGCGTGATCGGACGAGCCCCGGGCGATGGTGACGATTGTTTTCGGATCGAGCGCCCTGAGGGCGGCGCCACCAGCGGCAAACTCGTCGCGCGCCTCGGCGAGCAGGCGGCCGACCGCCAACGGGATCTCTTCCACTTCCTGGCGCATATGGGTCGCGTTAGTCACTTGGGGCCACTTTCTCCGACACGCAATTCGGCAACGAAATCATAGGTATCGCCCCGATAGACGGAGCGGGTGAACTCGACCGGGCGTCCGGACGGGAGGAAGGCGATACGCTCGATATGCAGCGCGGCAGCGCCTTCGGCCGCCTCGAGCAGACGGGCGTCCGCCGCGCCGAGATTGGCGGCCCTGATGCGCTGTACGGCGCGGACCGGCCGGTTGCCTGTGCGCTCGAGATGGGCATAGAGCGAGGCGCCGATGATTGTCGGATCCGGCAGGATGGTCGCGGCGACGGCCGCGCGCTCGATGGCGAGCGGCGTGTCGTCGGAGAGGCGCAGGCGGGCAATGCGGGCAACCGGCTCGGAAGGCGACAATCCGAGCGCCATGCTCTCCTCGGCGGTGGGTTGATACAGGCCGCGGTCGAGCCAGACGGAACGGACCGTGAGGCCGCGGCGCGCCATGTCTTCAGCAAAGCTGGTCAACTGGCTGAGCGACTGCTCGAAGCGGTGCGGCTGCGGCGCAACGAAAGTGCCGGAGCCGTGGCGCTGGACCAGCACGCCGTCGCGTACCAGTTGCTGCACCGCCTTGCGCACCGTAACGCGGGAAACGTCGACCTTGGCAGCGAGATCGCGCTCGGAAGGCAGCGCATCACCGGGGCGGATGGCTCCGCGGGAGACAGCATTCTCGATCCAGCGCTTCAGCTGCAGGTAAAGTGGCCCGCCCTGTGGCAGGATGACCGCATCGGTTCCGAAAAGCCCGTCCCGCGTTTCCGGCATGTTCCCTTTCAGCGCCGGCCCAAGCCCGTAAAGGCAGGCCGACCCCCTCCACAGATGTCTGTGCAGCCATAATACCAATAAAAGACCATTGACCAAGCAAAAAGATCGTCTGGCGCGAGATGGGCGTGGCGAAACGAATAGCGAAGGCGCTGCTCAAGCGATGCTTTGCCCGCCATGCTGGGCCAGACCGGGAATTGGAACCGTACAGCTGGTATACCGGCCCGCAGCCCGAGGGCGCGCGCCAAAAGTGGTATCTGTTTGGCATCGTTGTTGGGTGGTGCCTGGGAATGCGGCGATGTGCCGGCGACACAATGAGACCGGCGGCGCGCCGAGCGGGCCCGCAACGGAGTTCTTGCCGAGACAGTCTGGCGCGGCTTGCAGCACAGGCGCCTTAACCGCCAAGAAAGGTCTCGATGACTACGAGATTGCCGCTGCTGCCGAATGGCAACAGTGTGGCGGGGCAAGCCACGCAGACATGGAACCGGCATGGATTTGCCTTGCTTGCGGCGGCGAACCGGTTTCATAGGGATAGTGCCGCACCTCGAATTCGGTGCGGCCGTTATTGGAGAATTCTTATGATTCGCACGTTCGCCATCGCGACGGCCGCCATTGCGCTCATGGGCGGCGCTGCTTTCGCAGCCGACCTCAGCGTTCCCGAGACCCCGTATGTTCCCGAGAGCACTGGCTTCTCGTGGGATGGCCTCTATGCCGGTGTCGGCGTCGGTGGCTATTTCGAAGACGGCTATGACACCCAAGCGTCGATCAGCGGTGTTGTCGGCGTGAACGCTGTCATTGCAGATCCGTGGCTCATCGGCGCCGAACTCGAAGCTGCCTACTTCCTTGCCAACGATGACTTCTTCGCTGGCTGGGAAATCTGGCTGAAGGCCCGCGCTGGCGTTCTTGCAACCCCCGACGTGCTGCTCTACGGCGTGGCGGGCGTTGCGGCCTCCGTCAACGAGATCGACGAGACCGGTACGGTCTACGGCATCGGTGCCGGCATCGAAGCCGCTGTGTCGGACAGCATCTCGATCCGCGGCGAAGCGCTGGCGGTCAAGTACGACGACGACACTTCGGGTATCGAAGCCAAGGCCAGCATCCTGTTCCACTTCTGATTTCAGCCGAAATCAGCAAGGCTTTGCGAAGGCGCCCTTGTGGCGCCTTCTGCTTTTTCGGACGTGCAAGGGCCGGACTGAAATGGCCATTTCCTGAAGATTCCGGATATCGGGCGGGGCTTTCGAGCATCGCGCGGCCGTTCGAAAGCCGATAAAGTGACGTCTCAACAAGGCGGCAAGCCTGAGGACGATCCACCATGCGCATCATCGATACCCACCTGCATCTCGTCTATCCCGACAGGCTCAGCTACCCGTGGCTTGCCGGGGCGCCGCAGCTCAACAAGCCCTGGCCGGTGGAGGCATATTTCTCCGAGGCGCTGCCGCTTGGGATCGACACGGCGCTGCATATGGAAGTGGATGTCGCCGAGCCGCAGATGCTCAAGGAGACTGAGTTCGTGCTCTCCCTGCCGCGCGTCGTTGGCGCCATCGCCAATGGCCGCCCGGAACGCGCGGACTTCCCCCAACACCTCGAGAAGTTGGTGGCGCTCGGCGGAGTACGCGGCGTCCGGCGGCTCCTGCAATTCCAGCCGCCCGAGTTGTCCACTACCCCGCTGTTCCGCGAGAATGTCCGACGGCTCGCCGCCCATGGGATGAGTTTCGACATCTGCGTGAAATCGCATGAGCTCACCTATGCACCGGCGCTGATCGACGCCTGTCCGGACGTGCAGTTCGTGCTCGACCATTGCGGAAACCCGAAGATCGCCGATGCCGAGTGGGAAAGCTGGACCGTGCGGATGGAAGCAATCGCCGCACTGCCCAATGTGGTGTGCAAGGTCTCGGGTATTCTCGCCAATGTGGCACCCGACTGGACGGTCGATCAGATCCGACCCTATGTGGAATTCGTCATCGAGACCTTCGGATGGGACCGTGTCGTCTGGGGCAGCGACCATCCGGTTGTGACGTTCTTTGCGGACCTCACGCGGTGGGTGCATGCCAGTCGCCAGATCGTCCAGGATGCTAGCCCCGACGAGCAGGCAAAGCTGTTTCATCGCAACGCACAGCGCATCTATCGGGTCGAGTGACACATGCAGGACCTCTGGGTTTTCGCCCTCGCCACGTTCGCGCTTCTAGCGACGCCGGGCCCCACCAACACATTGCTGGCCACTGCCGGAGCCCTGAGCGGCATAAGGCGCGCGTCGGTGCTGCTGGTCGGCGAAATCATCGGATATCTGACCACCATCACCCTGCTGCTCACCGCACTGGGGCCGATCATCCATGCCCAGCCGGTGATTGCGACCATGGTGAAACTGGTGGTCGCCGCCTATGTCGCGTGGGCGGCGATACGGCTCTGGCGGCGGCGCGAAACAGGCGATGGCACGCCGAAGCAGGCGGTGACGCTGTGGCAGGTGCTGGTGACTACGCTGCTCAACCCCAAGGCGCTGGTGTTTGCATTCAGCGTCTTCCCGCCGCCGTCGGACAGCCTGTGGCAATCCTACCTCGCCTTCACCGCCATGGTGCCGGCGGTGGGGCTCGGGTGGATCGTGTTCGGGCGCGTTGTAGGGCAAGCCATGGGGCCGGAGCGAGCGCAGGTCATCCAGAAGATCGCGGCCGTGGTGCTGGCGGGCTTTGCAGGGTTACTGGCAGCCTCGGTCTTGCATTGATACTACTATTTCTGAACTTTGCTATGTATGTACTTAATATATTCACGACGAGAACAATATAGATTGTGACTGTTACGGGGTTTTAATTTGCATTTCGCCGGCGGCGAAGCATAGTGGAGCGCGTGCGTTTCCCTCAAAACGCTCCGTCGATTCAACCGACGTGCGGCCGCGCCAGTCCCCCAACCCGGGCGCGGCCGTTTCTATTTTGCTTGCGGTTGCAGGATGCCGCAGTCAGGATCGAGCGCCGAGGGAGTCATCACATGGCCGGTTTCTGGGACGAACGCTACGCCGTGGACCATTATGTGTTCGGCGAGGCGCCAAATGCCTTTCTGGCGCGGCAAGGTGGGCTGTTGCCGAACTCAGGACGCGCTCTGGCCGTAGCGGATGGCGAGGGCCGAAACGGGGTATGGCTGGCCGAACAGGGATTGTCGGTGCTGTCGGTGGACGGCTCGGAAAATGCGCAGCAGAAGGCTGCCCGGCTTGCGGAAAGGCGCGGTGTCACGCTCGATCTCGTGCTGGCGGATCTCGACACCTGGGTGTGGCCGGAAGGCGAGATGGATGTCGTCGCCGGGATTTTCATCCAGTTCACCGATCCCCCCGAGCGCGACCGGATGTTCGGCAGGATGATGGCCGCCCTGAAGCCCGGCGGCCTGCTGCTGCTCGAAGGCTATCGACCGGAACAGCTGGCCTATGGCACGGGCGGTCCGAGCCAAGTCGAAAAACTCTATACCGAGGCGCTGCTGCGCCAGAGCTTTGCCAGCATGGACATCTTGAGCCTCGAGAGCTACGACGCCGCGCTGTCGGAGGGGCCGGGGCATGACGGCATGTCGGCATTGATCGACCTCGTCGCGCGCCGTCGCTCCTGACACGTCCCACGGGGAGGATGTTCCGTGAAGCAGTTTTCACTCGAAGGCGAAGTAGCCCTCGTCACCGGCGCCGGCAGCGGCATCGGACAGGCCATCGCCATCGGGCTCGCCGAGGCCGGCGCCGATGTCGGATTGTTCGACCTTCCGCGGCAGTCATCGGGGATCGAGGAGACGGCTCGCGGGGTGGCCGCCCATGGCCGCAAGGCGACGGTCATCCCTGGCGACGCCACCAGCGAAGACGATGTCGGAGCAGCGGTGGCGCAGGCCGAGCGGGAACTCGGGGCGCTGAGCCTCGCAGTGAATGCCGCAGGCATCGCCAATGCCTATCCGGCCGAGCAGATGTCTCTTGCGGATTGGGAGCGGATGCTGCGCACCAACCTCACCGGCGTCTTCCTCAGTTGCCAGGCAGAGGCGCGGGCCATGCTGGCGCATGGACGCGGCGCGATCGTGAATATCGCCTCGATGTCGGGTTCGATCGTCAATCGCGGGCTGACACAGGCGCATTACAACAGCTCAAAGGCCGGCGTCATCCACCTGTCAAAGAGCCTCGCGATGGAATGGGTCGACCGCGGCATCCGCGTCAATGCGCTGAGCCCGGGCTATACGCTGTCGCCGATGAACAAGCGGCCGGAGGTGGCCGAGCAGCTCAAGACCTTTGCAGCCGAAACCCCGATGAAGCGCATCGCCAGCGTGGACGAGATGGTCGGGCCGACCATCTTCCTGCTGAGCCGGGCCGCATCCTTCGTTACCGGGCACGACCTCGTCGTCGACGGCGGCTTCACCGCCTGGTAGGCGGCAAACTTGCCCAAGTGGCGGGGGTCGGTCGCGGCGGGGCGCGGCGAGAGGTTCAGCGGGGCCACCCCGTTTCGTTTCAGCTCGAGGCTGAGATCGGAGGGGCGGCTATGCGTCGCCCTCTCCCCGCTCGATGACCTCGTGCACTCCGACATCGCCCTGCCGCCAATAGCTTGCGGCCTTGACCCATCGGCGATCATAGCCGAGTTCATCGACCAGCAAGGTGCGCAGGTCGCGCGCCAGCGACGCTTCGGCGGCAACCCAGGCGTAGATTTCGCCCTCCGGGCGGGGAACATGGGCGAGATGCGCCGTCACCGCGTCCAGCGTCGCGGGAAGTGCCACGGCCGTGAGGCCTGGCCGGTCCGCCAATGGGATGGGCGCGCCGGGCTTGGTCTGCAGGAGGATGGCATGCACCGGCACGCCGTGCCGCAATTCTTCCAGTCGGCGTCGCAGTGCAGGCACGCCCGCCTCGTCGGCGATGAAGAGGTAACCGTCGAAGACGTCGTCAACCACGAAGGAGCCGCGCGGTCCGCCAATTTCGAGCGTGTCGCCCGGCTTTGCTCCCAGTGCCCAGGCCGTTGCGGGGCCAGCGGGGTGATGGATGGCGAACTCTATGGTGAGCTCCAGCGCCAGCGGATCGAAGGCACGCGGAGTATAGTCACGCATGGCCGGGCTTTCGCCGCCGGTGGGGAAGAACAGCTTGATGTGGTCGTCGAAGCCGAGCGAGGTGAACCCCTCGAGCTCGGGCGTGCCGAAGGTTATGGCGAGATAGCTCTCGGTGAGCCATTCGGTGCGCAGAACCCTGAGCGAGCGGCGGCGAATTTCGTGCCGTACGCGATGCACGGGGTTGGGACGAGCGGCGCTCGTGTCGGTCATGAAGTGCTCCATGGAAGGCAGGCCCGCACAATCTAGGTGCGGGCCCACGAGATGATTAGCCTGAAATCCTGATAAGTGTAATCAGCTTATTGAATCAAGCCGTGTAGCCGGTCGCCCTGGCGATCCAGGCGATGAAGGCATCGGGGTCTTCGTTGGCGCCGTGACCGGCATCCCAGTACATGGCAAGATCGACCGAGTCGCCAAGGCCGGAGGCAGCGGCAGCAAGATTGGCGATGACCGAGAGCGAGGTGTCGCTGTCCTTGCAGCCGACGCGCAACCACCAGTGCTTCGAGCGGCTGGCATTCTTCTCGCCGAGGAAATGCATGGGGTTCATCTGAACGAGCTTGGCGGGAATGTCGGCCTCGATTGTCGCATCCGGGTTACCGCTGGCGCGGCGGAGGCTGAAGGCGGTGAAATGCCGAGCCTCAATGATGCCGAGACCGAAGAGGTTGTTCTCGCCTGTCGAGAGGTCGAGGGCGTCGAAGGCCGGGACGCTCTTCTTCCGCGCCCCGACATGGGAGAGAAAGTCGCTCCAACCGAAGCTCGCCTTGCCGTCCGAGTAGGTGATGAACGGGTTGGCTGCGAGATAGCTGGCGCGATCCGCATCGGACAGGGCAGCAAGATATGCACCGGCGGAAGGCTGCAGATAGGCCTGCAGCAGATAGTCGCCATAGTTGCCGGCGGTCAGTGCGCCGAAGCCGCCGACGCCAGACAGTCCGAGCGATTCCTGATAGGCCTCGAAACCATCGGCAAGCGCGGTGGAGATTTCCTGATCGACCTGGGCGCCCGAGGCGAGCGGGTTGGAGCCCCAGTTCCATTCGTAGGCCATGTCGGCGTGTTCGAGATCGGTGATAGGGCACCAGGCGCCGGTGGCGAAGATGGCATCGCTGGCATCGGCTGCACCGAGGGCCGCAAGTTCGGCCGCGTAGAGCGGGCTGTCGCCAGACGCGCCGAGGAGGCTGGAGAGAGCTCCGCCGGCGCTGGTCCCCGAGGACACGATCCAGTCTGTATTGCCCGGAATCCGGCCCTTGTTGGCGCGTACGTAACGCACCGCCGCCTTGAGGTCCACGATCGCGGCAGGCGCGACACCGTAATAGGTGCCGGATGCGTCGGTGAGTGTACGGCCGCGCGCGCCGGGCTCGACCACGACATAGCCGGCAGCGAGCGCATATTCGGCATTCGACACCCTCTTGCCGCCCATCAGCATGGCATTGCCGCCGGAGGCGACTTCGGTGCCGCCTGCCGGGGCCCCGTCTGGGGCACCGCCGCCGGCCATCGCGCCGGGCGGCAATCCGGTCATGCCGCCACCACCGACGCCCTCGGCTTCGGCAACCGAGGAGGGCATGTAGCCGCCAACGGAATTGGCAAGCAGGATCGGGGCATTGGTCGCATCCACAGCCTTGCCGTCGATCTCGACCGGCACGGAAACGTTGAGGCACTGGTAGGCCACATCGACCGGGTTCGCGACATAGGGGATGGCCTTGTAGAAGCGGTACTTCACCAGCCTGTCGCCGGCCCCGGTGGTGATTGTCTTGCTCAATTCGGTGAAGTTCGAAGCGTCGAACTCCAAGCCGCCCGCAGCAGCGGCGAAGGCCCGCCCGACCAGCCCTGCCCCGGCAAGCACCGCCCCAGTAGCTACACCCATCGCCAATACCCAGCGCCGCGTCATCATCATCGGCTTCATCTCCGTTTCGTGATGAAGGCGTGATAGAGCAGCCCGAGCGGTCGCCCCAGTTAAGTTCCGTTCATGCAGATTACAGGTCGGCAAGCTTCGTCGGCCGACGAGGCGAGGTCATTTCGTCTGAGCGATGGGCGCGTCGGACCCTCGGCCACCCGGCTGTCGCCGCGCATCAAGAGCAAAGGGATGGGCAAGAGCTGCCCGGCTACGTGTGCTGTCGCCGCTCAGGCAATGCCCCCCAGGCACACATACTTGATCTCGCAGAATTCCTCGATGCCGTACTTGCTGCCCTCGCGGCCGAGGCCGGACGACTTCATGCCGCCGAACGGGGCTTCGGCGGTGGAAATGAGGCCGGTATTGACCCCCACCATTCCATATTCCAGCGCCTCCGCCACGCGCCACACCCGCGCGAGATTGCTGGCATAGAAATAGGAGGCGAGGCCGAACTCGGTATAGTTGGCCATGCGGATGACGTCGGCCTCGTCCTTGAAGCGGAAGAGCGGCGCCAACGGCCCGAACGTCTCTTCGCGCGCCACCAGCATATCGGAGGTGACCCCGGTGAGGATGGTCGGCTCGAAGAAGCGCCCGCCGAGCGCATGGCGCTGCCCGCCAAGCGCGAGCTTCGCGCCCTTCTCCAGGGCATCCGAGACATGGCGCTCGACCTTGGCCACGGCGCGATCGTCGATCAGCGGCCCAAGTATCGTGCCCTGCTCGAGCCCGTTGCCGACCTTGAGCCTTGCAACTGCGACCGCGAGTTTTTCGGCAAAGGCGTCGTAGACCTTGTCCTGCACGTAGAGGCGGTTGGCGCACACGCAGGTCTGGCCATTGTTTCGATACTTGGCGATGAGCGCGCCTTCGACGGCGGCATCGAGATCGGCATCATCGAAGACGATGAAAGGCGCGTTGCCGCCCAGCTCCAGCCCGAGCTTCTTGATCGAGGGCGCGGACTGCGCCATCAGCTTGGCGCCCACGCCGGTCGAGCCGGTGAAGGTGAGCTTCCGCACCACCGGATTCGCGGTCATCTCGCCGCCGATGGCGGCAGCATCTTCGCCGGTCACCACGCTGAACAGTCCGCGCGGCAGACCGGCCTCCTCGGCAAGGATGGCGATGGCGATGGCCGAGAATGGCGTCTGCGCCGCTGGCTTCAGCACCATGGCGCAGCCGGCCGCGAGTGCGGGCCCGACCTTGCGGGTGATCATGGCGTTGGGAAAGTTCCACGGCGTGATGGCCGCGACCACGCCTACTGGCTGCTTCATCACCAGGATACGCTTGTCGCGCTGATGCCCGGGGACAATATCGCCATAGATGCGGCGCGCCTCTTCGGCGAACCATTCGATGAAGCTTGCGCCATAGGCAATCTCGCCTTTGGCTTCGGGCAGCGGCTTGCCCTGTTCGAGCGTGAGGATCAGCCCGAGATCGTCCTGGTTGGCCATCATCAGGTCATACCAGCGGCGGAGGATCTGGCTGCGTTCCTTGGCGGTGCGAGCCGCCCAGGCCGGCTGCGCGGCCTGCGCCGCAGCGATGGCTGCGCGGGTTTCCGACGCGCCGAGATCGGGCACATGGCCGAGCAGTTCACCCGTGGCCGGGTTGCGGACTTCAATGCGCTTGGCCGGATCAGGCGCAACCCAGTCGGCACCGATCAGTGCCGCCTCGCGGAAGAGTTCGGGGCGCTTCAGCGACGGGTGCGGCGACATGGGAACCTCGAGGCAGGCAAGAGCAAGGCGACTTCAGCGCAGACACTAGCGGCACGGAGTGACGCGGTCGAGCCAGACCTTTGCCGCGCCGGGTGAACGAAAGCCCCGCTGCCGGCGTTAGGGATGCAAGGCACAGGGGTAACGGCCATGAGCGACATATCGCACCATATCCTGTTCAACGGGCATTCCGGAACGGCGCTCGGCGGCGCGCTCACCACCGGGGACCTGGTGGCCCGCTTCAAGGCCATGGGACACACGGTCAGCATCGACGCCGATGCCACCCGCCCCTTCGAGGAGCGGCTCAGGACGGCGCGGCTCAGCCCTGCCCCGGTGCTGGTCGCAGCTGGCGGCGACGGAACTGTCACTGCGCTCGCAGCAGTGGCGATAGAGACGGGCAAGCAGCTGGCTGTGCTGCCGCTCGGCACGGCCAACCTGCTGGCGCGCGACCTGAGCCTGCCGCTGACAATCGACGAGTGGTTCACCTCCTATCCACAAATGGCCGAGCGCGAGATTGACGTGGGCGCAGTCAATGGCCGCGTCTTTCTCCACAAGGTGGTGATCGGCGCCGTCCCTGGCCTTGCCGCGGCGCGGGAGAAGATCCGCGGGCGCAGCGACCCGGCCGCCCTCTTCGGGTTCCTGCGCCATTTCATCCGGCGGCTGTCGCGAGTGCGGCGCTTCGCTGTGGAGGTGACGCCTGAGGACGGGACGGCGCAGATCCGGCGTCTCCACGCCCTCGCGGTGGCCAACAATGACTATGACGAGGGGCTGGGACGGGTGTTTGCCCGCTCGCGGCTCGATGGCGGCGCGCTCAGCCTTTATGCGCTCAACTCGCTGACGGCGGGCGACGCGCTGCGGCTTGCCGTCGAAATGCTGATGGGCAACTGGCGGGCCGACGATGTGCTCGAAATCGAGCAGGTTCGGGCCGTGACGGTGCGCACCCGGCGACGTAATGTGCGCGCCATGCTCGATGGGGAAATCCTGATGCTCCGCGGCCCGCTGAGTTTCGAAATCCGTCCGCGGGCGCTGAGAGTGCTGGCGCCCGAAACAGCTCATCTGGAGAAAGCGCCCATGGATACGCCCGCGGCCGCGCTGCCCGCTGCGGCCGGGGCCTGACCATGCGCATCTGCCACCTCTCGGACCTGCATTTTGGCCGGCATGATGTCGCGCTGGCGGAGAGCCTGCTCGTGGATCTTGCGACACAGGCTCCTGACCTGGTGGTGATCAGCGGCGACTTCACGCAAGTGGGCAGCGAGGCGGAGTTTCGCCTCGCCCGCGCTTTTCTCGACCGGCTGCCCGCGCCGCTGTTTGCAGTGCCGGGCAACCACGACGTTCCGGCCACCGATCTGGTGCGGCGCCTCGTTGCACCCTATGCCCATTACCGGCGCTATGTGTCGGCGGAACTCGAGCCGCTGCTCGACACCGGCGATGTCGTGATCGCGGGGCTCAAGACATCACGCCGCGCGCGTGCGGAACTCAACTGGGCGCATGGCTCGATCAGCCGCAACCAATTGTCTCGGCTGCGCCAGCGCCTCGGTAGCGCGGCGCCACATGCGTTGAAGATCGTCGTCGCCCACCACCCGCTGCTCGAACCCGAAGGCGTGGTGGACAAGCCGATGCAAAGAGTACGGCGCGCCGAGCGGGCGCTTGCGACCTTCGCCGAACTGGGCGTCGGGCTGGTGCTGTCGGGGCATTTCCATCTTTCCTATATGCGGGCGCATGGCGGCATCGCGCATGGAACGCCGACGGGACTGCGGCAGGCGGAAACCGCGCCGATCCTCGTGGCACAGGCCGCATCGGCGGTATCCACCCGGCTGCGCGGCCACGCCAACGGCTACAACCTGATCGATACCAGTGGCCGCGAAGTGACGCTGAAAGTTCGGGAATGGCAGGCCGCAGGATGGATCACACGCGAGCATCGCGCGGCGCCCGCCGATCCGCAGCAACTGGCGACCAATGCAGCCACGCCATAGCTGCCAGCCGGGCCCCGGCTTGAGTTTCATCGGCATTTGCCGATATAAGCGCGACGACCTCTGCCAACCCTAGCGAGACGCGCGAGATGACTACACAGAGCAAGCCGATCGACCTCTACTATACTGGCACCCCGAATGGCCGGAAGATCACCATCATGCTCGAAGAGCTCGGTGTCCCCTACAGTATCCACCCGATCAATATCGGCAAGGGCGACCAGTTCACGCCGGAGTTCCTGGCGATCTCGCCCAACAACAAGATCCCCGCGATCGTCGACCCGGAAGGGCCTGACGGCCAGCCGATCTCGATCTTCGAGTCGGGAGCGATCCTCAAGTATCTCGCCGAGAAGTTCGGCAAATTCTACGGCAAGTCAGCGTATGAGCGCGTGAAGATCGACGAGTGGCTGTTCTGGCAGGTTGGCGGCTTCGGTCCGATGCTCGGCCAGGCCAACCATTTCGTGCTCTATGCGCCCGAGAAGGTCCCCTACGCGATCAAGCGCTATACCGACGAGGCAACCCGGCTCTATCGCGTGCTGAACACCCAGCTGGCCGCGCAGGCGGAAAAGGGTCGCGATTATGTGGCGGGCGAGGATTTCTCCATCGCCGATATCGCAATCCTCGACTGGTCGCGGGGCGCCGAACGGCTCGGCGTCGAGGTCGGGCAGTTCCCGGCCTTCACGGCTTGGCGGACCCGCGTTTCGGAGCGCCCTGGCACGAGGAAGGCACTGGACCTTGTCGTCGAGATGAACCCCACGAATCTTGCGACCGACAAGGACGCTCAGAAGGTTCTGTTCAACCAGCGCTGAGGTCTGGCGTGAACACCGCGGGCTTATCGCCGCTCGCCTATTGCGTCGTCGCCTCGGTTTCGACCGGAGGCGCCGGCGCGCGCTGCCAGACCTGGTCCTGGCACAGCACGTAAAGCACGCAGCCCTTCAGGCGGATCTCGCCGGTGCCGAGAGCCTCGACTGATCCCTGGTAGATATTGCCATCCTCGGGGTTGGAGATTTCGCCCTCGAAATACTCGGGCCGATCCGTGGGGCGCAGCGTCAGGATTCGCAGACCGCGGATAGGACGGGTGCGCAGCGCCGGATCCTGGTTGTTGACATCGGTATAGGTCGCCGGATCGAAGTTATCGAGCGCGGCGCCATACTGGGCCACGTACCGCTCCGGCACGACGATCTTGCTGATGGCGCCGCAATAGCCCAGCTCGCATGGTGCGATGGTAATCTCGCTGCGCTCGGTGGTGAGCCATACCCCTTCGATGGGAGCGGGCGGCACGACGGGCAGCAAGTCCTGCGTCTGGGCCGCCCCTATGCCCGACAGCATGAGACTGCCGATAAGCGCCGCGCGCATCGCGCGATTGCCTGCGATCGTCACCATTCAAGTCATCCTTGGGCTCAGCGGCCGGTGCGGCCACGGTGCTTGTTGCTGAGCTTCTGCCGGCTTGTGCGTCGGGTCGCGGCACACGTCCGGGGGGAATCAACCCGGGCCCGGTCTATGCATAGAGCGCGACATCATGGTCGTGGTGTGACCCCGGCATCGAAGGCGGCGCGACGCTCGCGCCCAGTGCCGATCAGTGGAACCAGATACCGGCGCTGTCCCGGAGCCGGTCAACGGAGCCGGAGAGAGCCGGTTTCAGGAAAGCTGCGGGGCTGTTCATCGATCATGGTGGACGCAACAAATGAGTTGCACCCGAGCCCATTCGCCCCTATCAGGTCGCTCGACGGAGAGGTGGCCGAGTGGTCGAAGGCACACCCCTGCTAAGGGTGCAGACGGGGAACCGTCTCGAGGGTTCGAATCCCTTCCTCTCCGCCATTTT
>CAYPYV010000047.1:14610-19707 GCA_964414845.1 uncultured Devosia sp. | reverse complement strand
AGCCGGCCGAGATCGTCGAGCGGCGCGGCATGAAGCAGGTGACCGACCTCGGCGCTATCGAGAAGGTGGTGGACGAGATCATAGCGGCCAACCCCGACCAGGTGGCGAAGGTGCAGGCGAAGCCGACGCTGATCGGCTGGTTTGTCGGGCAGGCGATGAAGGCTTCGGGCGGCAAGGCCAACCCGCAGGCGCTCAACGAGATCTTGAAAAAGAAGCTCGGGCTGGAATGAGGCGTGGGGCGCGGTATGCCCCGCTTGCCCCACGGGAACGGTGACAGAACTCATGGCCTCCGTTAAGAGGCGGCCATGAGCGACACGCCCCTGACCCCGTTTTCCTTCTCCCTGATCGCGACCGACGGCCAAGGCCGGCGCGGCCGGATCACGACTTCGCGCGGCGAGATCAATACGCCCGCCTTCATGCCGGTAGGAACCGTCGGCACGGTGAAGGCGATGTACCCCGAGCAGGTGCGTGAGACGGGCGCCGACATCCTGCTCGGCAATACCTATCACCTGATGCTGCGGCCGGGCGCGGAGCGCGTTGCGGCGCTGGGCGGATTGCACGTGTTCATGGACTGGGCGCGGCCGATCCTCACCGATTCCGGCGGTTTCCAGGTGATGTCGCTGGCGAAGCTCAGGAAGCTGACCGAGAAGGGCGTGACCTTCCGATCGCATATCGACGGCTCGGCGCACGATCTGACGCCGGAGCGCTCGATCGAAATCCAGACGCTGCTCGACAGCGACATTATCATGCAGCTCGACGAGTGCATCGCCCTGCCGGCGCCGCAGAAGGAAATGCAGCGCGCGATGGAATTGTCGCTGCGTTGGGCGCAGCGCTCGAAGGATGCGTTCGGGCACCAGCCGCACCGCGCATTGTTCGGCATCGTGCAGGGTGGCGATGATCCGATGCTGCGGGCGAAATCGGCCGAGGGGCTGAAATCCATCGGCTTCAATGGCTATTCCATCGGTGGGCTCGCCGTTGGCGAACCGCAGGAGACGATGTTCCGCGTGCTCTCGGAGATCACGCCGGAACTGCCGACCGACAAGCCGCGCTACCTGATGGGTGTGGGCAAGCCGGACGATATTCTCGGCGGCATCGAGCGCGGCGTCGACATGTTCGACTGCGTGCACCCGACCCGCGCCGGGCGGCATGGCCATGCCTATACGCGGTTCGGCGTGATCAACCTGAAGAACGCGCGGCACAAGGACGACCCGCGGCCGCTCGACGAGACCTCGAACAACCCCAATTGCCGCCGGTTCAGCCGCGCCTACCTGCACCATCTGGTGCGGACCGAGGAAATCCTCGGCGCCATGGTGCTGAGCCAGATCAACCTCGCCTATTACCAGGAGCTCTGCATCGGAGCGCGGGTGGCGATTGAGGCTGGCAGGCTCGCCGATTATGCGGCACAAACACGCGCAGCATGGGCGGCCGGCGATCTGCCGGCGCTGTAGGAGACAGGATCATGGCCGATACGAACTCGCTTCTCGCTCCACTTGCCGCCGAGAAGGCGCGCATCGAAAAGACCACGATGCGCGAGATGTTCGCGACGGATGGCGGGCGCTTCGAGAAATTCTCAGCCAAGGCCGGCGACCTGCTGCTCGACTACTCGAAGAACCGCATCGACCAGGGCGTGATGCAGGCGCTGTTCAAGCTGGCGCGGGACGCAGGCGTGGAAGCGCGGCGCGACCGGATGTGGGCCGGCGAGCACATCAACATCACCGAGGACCGGGCGGTGCAGCACATGGCGCTGCGCTATCAGGGGTCCGCGTCGGTGAAGATCGACGGCCAGGATGTGATGCCGCAGGTGCGCGAAGTACTCGCGGCGATGAAGGGCTTCTCCGACGCGGTACGTTCCGGCGCGATCCGTGGGGCGACGGGCGAGACCTTCACCGATATCGTGAATATCGGCATCGGCGGCTCGGATCTCGGGCCGGTGATGGTGACGGCGGCGCTCGAGCCCTATACGCGGCCGGACCTGCGCGCCCATTACGTCTCGAATGTCGATGGCGCGCATATCCACGACACGCTGAAGCGGCTCGACCCCAAGCGCACGCTGTTCATCGTGGCCTCGAAGACCTTCACCACCGACGAGACGATGACCAACGCGGCGACCGCGCGCGCCTGGATCGCCAAGGCGCTGGGTGACGCGGCGGTGACGGACCATTTCGCGGCGCTTTCGACCAATCTTTCCGCCTGCGCGGCATTCGGCATCAAGTCGGACCGGATCTTCGGGTTCTGGGATTGGGTGGGCGGCCGCTACTCGGTGTGGTCGGCGATCGGGCTGCCGGTAGCGATTGTCGTCGGGTTCGACAATTTCGCTGCGTTCCTCAAGGGCGCCTACGAGATGGACCAGCACTTCCTCTCGACCCCGCTCGAACAGAATCTGCCGGTGATCATGGGCCTGATTGGCGTGTGGTACCGGAACCTCTGGGGTTTCACGACCCATGCCGTGCTGCCCTATGACCAGCGGCTCAGCCGCTTCGCGGCGTATCTGCAGCAGCAGGACATGGAATCGAACGGCAAGAGCGTGACGCTCGATGGCAAGCCGGTCGATTATCGCACCGGGCCGATCATCTGGGGCGAGCCGGGCACCAATGGCCAGCACGCGTTCTACCAGTTGATCCACCAGGGCACGGACGTGATCCCGGCGGATTTCCTCATCGCCGCGCAGCCGCAGGAGAACCTGCCGCCCCACCATGACAAGCTCGTCGCCAATGTCTTCGCGCAATCGGAAGCGCTGATGCTGGGTAAGACCGAGGCCGAAGTGGTGGCGGAATTGAAGGCGCAGGGGCTCTCGGACGAGAAGATCA
The DNA here is from genome assembly GCA_964414845.1 of uncultured Devosia sp. Classification (GTDB taxonomy): domain Bacteria; phylum Pseudomonadota; class Alphaproteobacteria; order Rhizobiales; family Devosiaceae; genus Devosia_A. Next base: position 16,900 of record CAYPYV010000047.1, on the reverse strand, counting down.
AGGCGCTGACGCCGCACAAGCTGTTCCCCGGCAACCGGCCGTCGAACACGCTGCTCTACCCGAAGCTGACGCCCGAGCGGCTCGGCAGCCTCGTGGCGCTCTACGAGCACAAGGTGTTCGTGCAGGGGACGATCTGGAACGTCAATTCCTACGACCAGTGGGGCGTGGAGCTGGGCAAGCAGCTCGCCAAGGCGCTGTTGCCGAAGGTGGAGGGCAAGGTTTCGGCCGACGCCCATGACAGCTCGACCAAGGGGCTGGTCGCAGCATATCTCAGCCTAAAATGACCGAGGCGGTGGCGGAGCAAGGGGCGTACAAGGCTGCGCCGGTCGAGATCGATCGGGATCGGCTCGCTACCATTCTTGCCGATTTTGGCCTTGGCGTTCCTGCCACTGTCACGGAACTCATTGGTGGCCACGCCCGCTCGTTTTGCATCGAGCGCGTGGATGGCCCGCCGCTCGTGCTCAAGGTCTTCAATGACGCGGTGCCGTATGCGACGAGCAAGGAGACCTATGCCTCGCGTCTGTTGCGCGATGTCGATGTGCCAATGACGCGGTTCTTTGCCTCGGATGAGACCCGAACCAGGGTGCCGTTTCGCTATACCATCGCCAATTATCTGCCCGGCCGTCAGGTGATGACGTTCAAGGACGAGCCCGATGTCGGCGACCTCTACCGGCAGATGGGCGAGATGCTGCGCAAGCTGCACGGCGTGCAGGTGCCCGGCTACGGCGCGTTTGGCGAAGAGGGGCTTGTCGATCCGGCCGCGAGCAACAGCGAGTATATCGCGCGGTTTTTCGCCCATGGCTTCGACCGGTTCCGGCATTTTGGCGGCGGCGAAGCGCTGGCACAGCGGCTCGAGGCCATCGTCGCTGCGCATCGGGATGTCACCGCGGAAAGCCGGGGCGCGGTCTTCGCGCATGACGATTTCCAGCCGCATAATGTCTTGGCGGAGCGGGGCGTTGATGGAAGGCTGCGGCTGACGGGGCTGCTGGACTTCGGCAATGCCCGCGCCTCGGATGCCGTGTGCGATCTCGCCAAGGCCCTGTTCTGCTCGGAACATGACGCGCCAGGGAGTGCTCGGTTCATCCGCGAGGGCTATGGGCCCATCGCGCATTCCGACCCGGATGCCGCCATCTGGATCTATCTGCTGCTGCACCGGCTGACGATGTGGTGGTGGCTCAGGCATGTCGGCGTCATTGCGGACGGCCAGCACAACCCACTGATGAGCGATCTCGAAACCATGGCGGAAGCCGGGACTTACGTGAATTGACCATTACCAGCGAAGAGCAGCTCGAGGCGCTGAAGGCGATCGGCAAGGTCTGTGCCGAGGCGCGGGACAAGGCTGCGGCGGCACTGAGGCCGGGGATCACCACTGCCGAACTCGATGCCATAGTGCGCGGCGTGCTGGATGCGCATGGCGCGCGCTCGGCCCCCGAGATCACCTATGATTTCCCGGGCGCTTCGTGCATTTCGGTGAACGAGGAAGTGGCGCACGGCATCCCTGGCGGTCGGGTGATCCGCGAGGGCGACCTCGTCAATATCGACGTGTCGGCGGAGCTCAACGGCGTGTTCGCCGATACCGGCGCGAGCTTCGTGGTGGGCGACGCTGACCCGCGGCTCGTGGCGCTGGTGCGCGACGGCAAGCGGGCGATGTGGGCCGGCATCCGCGCGGTGAAGAGCGGCGCGGCCTTTGCCGACATTGGCAATGCCATCGGCGCCTTCGCCAAGAAGCACCGCTATACGCTGGTGGATAATCTCGCGAGCCATGGCGTCGGCGACAGCCTGCATGACGAGCCGGGCGAAATCCCCACCTGGCCGGACAAGTCCGAGCGGCGGAAGATGCATGACGGGCTGGTATTCACCATCGAGCCGTTCCTGTCGCTCGGCGGCCGGCACGCGGTGGATGCGGGGCTCGACGATGGGTTCACGCTCCATGTCGAGCCGTCGGCGCCGACGGTGCAGTTCGAGCACACGGTGGTGGCAACCCGGCACGGCGCGCTGGTGATCACGGCCTGAGTGCGCCGCCAACGGATCGCCGCCGCAGCGCCGCAAAGCGAACCAAACCCGGCCATACTGGTTATGCAGGCTTTACCAATCGAAATGGTGAGGCCAGCATGTTCCGAACACGACGCGAGCCGCCCCTTGCGGCAGATGCCCTCGACGACCTGATCGACAAAGAGAAGTTTGCCTTCGTTTCCCGCAACCTCGAAAGATGCGGCTACCTGAAGGTTATCCGTGAGGATGATGCGACGGATGGCGCCGTGGTGCTGACCGTCAGCTTTACCCTCGACGG
>CAYPYV010000047.1:0-14510 GCA_964414845.1 uncultured Devosia sp. | reverse complement strand
AGGATGATGCGACGGATGGCGCCGTGGTGCTGACCGTCAGCTTTACCCTCGACGGAACGCGGCGCTGGCACAGTGCCGAAGCGGTGATCGATCCGCGCCGCGCGCAAGCCGTTGATGTCGCAAACGCCTTCCAGCGTCTCGAGGACGGGATCGGTGCGGCGCGCATCGCGCGGCTCTTCGGCCCGAGCCGGAGCGCCGTGGCAGGTGCGGGATCCGACCAACAACATGGGTTTCCCTGAAGGCGATCAGCGCTGGTCGTTATAAGGGGTCTTGGAACGTCCAACCTCTCGAGCGAGTTCGGAGAAATCGCGCAAGTCGCCCGAATCCGCATCGGCATTTGCGCGTCGGAGCAACCGCGCGGGGAAGGCCAGCGCGTCGCGTTCAGGGGGCTTCAGGTTCTCCTCGGCGCGCGGATCGCCCAGCGCTGACTGTTCGGCACGCGCCAGGGCATCGTCGATGTCCTCGCGCGACAGCAGTCCCTTGCGGACGAGTGCCGCGTTCACGGCTGCAATGGCGAGATAGAGGCCTTCGAGTTGTAGGTTGGCACTGTTCATCGGACGTCTCCTCCTGGGGCGAGTTCGCGTGGAATAGAATCGCCGGGCGGGTGGAACGGTTCCGTCAGCTTGGCAGCGGGGCATCCGTTGGCAGGAGGCGCGACAATTCCTGCCGAAGCCGCTCGGTGAGGAGCCGCACCTTTGCCGGGACGTGGCGGCGCTGCGGGTGCACGGCCCAGATCGGCTCGTCCTTTCTCCGGATCGGTTCGAGGATGGTCGCCAGCTCACCGCGGGCAATGGCCGCCTCGACATAGAAGGCGGGCAGCTGGCAAATGCCGAGACCGGCGATGGCGGCACCGGCGACGGCGGAACCGGAGTTACAGCGCCAGCGAGGGCGGGGCTGATAGACGACATCTGTGCCGTCGATGAAAAAGTGCCAGGCCTGTGCAGTGCCGACCAGGCAATCATGTCCGGCAAGGTCAGCCAGAATGTCCGGGTTGCCGCGCTCGGCGAGATAGGCCGGGGACGCGCAGCAAAGCAGCCGCCGGGAGCCGATGCGGGTGCCGACAAGCGAGGAATCGCTGAGGTTGCCGGTGCGGATGGCGAGGTCGTAGCCCTCCGCCACGAGATCGACGAGGCGATTGGAGAGATCGAGCGTGATCTCCAGTTGCGGGAACTCCAGTGCGAAGCTGCGCACGACCGGTGCGATAAAGCGTTCCCCTATGCCGACCGAACAGGTGACGCGGAGCTCGCCCGACGGAGTGGCGGGACCCGAGGCAGCGGCCAGGGCCTCGTCCCGATCGTGAATGAGCCGCCGGAATGGGTCGATCAGGTGGCGACCGGTTTCGGTGAGCGAGACCTTGCGTGTGGTGCGCAGCAGCAGGGGCAGGCCGATCCGTGCTTCGAGGCGCTGTACCGCCCGGCTGACATGCGAGGTAGAGAGCCGCAGCATGGCGGCGGCGCGCTGGAAGCTGCCTGTGGTCGCAACGGCGACGAACTCTTCTATGCCGTCCCAGTCGCGCATGGATTATCCCTCGGCTGCAATGATCTTTTGCGATTTAGCCGGGTTCATCCCCGCTCGGCAACGCGTAAGACTTTCTGCCGATATGCGACCGGCCGGAGAGCCGAATGGGAGTGGGACAATGAAGACGCGCGCCGCCGTAGCCTTTGCTGCGGGCAAACCGCTCGAAATCGTGGACGTGGACCTGGAAGGCCCAAAGGCCGGCGAGGTGCTGATCGAGATCAAGGCGACGGGCATCTGCCATACGGACGAATTCACCCTGTCGGGCGCCGATCCGGAGGGTTTGTTCCCCTCGATCCTCGGGCACGAGGGCGCGGGCGTGGTGGTCAAGGTCGGGCCGGGCGTTACGAGCGTCAAGCCGGGCGACCACGTGATCCCGCTCTATACGCCCGAATGCCGGGAATGCCCTTCGTGCCTCTCGAAGAAGACCAATCTCTGCACGGCGATCCGCGCGACGCAGGGCAAGGGGCTGATGCCGGACGGGACCACGCGCTTTTCGTACAAGGGCCAGCCGATCTTTCACTACATGGGCTGCTCGACCTTCTCGAACTATACGGTGATGCCTGAGATCGCGGTCGCGAAGATCGACCCCAAGGCGCCGTTCGACAAGGTGTTCTATATCGGCTGCGGCGTGACCACGGGCGTTGGCGCGGTGCTCAACACGGCCAAGGTGGAGCAGGGCGCGACAGCAGTGGTGTTCGGGCTCGGCGGCATCGGGCTCAACGTGATCCAGGGTCTAAAGATGGCCGGCGCCGACATGATCATCGGCGTCGACATCAATGACGGCAAGGAAGAATGGGGCCGCCGCTTCGGGATGACGCATTTCGTCAACCCGACCAAGATCGAGGGCGATATCGTCCCGCATCTCGTGAACATGACGAAGCGCGGCGCCGACCAGATCGGCGGCGCCGACTACACTTTCGATTGCACCGGCAACACCAAGGTGATGCGGCAGGCGCTGGAAGCGAGCCATCGCGGCTGGGGCAAGTCGGTGATCATCGGGGTGGCGGGCGCGGGCCAGGAAATCTCGACGCGGCCGTTCCAGCTGGTGACGGGCCGCACCTGGATGGGCACAGCCTTCGGCGGCGCGCGCGGTCGGACCGACGTGCCGCGCATCGTCGACTGGTACATGTCGGGCAAGCTCGAGATCGACGCGATGATCACCCATACGCTGCGACTCGACGACATCAACAAGGGCTTCGACCTGATGCATGCCGGCGAGTCGATCCGTTCGGTGGTGCTCTATTGATGGAGCAGGTCTCGGCCACCACGGTATTCGGCGGCGCGCTGCGGTTTATGAAACACGCGAGCAAGGCCACCGATACCCCGATGGTGTTCTCGGTGTTCGTACCGCCGGGACCGGGACCATTTCCGGTGGTGTACTGGCTGTCGGGGCTGACTTGCACCGCCAACAACTTCACCGAGAAGGCCGGCGCCTACCGGACCGCGGCGGAACTGGGGCTGATCGTTGTCGCGCCCGACACCTCGCCAAGGGGCGACGGTGTCGCGGACGATCCGGCCTACGATCTGGGGCAGGGCGCGGGATTCTATGTCGATGCGACCGAGGCACCTTGGGCGCCGCATTTCCGCATGGAGAGCTATATCGCCGACGAGCTGATCGTCGCGGTTGAGGCCGAGGTGCCGGCCAATGGCAGGCGCTCGGTACTGGGGCATTCGATGGGCGGACATGGCGCCCTGACGCTCGCCATGCGGCATCCGGGCCTCTACCGCGCGGTATCGGCCTTTGCGCCGATCGCGTCGCCGACGCGCTGCCCCTGGGGCGAGAAGGCGTTCACCGCATACCTTGGCCCGGACCGCGAAGGCTGGGAGGCGCATGACGCAAGCCTGCTGCTTGCCAAAGGAGCGGCGCGCAGTTTCGACGATATCCTGATCGACCAGGGACTGGCCGACTCCTTCCTGGTTGGGCAGCTGAGGCCCGAGCTTCTGGAGGAGGCGGCCCTGGCGGCGGGCCAGAAGCTCACTCTTCGCCGGCACGCCGGCTACGACCATTCCTACTATTTCATCCAGACGTTCCTTTCGGAACATCTCGCGTTCCATGCGAGGAGGCTGGGCGCGGGCTGACGACCAAGCGGCCCGGAGGAGGGGCTCGAGGACATGAGCGAGATTGCAATTCACCCGGCGCTCGACAAAGGCGTGGCGCCGGCAGGGACGGATTTTGCCGGTGGTGTGCTGAGTTGCGCCTGTACCGACAAGCCGGTGCGGGTCAAGGCTGATGCGCAGGTGGCGCACAACCACGCCTGCGGCTGCACAAAGTGCTGGAAGCCGGAAGGGGCGCTGTTTTCTGTTGTGGGCGTCGTGCCGACCGACAAGGTGTCGGTGCTCGAGAATGGCGAAAAGCTCAAGGTGGTGGACCCGAACGCATTGATCCAGCGGCATGCCTGCACCGGCTGCGGCGTGCATCTCTACGGCCCTGTGACGCGCAAGGGGCACGCCTTCGAGGGGCTGAGCTTCATCCATTCCGAGCGTTTCGAGACGGCAGGCGCAGCCCCTCCGACCTTCGCCGCCTTCGTGTCGTCGCTCATCGAAAGTGGTACGCCGCCATCGCAGATGGGCGCAGTCCGGGCGCGGCTCGAGGCGCTGGGACTGCCCCATTACGACTGCCTGAACCCGCCGCTGATGGACTATCTCGCGACGGTGGCGGCCAAGGCTGCCGGCACATACCGAGAGGCATAAGACAGGGTGAGCCTGCAACAACAAGGACCCGAAAAACCTTGTGCGGCCGGAGGCAACTCCGGCCGTTTCCAGTTCTGAAGATGCCGGAATGAGTGGTACGCCCGCCGGGGGTCGAACCCGGGACCATTCGATTAAAAGTCGAATGCTCTACCACTGAGCTACGGGCGCAGCGCCGCTGTCGCGGACGGCGCGGAACATAGTGACTGGCCCCCTCCTGTCAACCGCTTATTCGCCGCGGCCGATCACAGAGTTACTGGGTGGCGACGAGGCGCACGCCCTTGTAGGGCACCGTCTCGCACGAGACGTTCATCTGGCCGAGGCGCCGGCAGAGTTCGCCTGCCACGGACTTGTCGAGGACCGGCCCCGCGACGATGCGGATGCGGCCCTTCGTGTCGGGCTCGGAGAGCAGCGGGTTGAGCCCCACAAGCATGGTGCCGACACTGTCCTGCAGATCAACCCAGCGCGTCAGGGCCTCGCTGGGGAAGATGAAGCCATCGAGAGCGAGCCCGAAGGCCTTGCCATCGGCGGCGATGGTGTCGGTAGATGCGGACGAGAGCGGCGCTGGCATGGGAAGCCCGTCCTGTGGCCTTGGTGCGGCGAGGACCATCGGCACCGTCTGGACGGAGACCGAGCCACCGTCGGCCTCGAACGTTTCGACACCCCCGCCATCCACGGAACCAGTCAATGTTCCGTCGATATTGCCGGACAGTCGGGACTGGGCCTCGACGATACGCGGCAGACTGCCCTCGACGGCTGCGACCCGCTTGAGCAGCTCCTGGGCATTGTCCTCGCTCATGGCGAGCCGCTGGGAGAGCTGGGTATTCTGCACCCGCATCCGGCCAGCCTCGGTTTCGAGGGTCTGGACGGTGGCGCGCAACTGATTCACGGTGCCGCCATCGGCACGTGAGGCATGCAGTGCGGAATAGACCGCGGGCGGCACGAGCGAGCCGAGATTGGCGGCGAGAACCGCCAGCGCCCAGCAGCCCAGCGCGATGATACCCCAAGTCGCGATCTCGGCCGTTGAGCGCGCTTCGGTTTCCTTTTCGTCCCGGCTGTCCTGTTCCAAGCGCGCCCCTTCGCCCCCACGTCGAATCGTTTGCGTTCAGCTAATTTACCACCTCGTAACTGCGTTATCTGAATCCGAACAACTTGCTGGCATAAAGCCAACGAATCCGACGCCATTCGGGGAGAGGCGCCCAATGACCGAACTGACTACCATCATCCTGGCTGCAGGCGACGGGACGCGGATGCGCTCGGCACGCCCGAAGGTGCTGCATGAGGTAGGCGGCTTCCCGATCGTGGGCCATGTGGTACGCGCAGCCAAGGCGGCCGGCGCGGGCCGGATTGGCGTGGTGACGGCTCCGGGGCACACGGAAGTGCGCGCCATGGTGGGCGGCATCGCGCCGGAGGCGGAATTCTTCGAGCAGGCGGAGCGGCGCGGCACGGCGCATGCGGCCAGGATGGCGCGCCCGCTGTTCGAGACGGCGAAGGGCCATGTCGCGGTGGTTTATGCCGACCATCCGCTGCTCAGCGGGCGAAATTTCTCTGCGGTGCTCGACCGGCTCGAGGCGGGAATGGATGTGTCCATTCTCGGTTTCGAGCCGAAGGACCCGACCGGCTATGGCCGCTTCATCACCGATGGCGAGAAGCTGCTGGCGATCCGCGAGCACAAGGATGCGACGGACGAGGAACGGCTGATCGGGCTCTGCAATGCCTGCATCCTGACCTTCCGGGCCGAGGTGTTCCGCGAACTGATCGACCAAGTGACGCCGAACAACAAGCAGAACGAGTTCTACCTGACCGACCTCGTCGGCCTCGCGAACGCAGCTGGCTACAAGGTCGGCTACGGCGTTGCCCCGGAGCAGGACGTGATGGGCGTCAACGACCGCGTGCAGCTGGCCAGGGCGGAGGCGCAGTTCCAGGAACTGAGGCGCGAGGATTTCATGCGCGCGGGCGTGACCTTGAAGGACCCCGCCTCGGTGTATTTCTCCTACGACACCGAGATCGGCCGCGACGTGACGATCGAGCCGAATGTGGTGCTGGGGCCGGGCGTCAAGATCGCCGATGGCGCGGTGATCCATGCCTTCAGCCATCTCGTCGATGCGGAGATCGGAGCGGGCGCTACAGTCGGCCCCTTCGCGCGTATGCGCGGCGGTGCCCGGCTTGCCGAGGACGTGCATATCGGCAATTTCGTCGAGCTGAAGAACGCCTCGCTCGGCAAGGGCACCAAGGCCGGACATCTGAGCTATCTCGGCGATGCCGAGATTGGCGCGGGCGTGAATATCGGCGCGGGCACCATCACCTGCAACTATGACGGCGTGAACAAGGATACGACGGTAATCGGCGACAATGCCTTTATCGGATCGAACACCTCGCTGGTGGCGCCAGTCACGGTGGGCAAGGGCGCCTATACCGCATCGGGCAGCGTCATCACCCATGACGTGCCGGACGACGCGCTCGCCATCGGGCGGGCCCGGCAGGAGAACAAGGACGGTTACGCGCCAAAGCTAAAGGCGCGGGCGCTGGCCAAGAAGGCGGCAAAGCAGGCGGCAAAGCAGGCGGCGAAGGCCGCGGCCCAAGCCGCAAACAAGGGGAGCTGAACATGTGCGGCATTGTCGGCATCATCGGTACGGAACCCGTAGCGCCACGGCTGGTGGACGCGCTGAAGCGGCTTGAATATCGCGGCTATGACAGCGCCGGTGTCGCGACGCTCGAAAGCGGGCGGATAGAGCGGCGGCGGGCCGAGGGCAAGCTCGGCAATCTGGCGCAGAAGCTGAGCTTCGAGCCGCTCGCCGGCAATATCGGCATCGGGCATACGCGCTGGGCGACCCATGGCGCCCCGACGGAGCAGAATGCCCACCCGCACGCGACCGACAAGGTGGCGGTGGTGCATAACGGCATCATCGAGAATTTCCGCGAACTGCTCGCCGATCTCGCCAACGATGGCTACCTGCCGAAGACGCAGACCGACACGGAATCGGTGGCGCTATGGGTGACGCGCGAGCTCGACCGGGGGCTCGACCCCGAGATGGCGGTGGCGCGGACGCTGAAGCAGTTGCGGGGCGCGTTTGCGCTGGCCTTCATGTTCAAGGGCGAGGATGCCCTGCTGATCGCAGCCCGGCGCGGCGCGCCGCTCGCCATCGGCTACGGCGCGACCGAGGTCTATCTCGGCTCCGATGCGATGGCGCTCGCGCCCTTCACCTCACGGCTCAGCTATCTGCTCGATGGTGACTGGGCGGTGCTGACCAAGAAGGGCGTGACGATCCGCGATGGCTCGGATGCGATCGTGCAGCGCGAGACGCTGGTTTCGGCGGCCTCAGCACTGCTGGTCGACAAGGGCAACCACCGCCATTTCATGGCGAAGGAAATCTACGAGCAGCCCGAGACGGTGTCGCATACGCTGAGCCACTATGTGGACATGGGCGCCGAGAAGGTGGCGCTGCGCGAGACGCTGCCATTCGACTTCAAGACGCTGAGCCGCCTGACGATTTCGGCCTGTGGCACAGCCTATTTCGCGGGCCTTGTCGCCAAGTACTGGTTCGAGCGCTATGCGCGGCTGCCGGTGGACGTGGATGTGGCGAGCGAGTTCCGCTACCGGGAGCCGCCGCTGGCGTCGGGCGGGGCGAGCCTGTTCATTTCGCAATCGGGCGAGACGGCCGATACGCTCGCTGCCTTGCGCTATTGCGCGGCCGAGGGGCAGTACGTGACGGCGCTGCTCAACTCCCCGGAATCGACCATGGCGCGGGAAAGCCAGGTGGTGTTCCCGACGCTGTGCGGGCCGGAAATCGGCGTTGCATCGACCAAGGCCTTCACGGCGCAACTGACCGCACTCGCGAGCCTCGCTGTCGCGGCCGGTGTGGCGCGCGGCGTGATCTCGCGCGAGAAGGAAGCGGAGCTGGTGCATGCGCTGGTGTCGCTGCCCAGCGCAATTTCCGCCGCGCTAAGCGCAGAAGGGCAGATCGAGCAGATCGCCAAGCGACTGTCCAAGGCGAAGGACGTGCTCTATCTGGGCCGCGGCCAGATGTTCCCCATTGCCATGGAAGGCGCCCTGAAACTCAAGGAAATCAGCTATATCCATGCCGAGGGCTACGCCGCCGGCGAGCTGAAGCACGGGCCGATCGCGCTCGTCGACGAGCAGATGCCGGTGATCGTCGTCGCGCCGTCTGACGAACTCATGGAAAAGACGCTCTCCAACATGCAGGAAGTCGCGGCGCGCGGCGGCAAGATCATCCTCATCACCGACGAGGAGGGTGCTGCGACCGTGGGCCATGGCGTGGCGGAAGTCATCGTGCTGCCGAAGGTCGCGAGCTTCGTGGCGCCGATCCTTGCGACGATACCGGTGCAATTGCTGGCATACCATACCGCGACCTTCATGGGCACGGACGTGGACCAGCCGCGTAACCTCGCCAAGAGCGTGACCGTTGAATAAGCCGATGCAGCCGCCGCCCGAGCGCAACGTGCTGGGCGGTGTCCTCGAGCCCTGCTCGATGAACCCGCTCACCGGGTTCTTTCGCAACGGCCATTGCATGACGGGCCCGTTCGGAGAGGCGCGCCATACGGTATGCATCATTGCCACCGACGCGTTTCTCGCCTTCTCGAAATCGCGCGGCAACGATCTCTCGACGCCAATGCCGCAATACGCGTTTCCGGGGTTGAAGCACGGCGATCGCTGGTGCCTGCTCGGGCCACGCTGGATCGAGGCGCTGGAGGCCGGGATGGCGCCGCAGATCATCCTCTCGGCGACGCATGAGTCGCTGCTGGACTATGTCGAGATCGATGTGCTGCGCCGCTACGCCGTGGCCGGATAGCGCGACCCACAGGGCATCCCGCCGCTTGCCATGATTGCCGGAAGGTGACACAAACCGCGGGCTTTTCTGGCGCGAGGCACTGGGGGAGGGCGCGCGATAATGACGAAACTGGTCGGCTTTTATCCGGGATCATTCGATCCGATCACCAATGGGCATCTCGATGTGATCGAGCGGGCCTGCAAGCTGGTGGATCGGCTGATTGTCGGGGTGGGCACGCATCACACCAAGAAGCCGCTCTTTTCGCACGAGGCGCGGGCGGTGTTGCTGAAGACGGTCCTCGACCCGATCGGCAAGCGCACCAACACCGAGTTCGAGGTGGTGGATTTCAACGGGCTGATGGTTCATGCGGCGCGCCAGCATGGCGCGAAGCTGATCATCCGCGGCCTGCGCGACACGACCGACTACAATTTTGAGATGCAGATGGTGGGCATGAACGCCCAGATGGCACCGGACCTGCAGACGGTGTTCCTGCCTTCGAGTCCGCATGTCCGCCACATCTCGGCCACGCTCGTGCGCCAGATCGCGGAGATGGGCGGCGACATCACCGCCTTCGTTCCCCGTGTCGTTCTCGAGGCATTGCAGAAAGCATGACCAATCCCATCACGCGTGCCGGGCTTGTGCTCGGGCTCGTCACCGCTGCTATCGTGGCGTTCTTCACATTTGCTGTCGTTGCCCCGCACAACGCCATGGCAGCAGAGGGCAAACCGCACTGGATCCTGGAACTCAAGGACGGCAAGGTCGATATCGAGCTCCTGCCCGAGCTTGCCCCCAACCATGTGCAGCGCGTCATCGAGCTCACCAACAAGGGCTTCTACAACGGCATCGTTTTCCATCGTGTCATCGACGGCTTCATGGCGCAGGGCGGCGATCCGACAGGAACCGGCATGGGTGGTTCGGACCTTCCCGACCTCAAGGCGGAGTTCACCAACCAGGTCAAGTTCACCCGTGGCATAGTGGCCGCGGCGCGCTCGAGCGACCCTGACAGCGCCAACTCGCAGTTCTTCATCATGTTCGCCGACGCATCCTGGCTCGATGGCCAATACACCATCTGGGGACGTGTCGTGTCGGGCATGGATGTCGTCGACAAGATCAAGAAGGGCGCTGGCGACCAGCCGGTCGTCGACCCGGACAAGATCATTTCTGCAACCATTTCGTACGAATAAGGAGCCAGAGCTTGGCCTACGAAGATCCTGAGAACACCCTCGTCATCGAGACCACCAAGGGCAATGTCGTTATCGCGATGCGGCCGGACCTTGCTCCCAACCATGTGGCGCACATCAAGAAGCTGGCGCGCGAGGGGTTCTATGACGGCATCGTCTTCCACCGCGTGATCGACGGTTTCATGGCGCAGACCGGCTGCCCGAACGGCACTGGCACCGGTGGCTCGAAGTACCCGAACCTGAAGCAGGAATTCAACGCCGAGCCGCATGTTCGCGGGACCGCCTCCATGGCGCGCGCCCAGAACCCGGACAGCGCCAATTCGCAGTTCTTCATCTGCTTCGACGACGCACGCTTCCTCGACCGCCAGTACACGGTGTGGGGCAAGGTCATCGAAGGCATGGAAAATGTCGACAAGATCAAGCGGGGCGAGCCGGTGCGCGATCCCGACAAGATGGTGTCGGTCAAGGTCGCGGCAGACATCGCGGCATGATGCGACGGGCTGCAGCGGCGCTGGTGCTTTCCTGCGGCCTCGCCGGCCCCTCGGTTGCGACCGAGTGGGTCAACTGCGCCGCCCCTGACGGGGCGGCGAGCATCGACTATCTTGCCGGCACGCTCGATGTGCTCAGCGTCGTGGGCCTGACCATTACGGTCGGTGACAAGGTATGGGCGTCCGACGTGGCCTATGGCCCCGGAGAGCCCGTTGCCGTCGGACAGGCTTTCGAGACGGCGGATGCTGTCTATATCGACGCAATGAACCCCGACCTGAGCGCAAGGATCGCGGAGCTGCGGCTGTTCAAGGCAAGCGAAGGCGACTTCGTTGCCTATGGCGGCACATTGCGATTGCCCGGTCTTGGCGCCTATGCCGTGAATTGCTCGGGGCCGTGAAGCGGCGCAACACATTGATCCGCCTAAGCAAGCTCAGGCGTTCTTCTTCCCGTATTGAAACCAGGCCCGGAACCGCTCCATGCGTGTCGACGACTTCGATTTCGAGCTCCCTGAAGACCTGATCGCACTGCACCCGGTCGAGCCGCGGGATTCGGCGCGACTGCTGGTGGTGAGGTCGGGACATGGACCGGAAGACCGGATCGTGCGGGACCTGCCTACGCTCCTCAAGGTCGGGGACGTGCTGGTGGTGAACGATACGCGGGTACTTCCGGCGGAGCTGACCGGCGACCGCATCCGTGGCGAGAACCGCTCGCAGGTGAGCTTCAACCTCCACAAGCGGGTCGACGGGCAAACCTGGAAGGCCTTTGCGCGGCCCGCCAAGCGGCTGAAGGCCGGCGACCGCCTCATGCTGGGCGATGACCTGAGCCTTGCCGCGACCGTTCTCGAACGCGGCGAGACGGGCGAGGTCACGCTGCGGTTCGACCTCGCGGCGGGCGAACTGGATGAAGCGATCAAGGCGCATGGCGCCATGCCGCTGCCGCCCTATATCGGGCTGAAGCGCGAGGCCGAGGCCCGCGACAAGGATGACTACCAGACGGTCTATGCCCGGAAGGATGGCGCCGTGGCGGCGCCCACTGCCGGGCTGCATTTCACGCCGGAGCTGCTCGATACGTTGGAACGTATGGGCGTTGCGATCGAGCGGGTGACTTTGCATGTGGGGGCAGGGACCTTCCTGCCGGTCAAGGTCGACGAGATCAAGGACCACAAGATGCATGCCGAGTGGGGCGAGGTGCCGGCGGACGTGGCTGAGCGTATCCTCGCTGCGAAGGCCAGGGGTGGGCGCGTACTCGCAGTGGGGACCACCTCGGCGCGGCTGCTGGAGTCGGCGGCGCGGGAGACGGGTACGCTGGCACCGTTTTCCGGCGACACGGACATCTTCATCACGCCCGGCTTCCAGTTCCGCGTGGTGGACATGCTGATGACCAATTTCCACCTGCCGCGATCAACCCTGATGATGCTGGTGAGCGCCTTTGCCGGCTATGAGACGATGCGTGCCGCCTATGTGCACGCCATTGCCTCCGGCTATCGGTTCTATTCCTATGGTGACTCGTCGCTGCTCTTCAGGGCGTGATCGAGGCAGGGCTGGTCTGCGCGGTTTTCGCTGGTTTTTCGCGGGCTGTGCTCCTATGAGAGCGCAATGATCCCCTATCTTCTTGTCGGCATCGGCGGGGCGCTCGGCGCCATGGCGCGCTTCGGCTTTGGCGGAGTGGTCGGCAGCCCGCCGAACGGGTTTCCGTTGGCCACGCTCCTGATCAACGTCATCGGCTCGCTGGCAATGGGCGTCTTGGTCGGGGTGCTTGCCCGCACGACCCCGGCCTACCAGAACGAGATCCGGTTGTTTGTCGCGGTGGGTCTGTTCGGCGGCTTCACCACATTCTCGAGCTTTTCGCTCGATGCGATGACCTTGATGGAGCGTGGCGACGTATTGCTGGCGGGAACATATATCGTGGGGTCGGTTGTGCTTGGTCTTGTCGCCCTCTGGGCCGGCATGAATGTGGTGAGGGTGCTGCTATGAGCGGTGTACGCCAGCAATATGTCGCGCGCGACGAGGACGGCATGCGGCTCGACCGCTGGTTCGAGACGCATTTTCCGCAAGTCACCTTCGGCCACCTGCAGAAGCTGCTGCGCTCGGGCCAGATCCGGGTCGATTCCGGCCGGGCGAAATCGAATACGCGGCTCGCCTCCGGGCAGCTCGTTCGCGTGCCCCCGCTCGATCCCGCGCCGGAACGCGCCGAGGGCGAGGTGAACCACAAGGACGCCGAGTTCCTGCGCAACCTGATCCTCTACGAGGATGACGACATCTATGTCTTCAACAAGCCGCATGGGCTTGCGTCGCAGGGCGGCAGCAATACCAAGCGTCACATGGATGGGTTGCTCAAGAGCCTGCCCAACAAGAAGGGCGAGGCGCCGCGCCTCGTGCATCGGCTCGACCGCGATACGTCCGGCTGCCTCATCGTGGCGAAGACCAAGGCGGCAGCCACCCATTTTGGAGCGGTGTTTTCGACGCGGCAGGCGCGGAAGATCTACTGGGCGGTGGTGTGGGGCAATCCGCATCCCAAGCAGGGCTCGATTTCGTGCTTCCTCGCCAAGCAGGCGACGACTGACGGCGAGCAGATGGTAGTGGTGCCGCAGGGCACGCCCGGCGCGCTTCATTCGATGAGCTACTACTCGACCACCGACACGGCAGCGCGGCGCTTTGCCTGGGTGACGCTGAAGCCGGTGACCGGCCGTACGCACCAGCTGCGCGTGCATATGGCGCAGCTCGGCAACCCGATCATGGGCGACCCGCGCTATTTCAACATCCAGAACTGGACGGCGCCGGACGAGATTGCCAAGGGCCTGCACCTGCATGCCCGGCGCATCCAGATCCCCATGCGAAACGGGCAGTATCTCGACATCTCCGCGCCCCTGCCGCCGCATATGCAGGAGACCTTTGACGTGCTCGGTTTCGATGCGGACCGCTACGACGCCCAGGACCAGGACCCCGAGGACGCATGAGGCTCGCGATCTTCGATCTCGACGGGACGCTGCTCGACTCTGTCGCGGTGATGGTCGAGACGATGTCGGCTGCGTTCCGGACAATCGGGGCGGCGGCGCCGGACGAGAAGGCGATACGTTCGATCTCCGGCCTCAATGTTCGTCACGCCATTGAAATCCTGATGCCGGGCGCGAGCGACGCCCGGGTGGATGAATTGATCGCGGCTTACCGCCTGCACTTCCATAGCCTGGGTGGCATGGCGCGGCAGCCGCTGTTTGCCGGCGCGCTGGCGACGCTGGATCAGATTCACGCAGACCCCAGGACGTTGATGTCCGTGGCGACCGGCAAGAGCTATCGCAGCGCCTGCGCCTTGCTGGAAACGCACGGCATCATCGACCGCTTCGTGTCAATCGAGACGCCTGACCACAACCATTCGAAGCCGGACCCGCAAATGGTGGAATCGGCGCTCACCAAGGCCGCCATCGAACCGCCATTCGCGGTAATGATCGGCGACACCGTGCACGACATGCATATGGCGAAGGCGGCTGGCGTAGGCGCCATCGGCGTCAGCTGGGGGTATCACACGGCGGACGAACTGCACGACGCCGGCGCTGACATCGTGCTCGACAGCTTTGAGCAATTGCTGCCCGCAATCATTCGCTTTTCGGGGAGAGAGTAATGCGCGAGTTCCTTGAAGATGCCGATGCGCACCGGATGGATGGCTATGGCCGGGCCCAGCACCACGCTCGCATCCAGCTGCCGAAGCGCTTCTACAAGGAGGTCGGTGTCGGGACGGTGGGCGACGGCTTTGCCGTGACGCTCGACGGCAAGACGCCGCGCACGCCGGGGCAAGTGCCAGTGGTAGTCCCCTCTCAGGCCCTTGCCGAGGCCATGGCCGCGGAATGGGC
>CAYPYV010000046.1:0-20076 GCA_964414845.1 uncultured Devosia sp. | reverse complement strand
CGCGTTCTCCTGGGTCCGGCGCTCCCGTGCCGACACTGGCAACTGGGCGCTGGTGGATGTGCCGCTCGAAATGCCGACGGAAAGCTATCGCCTCAGCATCCGGACGGGTTCGATCCTCCGCCGCGACGTGAGCCTGTCATCGCCCAGCTGGACCTATCCGGCGTCCCAGCAGGTAACGGATTTCGGCGGTCTGGCGCCGGATCTCAGCTTCGATGTCGTTCAGATCGACCCCGTCTGGGGAGCGGGCATCCCGGCGAGTGGAGAATTTCATGCGTGATCCGATTTCGCGGCGCCTTGGCGCCGCGATGGGCGCGGCGCGGCTGCGCCTCGTCGTCTTCGTCGTTCAAACCAAGCTGAGGAGCTTTCTCGTGTCGCTCAATTTTCTCGACGGCTTCAAGACCTATATCGTGGCGGCGGCGATGGTCGTTGCTGCGCTGGCGCAATTGCTCGGCGTCAACCTGCCCAGTTTCGACGGGCATTCTTCGGGGCAGTTGCTGATGGAGGGCCTTGCGATCCTTTTTCTCAGGAAGGGGATCAAGGGTTAGCCCGCGTTCATCCGCCATTCAGGAATCTTCAGGCAGTGCTGTTCGGATGAAAATCTTCGTGCGGACGGCATTGGCGGGAATCATGGCGCTCGGCCTATCGGGCGGGATTTCGCACGCCCAAGCGGACGAATGCCTGTCGAAGCGCGAGATTCAGGAAAAGACCGACTCCGGTGAACTGGTGCAGCTGTCGCAGGCGCTCGCCGCCTCGGGCGTCGACGGGAAGATCATTTCATCCCAGGTCAGGGTCTGCATGGTCGATGGCCAGTGGCAATGGCTCGTCAATGTCATGGATGACACGGGCGAAAGCCGTCCTGTGACCTTGCCCGCCCAGTAGCCTCCTTCTAGATTAAGCCAAGTCCCGCGGGGAGGGGCCGGTCTCTTGCCGGTGCCCGCGGGCATGCCCAAGGGCAACAGGGGAAGTTAGATGCGCATCCTGGTGGTGGAAGACGACGTCAATCTCAACCGGCAGCTGAAGGACGCGCTGACCGAGGGCGGCTATGTGGTCGACGTGGCCTTCGATGGCGAGGAAGGCCATTACCTCGGCGACACCGAGCCCTATGACGCAGTGGTGCTCGATATCGGCCTGCCACAGATGGACGGCCTGTCGGTGCTGGAAGAATGGCGACGCGCTGGCCGCAAGATGCCCGTATTGCTGCTCACCGCGCGCGACCGCTGGAGCGACAAGGTGCAGGGCATTGATGCGGGCGCCGACGACTATGTGGCAAAGCCCTTCCACATGGAAGAAGTCCTGGCCCGCGTGCGGGCGTTGGTGCGCCGTGCCGCCGGTCAGGCGAGCAACGAGATCACGGCCGGCTCGGTGCGGCTCGATGTCAAGGCCGGCCGCGTGACTGTCGACGGGCAGGCGGTAAAGCTGACGAGCCATGAGTTGCGGCTTCTGAGCTACCTGATGCATCACAAGGGCAAGGTGATCAGCCGCACCGAACTCACGGAACATCTCTACGACCAGGATTTCGACCGCGATTCCAACACCATCGAGGTGTTTGTCGGCCGACTGCGCAAGAAGCTGCCTGAAGACTGCATCCAGACCGTTCGCGGCCTCGGCTATCAGATCGCCGAGGACTGAGGCCTATCAATGCGTGAAAGGGCGCACGCGTGGCGACCGAAACGAAGCCCGAAACGGCCGACCCCAAGCCAGCCAAGGCCTGGCTGAGCCGCCCGCTTGCCTGGACGACGGCAGCGCTGGCGCGTGTCGGCATCAGGCGCAATTCCATCGCCACGTCGCTGTTCCTGCTCTCGGCCGGATGGCTGATTGTCGCCCTTGTGGCGACCGCATTCCTTTTGACCGAGCTCTATTCGCGCGCGCTCGACACCAGCCTGTCCGAGACGCTGGAATTCCATATCGAGACACTTACGGACCTGACGCTCCTGGGCGATGACCCGAAGAGCGACACGATCAAGGTGGCCGACCCGCGTTTCGACCGCTCCGGGTCGGGATGGTACTGGGCCATCCGTGACACCAATGGCGACCTGCTGAATTTCTCCAATTCCTATCTCGGCATGAAGCTGCCGCAGCCGACTGGAAATTTCGACGACACCAATACCCGCAGCGCGGTGATGACCGATCCGTTCGGGGTCAAGATCCGCATGATCGAGCGCGAGGTGCGGGTGCGGGATGTACCGCTCAACATCATGGTGACCGGAAGCCTCGATGAGATTTTCCAACTCGTCGACCAGTTTCGCGGGCAGACACTGATCGTGCTCGGCGCGGTCGCGATCATGCTGGCGGTGATGTCGACTATTGTCGCGCGCATTGCGCTCAGGCCCGTGGGGCTGCTGCGCCGCGAAGTGGAGAAGATGCGCGAGGGGGAGGCCGCGACGCTCAGCGGGAAATATCCGACCGAGTTGGCGCCGCTCTCCGACGAGGTCAACGAACTGATGCGTTCGAACCTGCAGATCATCGAGCGGGCGCGCAACCAGGTGGGCAATCTCGCCCATGGCCTCAAGACGCCGCTGGCCGTGCTGCGCAACGAGGCAAGCGCCGACCGCGATAACCCGCTCGCCAAGATCGTGACCGCCGAGACCGAGAAGATGACGCAACTCGTCACGACCTATCTCGATCGGGCGCGGCTCGCCGCGCGCTCGGCGGTGGTCGGCAAGCGCGCCGATGCGACGCACCTGATGTTGCGGCTGACGCGCGTGATGCAGAAGCTCAACCCGCGCGTGACCATTGCCATGATGCGGCCCGATGCACAGCTGCCATGGTTCCGAGGCGACGAGGGCGACCTCGAGGAAATGGCGGGCAACCTGCTCGACAATGCCTGCAAATGGGCGAAATCCTCCGTTGGCGTCACCATGGTGGCGGAGCGGACCGATTCCGGTACGAGCCTGTTGATCACCGTGGAAGATGACGGGCCCGGGTTGAGCGACGAAGACGCCAAGAAGGTGCTGCGCCGAGGCGTGCGGCTCGACGAGAAGACCCCCGGCTCCGGACTGGGTCTGGATATCGTCAAGGAACTGGTTGACGTCTATGGCGGCTCGCTGCAATTGAAGCGCTCGGTTCTGGGCGGCCTCAGGTGCGAATTGCGCCTGCCGGCGGCAAAGGTCGGTGCCTTCCGTACTTTCGCCCCAAACCGCAAGGAATAAGGCCGTTCCTCGGTCGCTTCGGGATTTGGATCTTCATGCAGCGCTTTGTTCGTCTTTCGCCACTTGCCGGTCTGGTCCTTCTCGCAGGTTGCACCTTCGGACCGACGACGACCGACGTTGCGACCGGCCCGACGCTGGCGCAGCCCGGCATGGCGACCGGCGCGCTGATTTCCGCCCCGGCTGAGCCGGTTGCGCCGACCACCGTTGCCGCCACAGCCGCGACCACGATGAATGACGTGACCGCCTTCGTCGATGCCGGCGTGATCGGCAGGCTCACGACGAGGGACAAGTCCGAGGCGGCGAGTGCACAGTACAACGCCCTGACCTTCGGGCGGCCCGGCGCGCCGCGCACCTGGTCCGGAGACAAGGGCGTGACCGGACAGGTGACCGTTGGGCCCTTCGTGCGGGTGAACAATATCGACTGCCGCGACTTTACCCATGCCGTGACGCTTTCGGGCGGTACTTTCACGAAGAAGGGTACGGCCTGCAAAGATGCCAGCGGCACCTGGACCGTGAGCTGACGCCGTATCGAAGCAGTCCAAGTTAAAGACTGAGACGGTTACATTCGGACACTGTGCCGGTGTAGGCAGCCCGGCGCAGGAAGGCTTCGTTAACCGTCGACGATTTACCATATTGGGACAGAAGGCTTGCAACGCCATTGGTCCCCATGCCCGACGCCACACCTCCGCAGCGCGCAGCTTCGACGCAATCGCGCCGGCCCCGCCCGGTTGAACGCCCCTTCTACGGCCTCATTGACTCGGTCCTCGTGGCGGATCCGGCCGATTTCGTTTTCGAAGGCTCTGTGTCCTATGGCCACGCGCAATGGATCTGGACCTGGCTCGCGCGCGATATTGCGCCGGACCTGATCGACCGGACAGAGGTCGACGAGGCTCAGGCCCGCGACCTCTTTGCCGCCAACCTGCCCGAAATCCTGGCGCGCGCTCGCGGTGTCTATGCCGATGCCGCCTATGACCCCGAACTCACACGCCGCGCCATTGTGCAACTGAACGGCGAAGAGGTCTGGTCGCGGGTTCCCTCGGTGCTTGCCGCGCTCAAATCCCGCCTGCTGCTTGAAAAGGCGCAGGAATTCGGACGCGCCATCAATGCCATGGCCGACGACGCGGCCCTTGCCGCGGCGCTGCCTTCGATCCCCAAGACCGATTCCGTGGTCCACGCCATGTTCCTGCACGCCATGGTGGGGCAGGTGACGGCGCCGCACCGGCTGATCACCGCGGCAATCAAGATCACCAATGCCGCCACAGACGCGGCGCTGCAGCGCGCCGGGTTCACCCCGCTCATCGAGGCGATGCTGGCGCATGCGCAAGCACAGATTCCGGTGGTTCAGCCCAACGGCCCCTTCGCCGATGTCGACCTGATCTGCAGGGCCATCGACCGTTTCCACAAGCTGATGCGGGCGGTAGGTGGCTATATCGAGCTGACCAGGATGGGCCGCTGGGCCTCGATCAGCGCCTCGCTCACCACGCAGATTTCCGCGCAGATCGAGCCGCGCCTGCAGCATGTCATGCCCGACATCAACCTCGCCATGCGGCGGCGCGAAGGCGCGGACCGTGTCGACAGCGAGCAGCTGCTTTCGGCGCTGAACGGCTGCTTCCTGCTGGCCACCGTGCGCGAATGCCGGGACTCGCTGGCCGTGAACACAACCTTCGAGCAGGCCTGGGCGCAGGTGGGCCAGGTACTGGAAGTGCATGTGCAGCGCTATCTCGACCTCTATCGCGCGCACCCGCACGATCGCGGCATCGGGCAGCGGCTCGACGCGGCGATCAAGATGGCCGAACTGCGCTATAATGCCGAATATGCCGATGTGCTGCGCAAGGCGCGGGAAAGCGTGGAGCGGCGCGTCAGCTGAAGCGCGCCGGCTCCGACGACACGATGCGGGCCGTATAGAGCCCCCCACCTTCGCGAACGAAGAGCAGGGCCTCCGCTGGCGGCGCGGGATCGGCAAGCACGGCAACGCCTCCCGTTTCGCCCGGCGCCGCACCTGCAAACACCACTCCGATCGCCTGCCGGGCCTGCGATACATCGGAGCGCGCAAAGAGCAGGGCGCCTGGCTCGAAAACCCGTCCATCCGTAGAGGATAGCCGGACGATGAGCGGCTTGTCGCCAAAGCGGCCGGCCAGCCAGGATGGTGGCCCCCCGGTGCCGGCAGACTTCGGCGGCGGCATCCAGCCCTCGTCCGCAAGATCCGCGCCCAGCGCCGCCCGCTCCCTGGCGATCTCGGCGGCGGCGAGCGGCTGGAACGCGGCCAGCTCTATCCCTGCGGCGACCGAACCCAAGGTCATGAGCGCCGGGCGGCGCCCTCCGGCTGTCGCCTCGGACTCCCCGATCGCGCGGGTGAGGAAGCTCTGGCCGCGATCGAGGAAGGCCGGCTGCCGGCCGGCCGCCGCGCGGGGGGCAAGCGGGTTCGGGCCGTCCGGAGTCTCGTAGAGCGCCGGGATCACCGGATCGTCGATCGGCGGTGCCGCACGGCCGAACAAGGTGAGGGCCGCCGCCTCGCCGCTTCGGATGGCGGCGACGGTGCTGCGCCACCCGGCAGCGGCGCCGGCAACAGCGATGCCGTCGAGCGCACCATGCGGCACGAACATCTGCTTGTCCGCCGACCAGCCGATGCGGCCGCCTGCAGCGAGCCAGAGCCCGAGCTGTGGCTGGAAACTGCCAGCGGCCACAAGCGTGTCGGTGTCGAAGCGGGCGTTTGCGCCGGGCGTCGCGGCAATGCCGGCAAATGCCACCGAAAGCTGGTAGGTGTCGCGCGTGATGACCGGCTGGGCCTCCTGCGGCAGCAGCCCCGACGAGAATGTGACGCCGGTCGCCTTGCAGAAATCGATGAAGCGCGATTGCGGGGCGAGCCGGCTGTCGACGATGCGGCCGACCGAGACCCCGGCATCGTGGAGATAGAGCGCCAGCCGGTAGGCATGCGAATGCGGCGTAGCCACCAGCGCGCGCCGACCTGGCCACACGCCGTAGCGGCGGGCGAGGTTGAATCCATCGAGCGAGCCGTGCACACCGGGCAGACGGTTGCCCGCAAAGATCGGCAGGCGTTCGGTAGCACCGGATGCAATGACGATATGCGGGGCGACAAAGGCAAGGACGCGGCCCCCGGGCCTGCCCTCGACCATACGGATTTCGTGCGCCAGCACCCGGCCCGGATTGAGCCGGAATGCTTCCGTGCCGGTACGCAGTTCAACGCTGCCTTTCGGGGCATCCTTCGGCGTGCGGGACGGGGTGAGCGCCGCCACGAGACCGGCAATCTGGTCGCGCGGGCCGGCTTCGCTCTCCACCGCGCCGAAATAGGGCAGGGCGCCACCCGGCTCGGGTGCGGTTTCGAGAATGATGACGCGCTTGCCCAGCCCGACCGCAAGCCCTGCGGCGGCAAGGCCCGCGACTCCGGCACCGATGACGAGGAGGTCCGCCTCGTGTGTCTCTTCGGGCACCGTGTCGAGCCACGGCGTCGCGGCGGCGCCCGGCTCACCGAGCTTGAGGTTGAATATCTGGCGCGCCCCGAGCGCCTGTCGACGGAGCCAGCCGCCGAAACCCGTCAGCGGGAAACGGTCGCGGCGTTGCCCCAGCGTAACGAGATCGGCCCCATCGACAGCCGGCATCCGGGCCATGGGGAGCGCGCCCTGGGAGACATCTCCCACAGGGGCCACGGCCGGGCTCGCACCGGGCTCAAGTCCGACCAGCGCCGGACCCTGCCGTCCCAGCACGTCGAACCCTGCGGCAAACGCGGCCGACAGCACCGTGTCGCCGGCGAATCCGGTGAGCTCGCGGCCATTGAGCCGAAAGCGCAGTGAGCGTCCGCGGTCGATCTGGGTGCCGGCAAAGCCATGCGGCGCCGTTGCCGGCAGGCGGAAGGGACCGCTCATCAGCTGGCAACCTCGCTCGGTTCGGCGCCAGCGAGTGCCAGCGGCTGGTATTCCGCCGCGGCTATCCGGTGGGCGCCCTTGGACGTCGCGCGCGCCGCGAACCATTCGGCCTCGTCGGCGGGCGATGTCCCCATCAGCATCCGGGCAATCATCGGGGCAAACATCGCGCCGGTCGGCCCGAGCGCCGCCATGTAGCGGGCCCTGCCGCCACGCGCCGTACCAAAGACCGGTGCGCCATCGCGGCTTGCCAAGGTCTGGAGTCGAGTCTGGGCCAGCCGTGGCAAAGCCGGCCCCAGCGGCAGCGACGCGCCGATCCGGGCACCGGCATCGTCCGGATCGCCATCTGCAAAGCTCACGAGCCCGCCCTTGCCGAGATCGGCAAGCGTGACCCCGCGATCAGGGTAGTGGACGACGCCACCCTGAAGGGCGGCCCTTGGACTCGCCGTGAGTATTACCTTGCGTGGTACGAGCTGCAGCAGGCGGTCGCGCGCATCCTCTGGGAGCAGGGCGGCGAGCGCATCCTCACCGGCAAGAATCGTATCCGCGGCCTCGGTGGTGAGGCCGCCAAAGGTGAGCCGGCAGGAGCCGTCGCGCTTCACTGAGACAATGGTCTCGCGCTGGTCGAGCAGGCGGACCCCGGCCTTTGCGAGCCAATCGGCCAGGGCCGGACCGAACCGGTCGGTCGAAAGCCCCTCGATGTCTCGGATTCGCGTGCCCGAAACAGGGCGCTTGCCCGCCTCCCGCACGGGTTCGGCGGCGAAGCCGGCAAGGCGCGCGAGGTGGCGGAAATGCGATAGCGCATCGCCGCCCTCGGCCGAATCGGCCAGCACCACGAGATCGCGCCGCTCGACGAGACCGCGCTCGATGCTGCCCACGAGCTTCAGCGTTTCCGCCGTGCCGCGGGCAAGCAGCGCCAGCGTGTCCGGTCGGGTCAGCGGCCACAGCGACAGGTCGAGCGCGCGCGGCAGGCGATAGGCGCTCGGCGCGGGCGCGATCAGCACGACACGCTTGCCGTGGAGCCGCGCCAGCTGGCCCGCCAGCAAGCCGGGCAGCGCGCCTGAGCCGATGACGGCGATATCATAGGGGGCGTCGGCCATTCCTGATCACAATGCCGACATCGACCGGGCACATGCGGCAATCAGCCGTGCCCTCGATGCGATGACCCGCTGCAATTTTCCAGCAAAAGGCTTTATAGATCGGGCCTGTTCGACCCCGCGACCCCCAGGCCGATCCCTGTCCATGGTAATTTTCTGGTCTCTCGCCCTCGCCGTAACGGCCATCGCGTCAGCGGCACTCTATTATGCGGGTGCCGCGCGCGGGGTCAACGCAGGGCAATCCGATCTCGACACCCCAGAGCGCCTGCATCTGAAGGCGCAGCTCAAGGAAATCGACGCCGACCGGGCGGCTGGCCGCCTTGGTGAGGAGGAAGCCGTCGCGGCGCGTGCCGAACTGGCGCGCGAGGCGCTTCGGCTGAAGCAAGCGCCGGACGGCAGGCTGGCAGTCGGTGCCGGCGCCCGGAGGCTCATCACGCTGGTATCGATCGCGGCGACGGCGGTGCTTGCGGGCCTCACCTATTCCGTGCTCGGCAGCCCCGGCCTGCCGGCCCAGCCGCTTGCCGAGCGCACCGCCGAGATCGAAGCCGAAAGGGTAACCGAGGGCCTGTCCCTGACCGATGCGGTAGCGAGGATCGAGAAGCAGCTGCTGGAAACGCCGGACGATATCCGCGGCTGGACGGTGATCGCGCCTGCCTACATGCAGCTTGGGCGCTTTGCCGATGCCGAGAAGGCGCTGCGCAAGGTGATCGCCGCGGAGGGGCCTACCGCCGACCGCGAGACCGATCTTGGCGAAGCGCTGATGATGGAAAAGGGCGGCGACGCCACCGGCGAGCCGATGGAACTGTTCAGGAGCGCGGCCGCCCGCGACCCGCAGCATGTGCGCTCCCGCTACTATATCGCCGGCGAGCTGACGCGTACCGGAAAGTATGTCGAGGCAGAGGCCGCTTGGGCGAGCCTGCTTGCCCTCTCGAAAGGCGGCGAATCCTGGTTGGCCAATGCCGAGGCAGGGCTCGCCTTCGCCAAGAACAAGGGCGTCATGCCCGATGTCGCGGGCACGCCGGACGCCGGGCTCCCGGACCAGGCGGCCATCCAGGGGATGGTCGAGGGCCTGTCGAGCCGCCTCGAATCGTCGGGTGGTTCGATCGAGGAATGGACTCGTCTCGTGCGCAGCCGCCTTGTCCTCGATCAAAAGGATCTGGCCCAGAAGGCGTATGACGCGGCCAGGGCGGCGTTCCCAGATGCCTCGGTGCGTACCGAACTCGATGTCCTCGCTGCTGATAACGGATTGGTGGCCACCAGATGACCCGCAAGCAGAAGCGCCTCGCAATCATTGCCGGACTTGGCTCCGTGCTCGCCATAGCTGCAACGCTGATCTTCATCGCCCTGCGCGACCAGATCGTGTTCTTCTACTCGCCCTCGGAGTTGAAGGAGAAGGCGATTGCGGCCGGCACGCCGATCCGCCTGGGTGGCCTCGTCAAGGCTGACAGCTGGACCTGTACCGGCGGCACGTTCAACTTTGTCGTCACCGACGGCGCCAGCGAACTCACCGCTCACTTCAAGGGCCTGTTGCCCGACCTGTTCCGCGAGGGGCAGGGCGTGGTGGTGGAAGGCGCGGTGGCTACCGATGGCACCTTTGCGGCGACCAACGTGCTTGCCAAGCACGACGAAAACTACATGCCGCGCGAAATCGTGGATGAACTGAAGAAGCGCGGCGAATGGAACCGGCCGGAGTCGACGGGTGCCGTCGGCAAGCCGCGTCCAGTCTGCACCTGACGGAGGAGAGAGCGGCGATGAGTATCGAACTCGGCCATTTCGCACTGACGCTCGCCTTCGCCATAGCGGCGGTTTCGGCGGTGCTGGGCCTCATGTTCTGGAAGCGGGCTGAAATCGTCGCCGGCTGGCTGCAGCAGGGGGCGATCCTGCAGTTCCTTCTGGTCGCGGCGTGCTTCGGCGCCCTGATCCAGGCCTTCGTCACATCGGACTATTCGCTCAAGCTCGCCTATGAGCACGCCAACTCGGCCCAGCCCCTGATCTACAAGATCACCGCCGTGTGGGGAAACCACGAGGGCTCGATGGTCCTCTGGGTGCTCATCCTTGTGATCATGGGTGCTGCCGTCGCCGCCTTCGGCCGCAACCTCCCCAAGGACCTGCTCTCGCTGGTGCTGAGCCTGCAGAGCATGCTGACGGCCTCCTTCATCGCCTTCACGCTGTTCACGTCGAACCCGTTCCTGCGCCTGTCGCCGGCGCCGATCGAGGGCAAGGACCTGAACCCGGTGCTGCAGGATATCGGCCTCGCGATTCATCCGCCGCTGCTCTATGTCGGCTATGTCGGCTTCTCGATTGCGTTCAGCTTCGCCATTGCCGCACTGATCTCGGGTCGCATCGATGCCGCCTGGGCGCGCTGGGTGCGGCCTTGGGCGCTGGTCAGCTGGTGTTTCCTCACCCTCGGCATCGCCATGGGCTCCTACTGGGCTTATTACGAACTCGGCTGGGGCGGCTGGTGGTTCTGGGACCCGGTCGAAAATGCGAGCTTCATGCCGTGGCTCTCGGGCACCGCGCTGCTGCATTCGGCACTGGTGATGGAGAAGCGCAACGCGCTCAAGATCTGGACGATCTTCCTCTCGATCATCACCTTCTCGCTCAGTCTGCTCGGCACTTTCATGGTGCGCTCGGGCGTGTTGACCTCGGTGCATTCCTTCGCTTCCGACCCTACCCGCGGTCTCGTCATTCTCTCGATGCTGGCGGTGTTCATCGGCGGGGCGTTCAGCCTGTTCGCGCTGCGGGTGAACGCGCTGCGCGCCGGAGGTCTCTTCGCGCCGATCAGCCGCGAGGGCGCGCTGATCCTCAACAACCTGTTCCTCGCGACGGCGACCGTCGCGGTACTGGTGGGGACGCTCTATCCCCTGCTGCTCGAGGCCCTGACCGGCGATACCATCTCGGTCGGCGCGCCGTTCTTCAATATCACCTTCGGAGCGGTGATGGCGCCGCTGCTTGTGGTCATGCCTTTCGGACCGTTCCTCGCCTGGAAGCGCGGCGACCTCGTCGCGGTAACTCAGCGGCTCGCCGGCGCCGGCGCGCTGGCGCTGTTTCTGACCATTCTGGGCTTTACGCTGTCGGGCGCGTCGATATCGCTGGCTCCATTGGGGCTCCTGCTCGGGTTCTGGGTCGCCTTCGGCGCCCTTGCCGAGCTGGTCGACCGGGCGAAATTCTTCCGCACCGATGTGATGACGTCGTTCCGGCGCCTCGTCGGCCTGCCGCGAACCGCATGGGCGACGGCGCTGGCGCATTTCGGCGTGGGCGTGACGGTGCTCGGTATTGTCGCGGCATCGGCCTGGCAGGCCGAACTGATCACGACCGTCGACAAGGGCCAGACGCTCACCATCAACAACTATGCCGTCACCTTCGACGGCAAGGATGAGGAGCAGGGTCCCAACTACGTGGCGCAGCGCGGCCACTTCACCATCGCGACGCCGGCCGAGGCGACGCGCACCGCCATTGCCGAACGGCGCACCTATACCCAGTCAGGCATGCCGACGACGGAAGCCGATATCGAGACCTATGGCTTCTCACAGCTCTATATCCAGCTGGGTGAGCCTGGGCCCGACGGCAAGACCGTCGTCAGGCTCTGGTACAAGCCCTATGTGACGCTGATCTGGCTCGGATGCGTGATCATGGCCGGGGCGGGCTTCCTCTCGCTCAGCTACCGGCGCCTGCGGGTCGGGGCGCCACGTACGGCACAGAATCGGGTGGCCGCTCAATGAGGTGGCTGGCCGCCCTGCTGATCGTGGTGCTCAGTGCCCTGCCGGCGCTGGCGGTGCGCCCGGACGAGATGCTGGCTGACCCGGCCCTCGAATCGCGGGCTCGCGCGATCTCGGCGGGGCTGCGCTGCCTGGTCTGCCAGAACCAGTCGATCGAGGATTCCGACGCCGAACTCGCGAGGGATTTGCGCCTGATCGTGCGCGAGCGCCTGACGGCCGGCGACACCGACAAGCAGACGGTGGACTTTGTCGTCGCCCGCTACGGCGAATATGTGCTGCTGAACCCCGTCATGGCGCCGCACACGCTGCTGCTCTGGTTCGCCACCCCCATCGTGCTGCTCGTGGGCGGTATCGGCATCGCCTTTGCCGTCAGGCGCAAGCGGCGCGTGGCAGCCACGGTGGCGATGGCGCTCTCGCCGGAGGAACAGGCCGCAATCGACGAGCTCGAAGGTCGCGTCCGGCGCTGACAAGCCCCTGGTGGTTCACGGGTTATCGCGGTTCGTCGCATCGCCGTGAGAACCATGAGTTTTCAGCAATGTTCGGCAACATTACCGATATTTAACGCAGTTGCCATGCTGACGAAAGGCACCCTCCTTCATATCTCCGGGCCATCTAGAGTGCTCATTGAAGGAGAACAATATGCGCTCGAATATCGGCTCTTCCGCCCGTAAGTGGATCGGCGCGTCTGCGCTTGCGATCATCGCGGGTTTCGGCGGCGGCTCTGCCTTTGTCGCGGCGACCGCGCCCTCTCATGCCCAGACCGGCGCTGCGACCGTCGTGCCGGCCGCCCAGATCAGCGTGCCGGCGGTAACCGGCGCGCCGAACTTTGCCGACCTCGTCGAAGCCGTGAAGCCGGCCGTGGTCTCGATCATCGTCGAGGGCGGCGGCAAGGACTCGCATAACCTGCAGAAGGGCGGCAAGCAGTTCGAATTCAACTTCCCGGACCTGCCTGATGACCATCCCTTCAAGGACTTCATGGACCAGTTCGGCCAGCAATTCGGTGAACGCGGCAATGGTCCGCAGGCACCGCGCCGGTTCATGGCGGCGGGCTCGGGCTTCATCATTTCCGCTGACGGCTACATCGTCACCAACAACCATGTGGTCGACAACGCCGACAAGGTGACGGTGGTGTTCGACAATGGCGACGAAGCTACGGCCAAGGTCGTCGGTACCGATGAGAAGACCGACCTCGCCGTGGTCAAGATCGAAGGCAAGTCGGACCTGCCCTTCGTGAAGCTGGCCGACGTCGAGCCGCGCGTCGGCGAGTGGGTCGTTGCCGTGGGCAACCCCTTCGGCCTCGGTGGCACGGTAACTGCCGGTATCGTTTCGGCCCGCGGCCGCGACATCCAGGGCTCGTCCTATGGTGATTTCCTGCAGATCGACGCGGCGGTGAACACCGGTAACTCGGGCGGCCCTGCGTTCAACCTCACCGGCGAAGTGATCGGCGTGAACACCGCCATCTTCTCCCCCAATGGCGGCAATGTCGGCATCGCATTCGCCATCCCGGCAAGCGTGGTGAAGCAGGTCACGTCCCAGTTGATCGACTCGGGCACCGTGACCCGCGGCTTCCTCGGCGTCGGCATCCAGGATGTCGGCAAGGATATTGCCGAGAGCGTCGGCCTCGCCTCGGCCAAGGGCGCGCTCGTGACCGAGCCGACCAAGGACAGCCCGGCGGACAAGGCCGGTATCCGGTCTGGTGACGTGATCACCAAGGTCGACGGCAAGGAGATCAACAACGCGCTCGACCTGAGCCGCACGATCGCCGGCAAGAATCCCGGCACCGAAGTCGACGTCACTGTGTGGCGCGACGGCAAGGAAGAGAGCCTGAAGGTCACCCTGGGCAAGCTCGACGAGGCCAAGCTCGCCTCCAACGAAAAGCCGGCCAAGGAAGAGCCGAAGTCGACCGAGCCCACGCCCACCAGCGTCGGCATCACCCTGGTGCCGAATGCCGATGGTCCGGGCCTGCTGATCCAGGACGTCGAGCAGGATTCGGCTGCCGCAGAACGTGGTCTTGCGGTGGGTGACACCATCCTCCAGGTCAACAACCAGGACGTGTCGAGCGTGAAGGACTTCGAAGCTGCCGTGAAGGCGGTGAAGGATGCCGGCCGCAACACCGCACTGGTGAAGGCGCAGCGCGACGGGCAGACCCGCTTCATCGGGTTGCCGCTCGACGACGCGTCGAACTGAACGCGATGAAGACAGGCGGTGCCGGGGGCTGGTCCTCTGGCGCCGCTTGGTGAATGGTGAGTTGTGAGTGGTGAATGAGTGATCGGACGCGTTGCGATTCACCATTCATCATTCACGTGCCCGGGGCAGGCGAGATGAAGATCCTATTGATCGAAGACGACCGCGAGGCGGCGAGCTATCTGATCCAGGCGCTGGACGAAGCGGGCCATGTGACCCACCACGCCAGCGACGGCGAGACCGGCTATGCCATGGCGTCGAGCATGGATTACGACGTACTGATCGTCGACCGCATGCTGCCCCGCCGGGATGGTCTTTCGATCGTCGAGAGCCTGAGGGCCGAGGAAGACCGCACGCCGGTGCTTATCCTCTCCGCGCTGGGCGAAGTCGATGACCGTGTCACGGGCCTCAGGGCCGGCGGCGACGATTACCTCGTGAAGCCCTATGCCTTCACTGAACTCCTCGCCCGCATCGAAGTCCTGGCCCGCCGCGCGAGTCCTGCCGAGGCCGCGACCAGCTTCGCCGTCGGCGACCTGACCCTCGATCGACTGAGCCGCAAGGTGGAGCGCCACGGCGAGGCGATCCTGCTGCAGCCGCGCGAATTCCGCTTGCTCGAATACCTGATGAAGAATGCCGGCAAGGTGGTGACCCGCACCATGCTGCTGGAGAACGTGTGGGACTACCACTTCGACCCGCAGACGAATGTCATCGACGTGCACATGTCCCGGCTGCGCGCCAAGATCGACAAGGGCTATGCCAATCCGCTGCTGCACACGATCCGTGGCGCCGGCTACATGATCCGGGAGTAGCGCATGCGTCGGCTCGCCGTCCTCTGGCGCACGACGACCGTGCGCCTCACGGCGCTCTTCCTGCTGTTCTTCGTCATTTTTGCCGTACTCCTGCTGGGTGTGATCTTCTGGCAGTCGACGGTGCAATTGCAGCGCCAGCAGACTGACGCGATCGACAAGGAAAGCGCGCAGCTGGCGCGGCTCGACCGGAACAGCGGTTTCCGATCGACCATCCTCGCGGTGCAGCGCCTTGCTGCCATGCCAGGCCCGGGCATCTACTATCTCGCCGACCCCACGGGTCAGGTGATCGTCGGCAATGTGTCCGACCTGCCGGCCGAGATATTGTCCGATCCCGGTACCTACAGCTTCAACTACGACCGGCAGCGGCCCTTCAACGACGACGAGGCCGCCGACGGTCCGCCTCGCGGCACAGCCATGGTGCGCTCGGTCAAGCTCGAGTCCGGCCTGATCCTCGTGGTCGGGCGCGACGTGCTCGAGCGCCGCGGCTTCTCGGCGCTGATCTTCCAATGGTTCCTGTTCGGTGTCATAGGCATCCTGGTCTTCTCAATGGCAGCGGGCCTGTTTACCGCCGTGCGTGTGCTGAGACGCGTGGATGCGATCACGTCCACCTCGCGCATGATCATGTCCGGCTCCATGTCGGAGCGCGTGCCGGTAACGCGACGCAATGACGAGTTCGACGGACTAGCCACCAGCCTCAACCAGATGCTCGACCGCATCGAACAACTGATGCAGGGGCTGAAGGAAGTCACCGACAATGTCGCGCATGACCTGAAGACGCCGCTCACCCGAATGCGCAACCGCGCCGAGGCGGCGCTGCGTGAGGGCGGCAATGAGCGCGAGGCGCTCGAACAGACCATCGAGGAGAGCGACCGCCTCATCAAGACCTTCAACGCACTGCTGCTCATCGCGCGCGCCGAGGCCGGGACGACCACCGGGGCCATGTCGAAGCTCGACCTCAGCGCAGTGGTGGCCGACGTCGCCGAACTCTACGGCCCGCTGGCCGAGGATGAAGGGCTGGAACTCGTGACCGATGTTGCGCCCGATGTGACGGTGGAGGCGAACCGCGAACTGATTGGCCAGGCGCTGGTCAATCTCGTCGAGAATGCGCTGAAGTACTACGAGCCGGTTGAGGGCGTCCCCGGCAGGATAACCGTTGCGCTGAGGCGCGAGGGCAAGCGCGTGCATGTGGTGGTGGCTGATAGCGGCAAGGGCATTCCCGCCGAGGACCGGCAGCGGGTTACGGAGCGTTTCGTGCGGCTCGAAAAGAGCCGTACCGCCCCGGGTTCGGGTCTCGGCCTGTCGCTCGTCGCGGCGGTGGCGCGGCTCCACCACGGCGAACTTCGGATCGAGGACAATGCCCCGGGGGTGCGCGCTGTGATCGACCTGCCGTCTGCCTGAGCGCGGCTGGCCCGACTTCGCTCAAATTGCGAGCTTTGCCGTAGCATTTCGCCATGGGATGGCATGCCACGAAGGGGAATGACCACCTTTATCGTCCATTTGCCCGAAACAGATTTGCCGCGCCTCGACATGTTCGAGAAGGGCACGGTGATGCCTGTAGCCACGCCCGAAGTCGTTGCGTTGAGGCCGGGCCGCGCCGTGCGGGTGGTGCGCAGCAATTTTCGCACCGTGAGCCGCATGGCGGTGATGTTCCCGGAGTGGGAGTTCCAGGCGCTGGCGGGCGAGCGGCGCGCCGGCGAACCCGGCGCCTGATCCGCAATCAGTGCTGCGTGGGTACGGACGTTTCGCCGACACCGAGGCCGGAGACCTTCCCGCCCTTCAGCACATAGCCGATATACTGCGCGATGTCGGAATAGCCGCCCGGCCGGTCCGAGCGATAGGCGATCTTGCTGCCCGAGGCGGCGCCGAAGGCTGCCTTCAGGTCGGCAGCCTTTGCGCCGAGACCCGGGATGCCGAAATCCGGCGCGGCGAAGCCGGCCGGCGCCGCATCGCAGCCACCTGCCGGACGGGCGGACGATTCGGCGGCGACCATCATGACGAACTCGAAGCCCCCGAGTGCGTTCGAGATGAACCAGGTATTGGCGCCCTCGCTCGCATAGCAGAGCCACGCGGCCTTGCCGCCACCTTCGCCATCGGTCTGGATCGTGCCGCCAAAGGCCTTCTGCACATCGGCGAGACGGGTCCGCTGCAACGTTACCGCGAGCTTGCCGACACGGATCTCCTTGACCGGCGCCTTTTCGAGATTGGCCTTGCTGAAATTGAAGCTGTTGCCGAAGATCATCTGACCCATGCCGCCGAGCTGGGCGGCATTTGCGGGGAGGCTGCCGAGTACGAGGGCGGCAAGGAGGGCGGCGGCTTTGAGGCGCATGGTTGACCATTCGATAACGGGATGTCGCACCATAGCCGCGGCTACGCGGAAATCCAGTGGGCCCTCGCAGCTTTGATGTCAGGCGCACGGCATCACGGCATATTGTTGCAGCGCTGCGACAGGGACACGGAGAGGATGGCGACATGCCGGTAGCGATCGAAACACTGCTCGCGCACGCGCCCTATCTCGCCGAACTTGCCAACGTCGAAGCCGAGTGGCTGGCGGACGCGCGCGCCCGGTTGCCTGACGAAGCCCTTGCCCTCGAGCTCGAGCGGATTGAAGAGGCCGGACGGACGGCCGCGAGCGACGACGAGATCGGCCGCTTCCTGCGGCGGGCCAAGGGACGGATCGCGCTCCTCGCCGCCGCATCGGAAGTGACGGGCGCCTGGAGCACGGCGCAATCGACGGCGGCGCTCTCCGACCTTGCCGACCATGCGCTCGATGCCGGGCTCGATGTCTTGATGCGCCTCGCCCATGGTCGCGGTCAGGTCGGGGCAGGCTCGGCCACGGCACGGACTTCGGGCCTCGCCATCTTCGCGCTCGGCAAGCATGGCGGGCGTGAGCTCAACTATTCGAGCGATATCGATATCGTCGCCTTCTTCGACCCCGAAAAGGTCGACATGCCCGACCGTGGCGAGGCGACCCGAATCTACTCGCGCATCGTACAGCGCCTGGCTGCGATGATGGAGGACAGGGTCGGCGGCCGCTATGTGTTCCGCACCGATTTGCGGCTGAGGCCAGACCCAAGCTCGACGCCTGTGGCACTCTCGATCGATGCGGCGCTCACCTACTATGAAAGCCGCGGCCAGAACTGGGAGCGGGCCGCCTGGATCAAGGCGCGCCCCTGCGCCGGCGACATCGGGGTGGGCGAGGCCTTCGTCAAGGAACTCGCCCCTTATGTGTGGCGCAAGCATCTCGATTTCGCGACCATTGCCGATATCCAGGCGATGAAGCGCCAGATCAACATCACCAAGAATGTCGGCGATATCCGCGTCGCGGGCCATAACGTGAAGCTCGGCCTTGGCGGCATCCGAGAGATCGAGTTCTTCACCCAGACCCAGC
Source organism: uncultured Devosia sp. (assembly GCA_964414845.1). Lineage (GTDB taxonomy): Bacteria > Pseudomonadota > Alphaproteobacteria > Rhizobiales > Devosiaceae > Devosia_A. Next base: position 1,852 of record CAYPYV010000046.1, on the reverse strand, counting down.
AGCTGATCGCCGGCGGCCGCGACATGAAGCTCCGCGTCAGGCCGACAGCCAATGCCCTCGCGGCACTGTCGGCGGCCAACTGGATCTCCACCAAGACGGCGGCGGACCTGATCTCGACCTACTGGTATCTCCGCGCGGTCGAGAACCGACTGCAGATGCTGCGCGACGAGCAGACCCATGTGATGCCTGAGGACGATTCCGGCATCGATACCATCGCCACGCTGATGGGCGTTGACCGCGCCCGCTTCGAATCCGAGTACATGGCGGCGTTGCGCCGCGTGCTCGGCTACTATTCCGAGCTCTTTGCCGAGGGCGAGTCGCTGGCCGCGGGCGAGGGCAATCTCGTATTCACCGGCGCCGACGACGACCCAGGCACCCTCGAGACGCTCTCGAACATGGGCTTCAAGGAGCCATCTAAGGCCATCGCGATCGTCAAGAAGTGGCACTATGGCGGCTATCTCGCCACCCGCGCCGCGGCCGCGCGGGCACACCTCACCGAACTGCTCCCGAGCCTGTTGCGAACCTTGGCCGAAGCCAAGAACCCCGACGACGCGCTCTTCCGCTTCGACCAGTTCCTGTCCCGCCTGCCGGCCGGCGTGCAACTCTTTGCGCTGCTGCGCGCCCATGCGAACCTCCAGAGCCTGCTCGTGGCGCTGATGGCCTCGGCGCCACGCATGGCCGAGGCGGTGATCCACCGCGCCCATGTCATGGACGGCCTGATCGACCCGGCCTTTGCCGACGGGGTGCGGCATCGCTCGGTACTGCTCGGCAAGATCGAGGCGTTCTTCTCCGATGCGCGCGACTACCAGGATGTCATAGATCGCGCGCGCATCATCGGGCAGGAGCAGATGTTCCTGATCGCGGCCGGCCTGCTAGCCGGCACGATGAGCGCCGAACGGGCAGGGCACCAGTTCACCACGCTCGCCGAGGCGTTGCTCACCCGCCTGTTCGATGCGGTGCGGGCGGAGTTCGAGAAGCGCCATGGCAGGGTGCCGGGTGGCCGCGTTGCCCTGCTGGCTTTCGGCAAGATGGCGAGCGCCGAGATGACGGCGCGCTCCGATCTCGATTTCGTCATGCTCTACGATGTGCCGGACGGGCTCGACCTATCGGATGGCGACAAGCCGCTGGCCCCCAGCCACTACTATGCCCGCTTGACGCAGCGGCTCGTGGCGGCCGTGTCGGCACCCACTGCGGAAGGCGTGCTCTATGAAGCGGACATGCGTTTGCGTCCCTCTGGCAATGCCGGTCCGCTCGCTTCAAGTCTCTCGGGCTTTGTCACCTATCACCACGAAAGCGCCTGGACCTGGGAGCATCTTGCGCTGAGCCGCGCGCGGATTGTGCTTGCCGATGGCACGCTGGGCGCCGAAGTGGAGGCGGCCATCGAGGAGATTTTCTCGCGCCCGCGCGATGCGGGAAAGACCATCGAGGACGTGACATCGATGCGCGCTCTGATGGCCCGCGAGCGCCCGCCACGCCATCCGTTCGACCTGAAGCTGGCCACCGGTGGGCTGGTCGATATCGAATTCATCGCGCAATCGGCGCAACTCGTCGCCCGCGACGTGATCGACCGGCCGCAGGCGACCACCGCCGAGGTGCTCAAGCGGCTCGCCGAAACCGGCCTAGTGCCCGAGGGCGAGCGCCTCGCCGCGATCCTGGGCGTCTTCTCCACTGTGCTGCAGGTGATGAGCGCGGCCCTGGCCGACCCGTTCAAGGACGAAGGCTGGACCGAGGCGTTCCGCGAACTGCTGGCTCAGCGCACCAATTCGCCAAGCTTCGAGCGGCTGGCGGCCGACATCACCGAAATGCAGGAAGAGGTCAGCGCCGCTGCCGAGAAATGGTACGCGAAGGCGAG
>CAYPYV010000045.1:894-20279 GCA_964414845.1 uncultured Devosia sp. | reverse complement strand
CGGTGGCACTCATATCGCCAAGGCCACCGTGACGCTCTCGGATGCCGATGGCACCTACGATCTCGTCGTCGATGCCAAGATCTCCGGCCTCGCGCAACTGGTGGCCAATGGCAGCGCGCACCTGGAATCGACCGGGCGTTCAGGCGCGAGAAGTCTTACAGCACAGAACTTCTCGCTCACGACCCGCGCCAGCGGCGAAACATTCAATGTGGGAGTGACGTTTGCCGGCGGCGGCGTGGCGTCTTTCAAGGTCGATCCGCCGATCGTGAACAATATCGACCGGGTGGCGATCGAGCGAAAGCACCTCGTATCGTCGAACGACATGGCGGCGCCCTTCGTCATCAAGGGCGGGAAGCTGGACAAGTCGCTGTGCAACCGGCGGCTGCAGATTTTCACCGGCATCGAGCGCTACGATCTGAACCTTCGCTATGCCAAGGATGACGTGGCCACATCGAAGCGGACTGGCTACCAGGGTCCGGTGATCGTGTGCGCAGCAAGCTACAAGCCGATCTCGGGGCACTATACGAGTTCCGAAGTGACGACCTATCTGGCCAGTGGCGACCATATCCTCATCTGGTATGCGCCCGTGGGTGAGACCGGATATTTCGTTCCGTACCGTGCACTGATCACCACGGATGCCGGCGACCTGTCGATCGTTCTGACCGACCTGCAGTTCTAGCCTCCAGCGGCCTCTCTGTGTTGTGTCCCACCTGTCGTATCGATGGGGCTGGCGGCGCACGCGTACTCGGCCTTGTTCTAATGCGCTGCGTTTGTTCCAGTTTGAGGCATGGGTGGCCGCCATTGCCGACAAAGACCCCCGTACTGGGCCGAACCGGAAAATCATGGTTAACGAGCCGTGAAGATTTCGGTTGTAGCGTATTGGGACGGTCAACGGCTTTTTTGCCAATGGCGGCAGCAGAGGCCCCCGCGCCGCGGGCGGCCAAAGCTTAACGCGCGAAATTTTCCGCCGGACGTTCGGTTCACGATCGGAGAGGAATCAGACGATTCGCGGCTGATTCCGTGCTTCGTTAAGCCCATGGAAAGATTGGTGAATGAGGAGGGATGCCGACTAGCCCCACAAAGCGTGGATACAGGATCGCGATTGTGGCTTGCAGCCGGCACCGCCCGCTAGCGCTAGTGGTGAACGAAGCCGGATTTGCGATTCGGCAGCGATTCCTTTCCGGTTCGTGCCCGTTTCGTTCCAGTGGTTAACGGGCGCGATCGGAAATCCCCATTGAGGGTGCGCGCAAGACACTCGTTTCGGACGCCCGGATGCCCTAGATAGGGGGCGATGACGCTCTTCCCCGCCCCCTCCTCGCTCAAGGCGATCCTTGGGCCTACCAATACCGGCAAGACCTATTTCGCCATTGAGCGGATGCTGGCGCATCGCTCGGGGATGATTGGGTTGCCGCTCAGGCTGCTCGCCCGCGAGGTCTACCACAAGATCGTCGACCGGATCGGCGCGCAGCATGTGGCGCTGGTGACGGGAGAAGAGCGGATCGTGCCGCCCAAGGCGCGATACTGGGTGGCGACCGTCGAGGCCATGCCGCTCGACATGCCAGTCGAGTGCGTGGCGGTGGACGAAATCCAGGTGGCGACGGATTTCGACCGCGGGCACGTGTTCACCAATCGCCTGCTGCATGCGCGGGGGCTGAGCGAGACGCTGCTGCTCGGATCGGCGACGATGGCCCCCCTGATCCGGACGCTGCTGCCCGAAGCCGAGATCATCCACCGGCCGCGATTCTCGGAACTGCTGTGGGCGGGCTCGAAGAAGATTTCGCGCCAGCCAAAGCGCTCCGCCATCGTGGCGTTCTCGGCAGCACATGTCTATGCGATTGCCGAGTTGATCCGGCGCGAACGCGGCGGCGCAGCCGTGGTGATGGGCGCTCTGTCGCCCCGCACGCGGAATGCGCAGGTCGACATGTACCAGAATGGCGATGTGGATTTCCTCGTCGCCACCGACGCCATCGGCATGGGGCTCAATCTCGATGTGCATCACGTCGCCTTTGCCGACGACCACAAGTTTGACGGACACACCAACCGGCAGCTGACCCCGGCGGAATTCGGGCAGATCGCCGGCCGTGCCGGGCGACACATGCATAATGGTACGTTCGGCGTGACGGCACATGCGGCGGAGTTCGAGGAAGAGCTGATCAAGCAGCTCGAGACCCACGATTTCCAACCGGTAAAGCAGGTGCAGTGGCGCAATGCCGAGCTCGATTTCTCGAGTATCGCGGCGCTGCGCGACAGCCTCGACAAGACGCCGGACATGAAGACGCTGACGCGTGTGCCGATGGCAACGGACCAGCAGGCGCTGGAGTTCGTCGCCCGAAACGAGGCTGGCGACATGGCCAAGGGCCGCGATGCCGTGCGGCTGCTGTGGGAAGTATGCGCGCTGCCCGACTATCGCGACATCTCGCCGGCCCAGCATGGCGAGATCATCACGCGGATCTATCTCGACTTGAGGCGCAAGGGCCGTGTAGACCCGGACTGGATTGCCGAGCAAGTCAGGTTCTGCGACAATGCGAGCGGTGACATTGATACGCTCAGCAACCGGATCCGACAGATCCGCACCTGGACATTTGTCGCCAACCGCAAGAACTGGCTTGAAGACCCCGCATATTGGCGCGAAAAGACCCGCGACATCGAGGATCGGCTGAGCGATGCCCTGCACGAGCGGCTGACGCAGCGTTTCGTCGATCGTCGAACCAGCGTGTTGATGCGCCACCTGAGAGACAAGCATATGGTATCGCCTGAAATCAACGAGCGCGGCGAAGTGAGCCTGGAAGGCCATCTGATCGGCTCAATCGAAGGCTTCCGCTTCACGCTGGCCCGTTCCGAAGGCGGTGACGCCAAGGGTGTGGCGGCGGCGGCAAGCCAGGTCGTGGCGCCCGAGATCATGCGCCGGGCCGAACGGGTCGCGGGGGCTCCCAACGAGGAGCTCGTGCTCGGCACCGACGGCTATGTGCGCTGGCGCGGCCAGGTAGTTGCCAATGTCGCCGAGGGCGAGCAACTATTCACCCCCCGCGTCATCGTGCTGGCGGACGAAACGCTGACCGGGCCCGAGCTTGAGCGCGTTCAGGACCGGCTATCCCTGTGGCTGCGCCACCAGATCAATACCCAGCTCGAACCGCTGCTTGCGCTTGAAGCCCCGGCGGAGCTGGAAGGCACCGCACGCGGCCTCGCCTACCGGCTCTACGAGAACCTCGGCATCATCCCGCGCGCAAGCGTGGCCGAAGAGGTGAAGGGGCTCGACCAGGACCAGCGCGGCAAGCTCAGGAAGCTTGGCGTCAAGTTCGGCGCCTACCACATTTATGTGCCGATCAGCCTGAAGCCGGCCCCGCGCGAGCTGGCGCTGATCCTGTACGCGCTGAAGCATGGCGGCGTGCGCCAGCCAGGTATTGCGGAACTGCCGCAGATCGTGCTGTCGGGCCGAACCTCGGTGCTGATCGACGCCGAAGTGAATCCCAAGCTCTACGAACTCGCCGGCTTCAAGGTGGCCGGGCGGCGCGCCGTGCGAGTCGATATTCTCGAGCGGCTTGCTGACATCATCCGGCCACTGATTGCGCTCGATCCCAAGACCCATACCGGCGTGTTGCCGGCGGGCGCGGCGGAAGGCAATGGCTTCAAGGTTACGGTGGAGATGACCTCGCTGCTGGGGACGGCAGGGGAGGAATTCGCCTCGATCCTGTCGTCGCTGGGCTACAAGATGCGGCGCGTGCCGAAGCTGGTGGTTGCACCGGCACCCGCGCCGGCGGAAGCGGTGGCCGCAGACGCGCCGTCCGAAGCGCAGGCTGATGCCGTCGACGCGGCAGTGAACGAGGAAGCCATCGCTGCTGTCGAAGGTACCCCGGTGGCGGCCATGGCCGAAGAGCCGGCACAGATCGAGGCGGCCAGTGCGGATCTCGGTGCCCCCGTGCCTGGAACCGGCACCGAGGCGCCGGTCGACGCTGCGCCAGTTGCAGCGACCGAGGCGATAGTTGCAGAGGCTCCCGCGACCCCAGTCGAGCCGGAACTCGACGATGTGTGGTTCCCTGCCGGTCGCCGGCCGGACAACCCGCGGCACGAACGGCGTGGTCCGCCGCGCGGACAGGGGCAGCGCGGGCCGCAGGGTTCAGCACCCGCAGAGGGTAACCCGGCAGAGGGCGAGCAGCGCAAGCGCTTTGCCCGCCCGGATCGCCCGGACAGGCCCGATCGTCCGCCCCGCGCTGGCGACGGCGCGAAGCCTGCTGACGCAGGTGCAGGACAGGGCCGACCGCGCTTCGACAATCGCGGCCCCCGCAAGGACAACGATGACCGTCGAGGTTTCGAAGGCAAGGGCAAGCCAGGCGGCAAGGGCGGCAAGGACCGGGACGACTGGAAGCAGCATCGCCCGCGCGAAGAGCGGAAGCCTGCGGCCGTGGATCCGAACTCGCCCTGGGCTGCGTTGCTGGCGCTCAAGAACAAGGGCGAGTGAGGCCGGACGGCCTTGATGGGAGCCGCGCGGCTTGGAGAAACAGCGACTTGACCGGTTCCTGTTCTTCGCCCGCGCGGTGAAGTCGCGCACGCTGGCGCAAAAGCTGATCGAAGCCGGACAGGTGCGCGTCAATTCCGAGCGCACCGATCGCACCGACCACAAGGTCGGCGCTGGCGACGTGCTGACCATGACCATCCACAACCGCCTGCTGGTGTGGCGCATACTCGATGCAGGGGAGCGGCGCGGGCCTGCAAGCGAGGCGCAGGGGCTCTATGAAGATCTCTCGCCCCCGCCCCTTCCCCGCCCTGAGGCGCAACCGGTTTTCGGACAGCGGGACCCTGGCGCCGGTCGTCCGACCAAGAAGGAGCGGCGGGAACTCGACCGGCTGATCGGCGAGGATGATGCTGACTAGGTTCCGCTCGGCCACAGGCTTCCGGCCCAGCTCAGGGCACGGGACGCCGCTGCCGACGGATCAGCCAAAAGGTGACCGGTGCATGCGCCCTGATGGCTTGCAGGGACGGGAAAAACGGGCTAGCAACCGGCCGTGTGCCGGGTACCTCCAACCCTGCGCATGGCAAGACCCAGCGCCTTTAAAACCCGAGAGCAGGATAGCTCGTTCATGACCTATGTCGTCACCGACAATTGCATCAAGTGCAAGTACATGGACTGCGTGGAAGTGTGTCCCGTGGACTGCTTCTACGAAGGCGAGAACATGCTGGTGATCCACCCGGACGAATGCATCGACTGCGGTGTGTGTGAGCCGGAATGCCCGGCCGAGGCCATCAAGCCGGACACCGAACCCAACCTCGACAAGTGGCTGGAAGTGAACAGCAAATATGCTGCTGCCTGGCCCAATATCACCGAGAAGCGCGATCCGCCGGCGGATGCCAAGGAGTTCGACGGCGTCGATGGCAAGTTCGAGAAGTACTTCTCCGAGGCGCCCGGCGAAGGCGACTGAGCCCGGCGCAACCCGCGCCGCGCACAGAGGGCCCCGAGCTGACAATGCCCCAGGCCTTTCGGGGTAACCATAGCTATGGATCGTTTCCGACGAATGTTGTCGGAAGCGATTCGTAGCTTTTGATTTTGCTGAAAAATTGTGCTATGCTCCAAAAATCGAATGGAGCTTCCCCTCAGCCAGGTGTGCCCCCGGGCACTTTTTTATTGTCCAATTGAAAAACTGGAACGCCATCGGCCGGTCGCGCAGGCTGTTCGGTGGCGACAGTGGGTTGTTCTGCCCTTTCCGGGCACGAAAGTAGCAACAACAAAGCCGGCTCTTTGCGCGAGAGAGACCGGGTGGCGGCGGCGTTAGATAGGAGTACCCAATGGTAACCAAGAAGGTCCAGCAGCGGCTCGGCTTCAAGACGGGCGAGTACATCGTCTATCCGGCCCATGGCGTGGGTCTGATCACCTCGATCGAAGAGCAGGAAGTCGCCGGCCTGACGCTGGAACTGTTCGTGATTTCGTTCGAACAGGACAAGCTGACCCTGCGCGTGCCTGTCGCGAAGATCAAGTCCGTCGGCATGCGCAAGCTCGCCGAGGAACCGGAAGTGAAGAAGGCGCTCGAGACCGTCACCGGCCGCGCCCGCGTGAAGCGGACCATGTGGTCGCGCCGGGCGCAGGAATATGAGGCGAAGATCAATTCTGGCGACTTGATCGCAATCTCGGAAGTGGTGCGCGACCTCTATCGGTCCGATGACCAGCCGGAGCAGAGCTATTCGGAACGCCAGCTGTTCGAGCAGGCGATGGACCGCATGAGCCGCGAAGTGGCCGCGGTCAACAAGCTCACCCTCACCGAGGCCGTGCAGCTGATCGAGAAGAACCTGCAGAAGGGCCCGAAGCGCGGCAGCAAGGCCGACGCCGCGGCGGATGACGAAGCTGATGCCGGCGAAGAAGCTGCTGCCTGATTGAGGCGGCATACCCCAGTTGAAAGGCCGGCTCTCAGAGCCGGCCTTTTGCTTTTCCGATGCAGGATGCCCGCCGGGTGAAGCGGGCATCCGCCCCGGGCCCGACGGCCCCGAGGCAGCAAAGCGCTCCTGCCCTCAGCCGCCGATGCGGTAGCTGGCAAGGTGGAAAGGCGTAAAGGCCGTGGGGGATGCAACCTTCACCGGGGCTTCGAGCCCATCGACCGGCTGCGGAGCAGAGCCCGGGACCGTGAGCGCGACTTCGCCGCGACGACCCGCCGATTCCGAGACGCGCAGCACGTAACCCGCGCCGTCCTCGGCCGGCTTCAGGGCGTGGAAGCGCAGATCGAGCCCGCTCCAGCTGACCGGGTTGACGTCATAGGACGCATCGGCACTGGCCGGAACCGCGCGAAGCGGATCGAGCACCAGATCGGCCTCGGCCTGCACCTCCGGGCTCCACCAGCGGCCATCATGCGGCATGATGGCGTAGGTGAAGCGGTGCTTGCCTTCATCCGCCAGCATATCCGGATACATCGGTCCGCGGATGAGGCTGAGGGTCAGCACATTGCCCTTGGCCGAGAAGCCGTATTTGTCGGCCGAGAGCAGCGCTGCACCCCAATCCGCCTCGCCGAGCGACGCAAAGCGATGGCCCGAGGCCTCAAACTGCGCCAGTTGCCAGGTGGTGTTGTCGTGGGTGGGGCGCTGCGTGACGCCGATGGCCTGGTCGAAAGCGGCCTGTTCGGCCAGCACATTGACCGGGAAGGCCGCGCGCAGATAGGTGCGGCGATCGTGCCAATCGAGATCGGTGACGATTTCGAGGCGCGGCGAATTGCTCCAGAGGCGCAGCCGCTGCGTGATGCGGCTGGCGCTGAAGCTGCGCGTGACGGTGATCTCCGCAAGGTGCGGACCGGTTGCCGTGACGCTCATGCTGTCGAGCGAGAGCAGTTCCTCGCCGCCGAGGCTGAAGCCCGGCTCGATATCCCAGGCGTCGAAATTGCGCGGCAGATCATTGCGATAGAGCATGATGCGGTTGGCGGCGCCGTCCACCAGTTCGCGCTTCCGGCGCTTGTCGAAGATCGACGTGATGCGGCCATGCTGATCGAGCTCGACGCGCACGAGATCGTTCTCGAGGCTGTTGGCCGTCACGGTCACCTTGCGGGTGCTCGCTTCGGCGACGAAGCCGACCGAGAGCGGCGCCAGGGCGCGATCGGACGCGGTGACATAGTCGCTGCCGACCTGCTGTGCGTTGAGCGACGCAGGCAGCGGCACCTTCGAGACGAGCTGCCAGCTCGGCTTGGCACTTCCCGAGAGATTGGCGACGGCGAGGCCCTTGGTCGCGCCGGACTTCGAGCCGGCGATGGTCTCGAGTGCCGAGGCGGCGATCGCCTCCGAGCGGGCAACGATGCCCTCAAGCTCCGCCTCGGTCTGCACATAGGCCTCGCGGATCGAAGACCCGGGCAGGATGTCGTGGAACTGATTGCGCAGCATCAGCTGCCAGTCCGTGTCGAGATCCGGACGCGGCGCAGCAACGCCGGAGAGCGCTGCGAGCGAGGTGGCGGCTTCGGCAGCAACAAGCGCCAGTTCGGCGCGGCGGTTGAGCTGCTTGGTGCGGGCCTGCGTGGTGAGCGTCGCGCGGTGATACTCGAGATACATCTCGCCGGACCAGGTGGGGACGGCGGCGTCGGCGAGTTCGGCCTGCAGCTTGTCGAGATGGCCCTGAATATTGCCATGCGAGATGGACGGGATCGACGGCATGAGGTTGAGGATAGGCAGGGCCTCGATCTGGTCCGGGTCCGGGCCGCCGCCGCCGTCACCCCAGCCATAGGTGGCGATGACCGTGTCGGAGAGATCCTTGGCGGCGTGCTTGCTCCAGACCTCGTCGAGGGCCTGCGGCAACATCAGCATGTTGTAGCCGTCATTGTCGTAGGCGTTGTAGGTGTGAACGAGCACCTTGGTGCCGTCATTGCCTTTCCAGTGAAAGACATTCTCGGGCATCTTGTTGGTTTCGGACCAGCTGACCTTGATGGTGATCAGTGTCTCGATGCCCATGTGGCGCATGATCTGCGGCATGGCACCGGTGAAACCGAAGGTGTCGGGCAGCCAGGCGGTGCGGTTGATCGCGCCGAAGACGCGGCGGAAGTAGTTCTGCCCATAGAGGAACTGCCGGGTGAAGGCCTCGGCCGAGGGCATGTTGGTGTCGCACTCGATCCACATGCCGCCATTCACTTCCCAACGGCCTTCGGCGACACGGGCGCGGATTTCGTCGAGCAGCGACGGCTCGAGTTCCTCGACATGCTGGTAGAACAGCGCCGAGGACTGGAGGAAGGTGAATGCCGGGTGCGACTTCATCAGCGAGTTCACGCTGTTGAAGGTGCGGATGATCTTGCGGACAGTTTCAGGCTGTGGCCAGAGCCAGACATAGTCGATGTGTGCATGGCCGGTGGCGAGCACCCTGCCCTGTTTTGGATAACGGGCGCGAAGCTCCTCAAGTCCCAAATCAATCGTTGCAATTGCTGAACGAACGGAGTTCAGCGCAGCATCGGTGAGCGGTGCCGGGTTGTCTGAGGGCTCGAAGCTGCGTTCCCAGATAGAGCGGGCCCAACCCGATTCGGCGTGGCGCGGACCGACATCGGCGGTCGCCGTCGGCAGGCGGAGCTGCGACAGGCCGATTTCGGCGACGTCGAAGAGACTCCGGGCCAGTTCAGCGTCGCGTACAGTCATCGCGGTCAGGCGGATGGTCTCGATGCGACGACGAAGGGCGCGCATGTCGGGCGAAATCTGAAGAAGCTCCGCCATCACGAGATGCGGCGACCGGTTCGGGATGCCGAACAGCGAGCGGGCAGCAACCTCGGCGACGATTCGGAACGGCCGGGTCGGCAGCGGCGTAAAGCGCTTGTGCTTGGGGTTGGCGCCAAAGGCGTCGAGCTGGGTGCCATCCTCGGCGACAAGCCGGACAAGGGCCTCGCCGCCGAAGTCGAGCCGCAGCTCGGTGTCCGGGGCGAAGGGGCCGGAGATCAGCGGGGATACGAAGCGGTGGATGCCATGGCGGTCGGCCCAGGCATCACCCACCGAAATCTGGCGTTCGGCACCCTCGGGCGGCGTGTAGGTCCATGGCCCGATGACGCGGCGATCACCGGTTTCCCAGGCAGAGAGTTCGCCGGTCCAGACCTCGAGGTGTTGCGACAACTGATCGAGACTGCGCTGACGATCACGGTAGGCACGCATGTGCTGCTCCTGTGGATTGGGGATTACACGCAGCCGCTGCAGCGGCCGACCCCCGAATAAATTTTATTTTCCGGAATTAAGGCAGTAACCCTTGATTGTCCATGCTTTTCAGGGATTTTTGCCGGTATCCGACCCGGTATCTGGGCCAGTTTCAGACAGCCTGGGCCGCTTGACACCTGCCATTAAATGCGCGCTAGCTGATTAAGTCCATGTCGGCCGCCCTATGTGATGAGTGACGAAGAGGCATTTTTGCCTCGGATGCCTCCGCTGGCGTTTGGCAGACAATGGCGTTCAAGGGAACGGGTAAGCGGAGGCAAATTGTGAATTTGAAGCGGAGAGACTTTCTCAAGGGTAGTGCAGCAGTGGGCTTTGGTGGCCTGACGGCAGGGTTGCTGGGCTCGACTGCCCAGGCGGCGCCGGGCACGCTCGACATTTTCTTCAACAGCGACACCAATGTCGTCGAGTTCTGGGCGGCCGCGATCAAGCCGGCCTTCGAGGCGGCGAACCCTGGCGTGACGCTGAACCTGGTATCAGGTGGCGGCGGTGCCGCAATGGGCGCGCTCTCCGAACGTGCGTTTGCGGCGCTGCAGACCAAGACCGACCCGCAGGTCGACATGATGGAGGCCATCGGCCCCTATTCCCCGGCCGGCGCCATCGAGGCCGGGCTCTGGGTGGATTTCTCCACGATCGGGCTCGCCAATTACCCCAAGCTCAACCCCGCCGTCATCAACAACAAGTGGTCGCTGCCCTATCGCGGCTCGCAGGTCGTGATGATGTACAATGGGGAGAAGGTGCCGACACCGCCCAAGACCTTCGAGGAACTGGTGGCGTGGATCAAGGCCAATCCAGGCCAGTTCGCCTATGCGCGGCCGGACCTCGGCGACAGCGGTGCATGCTTCATCGAGCGCGCGCTGCAGGAAGTGACCGGCCGCAACGAGGCCTTGTTCACGAACGACAATTATTCCGACGAATATGCCGCCCCGATGTTCGAGAAGCTCTGGGCGCTGCTCAATGACATTGCGCCCTCGCTCTACAAGGGCGGCGAGTACACGGGCGGCAATACCCCGTCTATCCAGTTGCTCGCCTCGGGCGCGATCTCGATGACGATCGCATGGTCCGACATGGCGCTGGTCGCGATGAAGGAAGGCGTGGTGCCCGAGACAACCGCGCTGGCGCAGTTGCAGGACATGGCCTTTATCGGCGGCTATTCGGCCGTGCTGGTGCCCACCGTTGCGGCGAACAAGGACCTCGCGGTCAAGCTGTCGGATTTCCTCATTTCGACGGATATCCAGGGCAAGGTCGTGACCGATCTCGGCGGCTTCCCCGCAATCAACTGGTCGGAGATGCCGGCGGAACTTGCCGCCAAGTTCTCCAATGTCGCGGCGACCTCGATCCCGTCCTTCCCCGGCCCGTGGGAATCGCATCTGTTCGATGGCTGGTACCGCAACGTCGCGTCCAACCTGACGCAGGGCTGAGCCAGACGATGACCGACACGCTGCAAAGCTCGACCCTCACCCCGAGCAAAGCGGTCCCGAAGGGGAGGCCCTACGGCCTCCTCTTCATCGCGCTCCCCGTGGCGCTGATCGTCTCATTCCTGTTCTTCCCGGCGCTGAAGAGCATTTTCGGCACGATCTGGTTGAAGCAGCCGGATGGCAGTTACGGGCTGTCGTTCAAGACCTACCAGTTCTTCTTCACTGACGCCTACAGCCTCAGGAACCTGGCACAGACGCTGTGGACCACGGTCGTCACCATGGTCCTCTTGATCGTCGTCAACCTGCCGATCGCGATCTATCTCAGGTTCTCGAAGAGCAAGCTCGCCATCTTCGTGCAGGTGCTGGCGCTGTTCCCGATGTTCGTGCCGGGCATCATCATCGTCTATGCGCTGATCCGCTACATGGGGCCGAATGGCCTGTTGCAGACGCTGCTGGAAGCCGTCGGCATATTCGGATTCCAGTCGCCCTATCTTACGCCCTGGGGTCCGGTGATCGGCATGCTGTGGGACGCGATGCCGTTCACCCTGCTGGTCCTGACCGCCGGGATGTCGGCCATCCCCACTTCGGCGATCGAAGCCGCGGAGGACGTGGGCGCGAGCCCGTTGCGCATTCTGTTCAGCATCATCCTGCCGCAGATCAAGAACTCGCTGCTGGTGGTGACATCGCTCAATTTCCTCGGCCTCTTCGGGCAGGCGTTCATGCCCTTCATGCTGGGGCCGACCTCGCCCGAGATGATGGGGCCGTTCATGCTCAGGACCTTCTCGTCGGTGCGCGATCCGCTGCAGGCGGCGACGCAGGCGACGATCGTGTTTGCGCTCTGCTCGCTGGCCGGGCTTGCCTATGTGCGTTCCATCGCCAAGCGTCGCGCCGAAGAGGTGGTTAAGTGATCGGCTTCATGAAGCGGCTCGACTGGCCGGGCTATGTGCTCGCCATCTTCCTCGTGTTTTTCGTGCTCCTGCCCATCCTTACGGTGTTCATCTGGGCGTTCACGGAGCAGTGGTTCTACCCGTCGATCCTGCCGACGAAGTGGGGGCTGAAATACTGGTTCAAGGTGCTGGAACGCCCGGATATCTGGGCGGCATTCTTCACCTCCATCCAGCTGTCGTCCATTGTCACGGCGCTCTCGGCGCTGATCTGCCTGCCGGCGGCCTATGCCTTCGCGCGGATGGATTTCCCCGGCAAGCAGCTGTTCATGATGAGCTTCCTGATGGGCAATGCGTTTCCGCGCTTTGCGCTGATCATCTCGATCGCGGTGCTGTTCCTCACCCTCAACCTCGTGGGCACGTGGACCGGCGTCATCATCATCCAGCTGCTCAACACCATCCTCTTGATGATCTGGCTGCCGACGGCTGCCTTTCAGGGCGTAAGCCGCAACATGGAGGAAGCAGCCGAGGATGTGGGCGCAACGCCCTTGCAGGTGTTCTGGCACATCACACTGCCGCAAGCGCTGCCGGCGATCGGTGCGGCCCTGCTGATGACCTTCGTGTGGACCTTCTACGAGACCGAAGGCGCCTGGCTCGTCGGTGCGCCCCGGGTGCAGACCATGCCGCTGATGATGATGTCGATGATCAACAACCAACTCGTCGTCCAGTATGGCGCCGTGCTTTCGGTGGCGCTCTGGGTGCCGTCGCTGGTGGCGCTGCTGCTCGCACGGCGCGTGATGGGGTCGGACAGTTTTGCCAAGGGTCTCGGCGCCTGATGCGCCGCAATGTTTTGAAGTTCGGAAAGTGTGTGCATGGCTAGGCTCTCTCTTGCGGGCGTCTCCAAGGAATTTGGTTCGGTGGCGGCGGTCAGCCCGCTTTCGCTCGAGATCGGCGATGGGGAACTGGTCTGCCTGCTGGGCCCGTCGGGTTCGGGCAAATCGACCTTGCTCCGCATGATCGGCGGCTTCGAAATGCCCACTTCAGGCCAGGTGCTGATCGACGGGCAGGATGTGGCGCATGTGCGCCCCAACAAGCGGCCGACCGCCATGGTGTTCCAGAGCCACGCGCTCTGGACGCATATGAACGTGTTCGAGAATGTCGCCTTCGGGCTCAAGCTGCGGAAGATGCCGCGGGCCGAGGTGACGGCGAAGGTGTTGACGGCGCTCGAGCTTGTCGGTCTCAAGGGCTATGAAAAGCGTTCGCCGCGGCAATTGTCGGGCGGCCAGCAGCAGCGCGTCGCCATCGCCCGGTGCCTGGTGCTCGAGCCCAAGATCCTGCTGATGGACGAGCCCTTCGCCAGTCTCGACCAGCACCTGCGCGAGCGTCTGCGCGAGGAAGTGCGGCAGATCCAGCGCAAGCTCGGGATCACCACGCTGTTTGTCACCCATGCGCAGGATGAAGCCCTGGCGCTGGCAGATCGGATTGTCGTCATGTCGATGGGCGCGATCGAGCAGGTTGGCACCCCTGACGAAATCTACGCCAACCCTACGACGCCGTTCGTCGCGGGCTTTATCGGCACGATGAACATGCTCAGCGGCGTTGTCGACAGCGGCAATGTGATGGCGGCGGGCTTCCGGCTCGCGGCAAACCTGCCGAATGGTGAGGCGACGCTGGCGGTTCGGCCAGAGGATTTCGTGCTGGCCGATGACGGCATCGCCGTCAGGGTGCGGCGCGTGGTCAATCTCGGACCCTATCTCTTGGCCGAAGCCGAGGGCGCCGATGGCAGCGCCATCACCGTGCATATCGACAAGAACCGCGTCGTGCGCGAAGGCGACAGTCTGGCCATCGCGCCGCAGCGCTATGCGGTCTATCGGGAGGGCGTGGCGCCCTATCGGAGCGCCTGATCCCGCGGGCGGGCCGTTCAGCCCGCCTGCACCCGCACGGTGACGGTGCCCAGCCGTTCGCTCGTGACCGTGACCAGGATGTCCCCCTCACCACTGGCCGTAAGCCAGAATCCGGCCCGGCCCGCACGAAGCGGTACCAGCCGCGGACCAATGCGGCGGGCCGGACGGGTGACGCTCACCACCACGGGCTCTGCGAAATGCGCCAATGGATTGCCCGCCTGGTCGCGTGCGGTGACGACCACGCGCAGGCTGTCACTGGGGCCAATCTGCATCGCGTCGGGTTCGACGGTGAGGCTGGTTGCCACAGGATTGGCAAGCAGTGCCTGCTCGACGACCTTTTCTCCGTTCAGGTAGCCGGTGATGAGGCCATCCACCCAGGCGTCGCCCCATATGCCAAGTTCACCCTCGGTGAAGTGCCGGCTTTCGAAGACCACCGGTGGATGTGGCAGGTGCGGAAAGCGGGCACGATCCGGCCCGAGTCGCTTCGGTGGATGCTCGCCATAGCGCAGTTCGATTTCGTCGCAATTGGTGAGCACCATCAGCGGCAGGACGCCGCCGATATTGCGCTCGCCATTGGCCCAGAGCGTCACGGGCTTCATCACGACCGCCTCAGCAGGATCGCGCTGGCTCGCATAGGCATAGGCGGCGAATTTTGGCATGCGAAACATGTCCATCACGCCGTGATGGCAGATATGGTCGCCCGAGCCGAAATCCTTGTGGGTGTTGTAGTCGAAGGCGCACCAGCCCAGCACGCCGGCGATCTCGGGGTCGCCATAGGCGGCATCGAGCACGTCCAGGTGCCGGGTGACGTGTTCGACCTGCCGCTGTTCCTGATCGGTGAGCTTGGTGGGGAACATGTGGCCATTATACTCGGTGACGAGATAGGGCACAGGGCGGTCGAGGCCGGTCACTTCGGCCCGCGGGCGCAATACGGTGCGCGGGCGGTTGCCGCCGCGCTCCTCAAGCCCGAGGATGAAGTCATTCATGGTGTAGACGTCCTCGAGGAGTTCGCTGTCGGTATAGCAACGAACGCCACCGGTCTGGCGGGTGGGGTCCAGCTCGCGCGCGACGCGATTTGTCTCGGCATAGAAGTCGTGCACGTCGTGGGATTCGTTGATCCGCACGCCCCAGATGACGATGGAGGGGTGGTTCCAGTCGCGCCGGATCATGCTCCGCACGTTCTCGATCGCGGCACGCTGCCATTCCGGTCCGCCGATATGCTGCCAGCCGGGGATTTCCTCGAAGACCAGCAGGCCCAGTTCGTCGCAGCGATCAAGAAACCAGGGTGACTGCGGGTAGTGCGCGGTGCGCACCATGTTGAGCCCGAGTTCGTGCTTCAGTATCTCGGCGTCGCGCTCCTGCGCGGCCTGGCCGAGCGCATAGCCCGCATGGGGAAAGGACTGGTGGCGGTTGAGGCCGATCAGCTTCAGCTTCCTGCCATTGAGGTAGAAGCCATCGTCCTCGAAGCGGGCCGAGCGGAAGCCGAAGCGGGTGGAAACATGGTCGGTGCCGGAGGGGGTCTGGAGGGTCACCGAAAGCGTGTAGAGCGCCGGATCGGCGATGTCCCAGAGGCGGATGCCGGCGAGGCCCGAGAACTGCAGCTCTGCAACGAGCCCCGAGATCCCCGCCTCGGTTGTTGCGATCACCTGCCCGGAGCGATCGGCGATCTCCGCGCGCAGCGTGCCTGATATGCCGATCTGGCCCGGGTTGGCGATTTCGACCCGCACCAGCACCTGCTTTTCCGCGCCAAGCGGCCCGGGCGTCTCGACCTTGAGGCTGGCGATATGCACCGGCGCGGCAACGGTCAGCCAGACATCGCGGTAAATGCCGGCATAGGTGAGGTAGTCGACCAGCGCGCCGAAGGGTGGGATTTGCGGATTCTCGCTACCATCGAGCGCGACCTGCAGCACATTTTCCCCTGGGACCAGATGTTCAGTCAGCCGGGCTTCGAATGGCGTATAGCCGTCGCGATGGGCCGCAACGGCATGGCCATTCAGGGTGACGCGGGCATCGGCCATAACGCCATCGAAACGCACCAAGACCTCGCGCCCGGCCCATAACGGATCAAATGTGAAGCGCTTCTCGTAGGTGAAAGGGCGCTGGTAGACGGCTTCGTCGAAGTGCGAATATGGCAGCTCGACAGCTGTATGCGGCAGGATGACGGAATCGCGACCTTCGAAGGTCCAGCCATCGTTGAAGGGCAGGGTCGAGCGCATGGCGGGGTCCGGGGCTGAAGCTAGGTCGCGGCTGGAGCGCCGCGGCTGCGATTTAAATTCACAAGATATGTTTTATCAAGATGTGATGCGCTGTGTCCATCGGATCGGCGATTGTTCGTCACAAGCTCCGGCCCACTGCACAAGTCCGCGATATCGCTGTATTTGCTTGTTTTTCTTATTGCATCGGCACATGGACGGGGGCGATAGAATATCGCATAATGTGGTGATTTAATTTGCCACCACGGGGGCTTCGGCTGATGATCCGGCTTGCAACAGCGCCAGACGCCTGGGGCGTATGGTATGCGGATGACCCGCGCCAGATCGGCTGGGAGCGCTATCTCGACGAGGTGCGGGACGCCGGCTTCACGGCGACCGAGACCGGACCCTGGGGCTATCTGCCGACCGATCCCGTCCGGCTGAAGGCGGAGCTCGACAAGCGCGGGCTCGGCATTTGTGGCTCCGCACTTGTGCATGCGCTCGCGGTTCCCGATTCGCTCGCCACGCTGCTGCCGCGCCTCGAACAGACCTGCCGACTGCTCAAGGCGATGGGCGCCCACTGGGTCGTGCTGATGGACGATTGCGGGCTGCCGGGACCGGGAGCAGTCCGTGAGTTGTCACCGGAGCGGTGGAAGCTGCTCGTCGCGAACACAGTGGAAGCGGCACGTTATGTGACCGGCCAATGGGGCCTGGGCTTCACTTTCCACCCACATGTGGGCTCAGGGGTCGAGACCGAGGCGGAGGTCGAGCGCCTCCTCGTCGAAACCCCAGCGGAGCTCGTCGGGCTGTGCTTCGATTTCGGGCACCATGCCTATACCGGCGCAGATGCCGTGGCGTTCATGAAGCGTCATGCCGGGCGCATCCCCTACTATCACTTCAAGAATGTCGACAGTGACATGCTGCAGCGGGTGAATGCGGCGGGTATTGACTACATCACCGCATTTCAATCCGGCGTGATGTGTGAACTCGACCAAGGTCTGGTGGATTTTTCTGAGGTCGTGCAGTTTCTGCGACGAACCGGGTTCGATGGCTATGCGGTATACGAACAAGACATGTATCCATGTCCGCCGGACAAGCCGTTTCCGATTGCGCGACGGAATCGCGCTGCATTGAAGGCTCTGGGGCTCTGACACGACAAGACCGATAAACGGGTGTCCGCGCCCTATCGGCTATGGGGGGATAACGGTTGGACGAGAAGGCGGCGAAGGCACAGGTGGTGATCGAACCGCGTCGTGCGGAAGATGCGCGCATCTCCAACCGCAGGCTGGTGTTCGAGACCATCTGCCAGCGCGGACCGATCAGCCGTGTGGAACTGGGTGGAATCATCGGGCTCAAGCCCCAGACGATCTCGGCAATTACCCGTGAACTGCTGGACCAAGGGCTGATCAGCGAGGCGGGACGATCGAGCGGCCTGCGCGGCCAGCCGCAGATCTACCTCGAGCCGAATGCACGCGGGGGCTTTTCCATTGGCGTACATCTCGACCGCAATACCTGCCTCGTGGTCGTTTCGGACCTGAAGCGAGATGTGCTGGCACGGCGGCAGGTGAGCTTCGACACCCGGCAGCCGGCTGAAACCCTGAAGCGCGTTGCCTCGGAGATCAACCTCGCTCTTGAGGAAGCCGACGTCCCGCGCAATCGGGTATGGGGTCTTGGTCTGGTGCTGCCGACATTCGGCTCCAAGGTCTATGATTTCGATTTCTCGATGCCGCATTGGGAGGCGTGGCGCGATTTCGGCTTCGCCGAGGAGTTGCAGGCGCTGACCGGGCTGCCTGTGCTGGTGGAGAACGACGCGACGGCCGCCGCAATCGGGGAGCGCTATCATCGCGGTGATACCAGCCAGAGCAGCTTCGTCTACTTCTATGTCGGGCAAGGCACGGGGGCGGGGCTGATCATCGACGGCGCGCCCTACAAGGGGGCGTTCGGCAATTCGGGTGAAATGGGCTTGCTGCCGGTTTTCGGCCTCGATGGATCGCCCGTATGGCCGGAGCTTCGCACAGCCGACATCCTTTCCGTTCCGGCACTGGCAAGGGCCTGCGGCATGGCGGATGGCGTGCTCGACCCGGAAGCTCTGGCCAATCTCTACGCCTTGCGCGACCAGAGACTGATGGAGTGGCTCAAGTCAGCGGCGGATACGCTGCGTGACGTGACCGCGGTGTTCGAAGTGCTGTTCGATCCCGAGTTCATAGCTGTAGGTGGAGCCTTGCCACAGCAGATCGTCCAGACGCTGGTCGACCTCGCCTATCCGCTTCGCCCGACGCCAGCCGCCCGGCGCGACCGCAGCAAGGCGCGGCTGATGCCAGCCGAACTGAGCGCAGACGCGGCGGTACGGGGCGCGGCGCTGCTCTCGATCTTCGTGAACACGAGCCCTAACTTCCGGCATCTCTATATCCGGCAGCTTACGCAGGACCAGCGGCCGTTCGACCGCTAGACAATTCCCCGTTTCGGTCGAAGCACTTCGGAAGGATGTCGCATTGTTCCAAAGCCGTGCCGGGCCAAGGACGGTCGAGTTCCGCACAGGCCGCGACGGGCTGCGCCGCCTCGGAATCCTCACGCACAAATACATTGAAGCCGTTCGCGACGGGAGGGGATCGCGAAACGGCTCCAATATGTGCGGTATCTGCCGATAAGGGCATCGCCGTGGTGGTGCCGGTCAGCAGGCACCGGGTGCATGGGAAGGCACGTCTGTCCCAGAAACCGGTTCCGGAGGTGGAGGGACACCATCCGGAACCGGACTGTCTCGGACTCCGCGATCGGCTAGGCCGATCGCGGAGGGCCCGGGCGGAAGGGACGGTCCGCCTGGCCGGGACTTGTCACGCGGCGGGGTTTTGGGGCTCTCGGCCGCGCGACAAACTCAGGTCGACTTGAAGCCGATCAGTCGAAGAAGTGGTCTTCGAGCAGCGAGGGCTCACGAGCGAGCGGCGCGGAAGTCTTGAGGCCGGTGTCGACCTTCGAGAGAACGCGGGTCTCGGTGGCCTTCACGGCACCGACCGGCTGCAGGGTGTCGGCGTAGACGTACTCGAACTTCTGGCTGCCGGAGGCGTCGGCGACGGTGACGCGCAGCTTGCCGTTCCAGTTCTCGTCAACGGCCACAGCGTTGATGCCCTTGCTCTGCAGGGCGGCGATGTAGTGGTCTTCGTCGAAGCTGGAGATCGCATCCGGGTCAGACGCCGACGCAACGGTCGGTGCGGCCAGGGCGACGAGGATCGAAGCAACAAGTGCGATGGAGGTGGTCTTCATTTTAGGTCCCTTTCAGATGTGCGTTGGTTTCAGGTAGTCGATCAGTCGAAGAAGTGGTCTTCGAGCAGCGAGGGCTCACGAGCGAGCGGCGCG
>CAYPYV010000045.1:0-794 GCA_964414845.1 uncultured Devosia sp. | reverse complement strand
GAGGATCGAAGCAACAAGTGCGATGGAGGTGGTCTTCATTTTAGGTCCCTTTCAGTTCTCGGCGGCGTCTATCGCTGCCTGATGACGAACAAATCGGACTGAACGGTTCAGTCTGCAAGGGGGAAAAGAAACGTGAGCGGGACTTGAAACCGCTCAGTTAATGATGAGGGGGGAGTGGAGGAATGCAAGGATCATGATGCCCCCTAGCCACCCTTGGAGAACCATAGTTTCTCCTCGGAAACTATATATTCTCTGGGGCTTTCAGAGGGGATTTGCGATGAATGGGGCTCGTTCGCGGTACCGATCTCATGCAGGCGGGAGCCGCACGTGCACCGCGCCCGGTGCACGAACATGACCAGCATTAAAAAACGGAAAGGCCCAAAAAAATCGATGGGTCACGCAATTATCGCGCGCAATCACATCCCACGTGATCGCTTGGCAAGGAGTTGGAAAGGATGCTTAGGGGCGAAACGCGGGTGAAGGCACGCCCTGAGGGGCCGGCACGCTTCCTTCGCACCAGTGTCGAGCGCACGGCGGCGCTACTGCAAGGTGATGATCTTGTATTTTTCGCCCGGGGTAAGGGGATCGCCGGGGTAAAGGTTGTTGATGATATAGAAGAGATCGGCACCCTTGGTCAGACCGCTCATCTTGCGTGCCAGGGAATCAGCTGTGTCGAGCGAGCCAGCCGTTACCGTGCGCACCGACAATTGCCGGACCTGAGCATTGTCCTTGGCCGTGGTGGCGCGGAACGATTTCACGGTTTCGGCAGCTGCCTTGCCGAAGGCCTCGGAATC
>CAYPYV010000044.1:0-20304 GCA_964414845.1 uncultured Devosia sp. | reverse complement strand
GTGCTCTATCCCGCGATGGAGGATTACCAGCTCGATCTCATCATCGGCGAAGGCCCAGCCGCGCGCTCGGTGCGGATCGATCTGGCGAAGTTCACCCTCGTCGGCGCCACCACCCGCGCCGGGCTCCTCACCACGCCGCTCCGCGACCGCTTCGGCATCCCGATCCGGCTCAACTTCTACACGCCCGAAGAGCTCTGCCTCATCGTCGAGCGCGGCGCGCGCCTGCTCGGGGTCGGCATGGCCCGCGAGGGCGCCATGGAGATCGCCCGCCGCTCCCGCGGCACGCCCCGTATCGCAGGCCGGTTGCTCCGCCGCGTCACCGATTTCGCCCTCGTCGCCGGGGCGCCCGAAGTCACGCGCGATATCGCCGACAAGGCGCTCAAGCGCCTCGATGTCGATGCGCGCGGGCTCGACCAGCTCGACCGGCGCTACCTGAAGATGATCGCCGAGTTCTACAATGGCGGCCCGGTCGGCATCGAAACCATCGCCGCCGCGCTCTCGGAGCCCCGCGACGCCATCGAGGAAATCGTCGAGCCCTATCTCATCCAGCAGGGCTTCATCCAGCGCACCTCACGCGGGCGCATGCTCACCGGCATGGCGTTCCAGCATATGGGTCTCGCCGTGCCGCCGGGCTTTTTCGGCACGCAGTCGAGCCTGTTCGAGGAGCCGGGCGAGGAATGAGCCGGCACATCATCAGCTTCCCTATCGACGGGCAGCGCTTCAATTTCCGCGTCGCCGGGCTGTTCGTCGCCGATGGCCATGTCCTCGTCTGCGACGAGAACGAAGATGGCTATTGCATGTTGCCGGGCGGCCGGATCGAGCTCGGCGAGGATAGCCGCACCTCGCTCCTACGCGAAATCGCAGAAGAGATAGGGCTTGCCGCCGAGGTGGGCGAACTGCTCCTCACGTCCGAGAGCTTCTATGTCCGCGAGGGGCAGCAATTCCACGAACTCGGCTTGTTCTATCTCTGCCGCTTCGTGGACGGCTACGGTCCCGGCCCGAATGTACCCACCGGCACAACCCCATGGCGTGTCACGCATGACGAAGGCAGCGAGCACCGCTTCCACTGGCTCAGGGTCGACGGGCCGGAACTCGCGCGCATGGATTTGAAGCCCATCTGGCTCCGCGACATTCTCCGCGCCTTGCCCGAGAAGCTCACGCATATCGTCTCGGATGAGCGCGCCGCATGACCCACTCCCTCTCGATCCGCGTCTACTACGAAGACACCGATTTCTCCGGCAACGTCTATCACGCGGCTTACCTGCACTTCTTCGAGCGCGGACGCACCGAGTTCCTAAGGGATCGCGGTATCCATCATTCCGAGCTGATCGGGGAGGGGGTTGCCTTCGCCGTCCGCCGGATGGAAATCGAGTTCATCGCCGCCGCCCATATCGACGATGCGCTCGTGGTTGAAACCGAGATGGCGCCCTCCACGGCGACGCGGCTCAACCTCGTGCAGCGCATTCGGCGGGGCGAAGTGCTGCTCACCGAAGCCCGCGTGCAGGTGGTGCCGATCAAGGTCGGTGGTGGTGTGGCGCGGCTGCCCAAAGCCCTGCGCGCAGCGCTCGGCTCTACTTCCCAGGCGACAGAACAATCTTAACGTTCTATCCACCATAATTGCGGCAGGGAAAGCCCGGGGTACCTGTAGGCCCGGCATACCGGGAATTTCTCTTAAATTTGACAAATTTCGACCCCAACGACCGCCCCGGTTACGGTCACCGGAGCTGCCTGAAAGGACGTATCTACATGGATCCCACGCAAGCCGTGGCCGCTACACTGCCCCATGCCGACCTCTCGATGTGGGGCTTGTTCATGCAGGCCGACATCGTCGTGAAGTCTGTCATGATCGGGCTGCTCGCCTCTTCCATCTGGAGTTGGGCGATCATTGTCGACAAGATAATGCTCTTCGGCCGGGTCAAGCTCGACATGAACCGCTTCGAGAAGACCTTCTGGTCCGGGCAGTCGCTCGAAGATCTCTACCAACAGATGCAGGAACGGCCGTCCCGCGGGCTGGGCGCGGTGTTCGTCGCGGCCATGAAGGAATGGAAGCGCAGCCACGAGCAGAACGCCGCCTCTTTCATGGGCGTGCAAAGCCGCCTCGAGAAAGTCCTTGATGTCGCCATCACGCGCGAGAGCGAACTCCTGGAAAAGCGTCTCGGCTTCCTTGCCACGGTGGGCTCCGCCACTCCGTTTGTCGGCCTGTTCGGCACGGTCTGGGGCATCATGAACGCTTTCACCGCCATCTCGGCTGCGGAGAGCACCAACCTCGCCGTCGTCGCCGGCCCCATTGCCGAAGCGCTGTTTGCCACGGCCATCGGCCTTGCCGCCGCAATTCCGGCGGTTATCGCGTATAACAAGCTGTCCAGCGACGCGAACAAGCTGATCGGACGCCTCGAAGGCTTTGCCGACGAATTCTCCACCATCCTCTCGCGTCAGCTTGAAGCGCGGGGAGCACGCTGATGGGTATGGCTGCAGGGGGCGCAGGCGGGGGCGGCGGCAGGCGTCGCGGCCGCCGGCGCGGCGGCTCTGGACCAATGTCGGAGATCAACATCACGCCCATGGTGGACGTGATGCTCGTGCTGCTCATCATCTTCATGGTGGCGGCGCCGATGATGACCGTCGGGGTACCGATCGACTTGCCCAAGACACAGGCGCAACAGCTCAATACGGAGCAGAATCCGATCACCGTCTCGGTAAGGCCGGATGGCTCAGTGTTTGTCGGCGAGACGCCGGTCGAAGTCGATGCGCTCGTTTCCAGGGTTACCGAGCTTGCGGCCAACGGCACGGAAGATCGCATCTATGTGCGCGGCGATCTCACCGCCAATTACGGCGCGGTGATGAGGGTCATGGGGGCGCTTTCGGGCGCCGGGTTCTCCAAGATCGGGCTGATCACCGAACAGGCACAGGATCAGTGAGCCGATGCGGACCGGCGTCGCGGTTTCAGCCTTCGTCCATGCCGGCCTGATCGCGCTCGCGATCGTTGGGCTCGGGTCTGGCCGTCCGCTTCAAACCCCGCCGGTCGAGTCGATCGCGGTCGATCTCGTGCCCGTGTCGGAGTTCACCAATATCCGGCAGGGCGCGCTCGATTCGACCGTGGTCGATACCGAGACGCCCTCGGCCGTCGATGCCGAGACGCCCGCCGAACTGGCACGGCCGACCGGCAATACCGCCGAAGACCAGCCGACTCCTGAAGATAACGAGAAAGTGACCCCGGCGCCGACGGAGAATACCGCACCGCCGCCGCCGGCCTCCGAGCCCGCACCCGAGCCGGATCCGGCCCCCGAGACCGCGCCGCCGCTTCCCGCCTCGCGCTCCGCGCCGCCGCCGGCCGCCGAGCCCGATCCGGTGCCGGACCAGGCCGAACCCACCCCGACCGATACGCAGCTCGCGAGCTCCGCCGAAGCGACCGACCCGGCCGCTGCCGTGCCAAAGCCTGCCGTGCGCACCGCTTCTCTGTCCGAAAAGCGCGCCGCGTTCAGGAAGCAGCAACAGGCAGCCGAGGACGCTGCGGAGGCCGAGGCCAAGGCAGAAGCAGAGGCGAAGGCGGAGGCCGACGCGAAGGCGAAGGCCGAGGCGGAAAAGAAGAAGGCTGCCGAAAAGAAGAAGGCCGAGGAGGCCGCCAAGCAGGCTCAGGCCGATACCCCCGACAAGGTGGCCGACGAAATCGCCAACATCCTCAACCAGGAGGAGTCGCGCGGCGCCACGACCGGTGAGGGGGGTGAGAAGACGCTCGGCAAGGAAAGCGGCCGTTCGGCGACACTCAGCCAGTCGGAAATTTCCGCCCTCGTTGCGCAGATCCGCAATTGTATCGCGCTGCCCGCCGGTGCTGAGGAGGCCGATGCGCGTGCCGAGTTCCTCTTCACCATCGGGGCCGACGGCATGGTTTCTGGCCGTCCGCAGATGCTTTCGTCCCCTGCCAACGGGGTGGAATCGACCTATGCCAATGCCATTGCGCGCGCGCTGATGCGTTGTGGCCCCTATACAATGGCCGCCGGCCAGGATGTGCGAGCGCAATTCGCTGCTCGCGCGTTCTGATCGGGGGACTGATCGAATGATGGAGAACAAGATGACCCTGATCACTCGGCGCAATGCGCTCAAGCTCGGCGTCGCTGGCGGCGCCCTTGCCCTCACCACCCCTGCCGCGCAGGCTCTCGTCGAAATCGTCGTGACGGGCGGCAACTTCGTGCCGCTGCCGATCGCCATACCGGATTTCGCCTCGTCGGACCCGGCCTTTGGCGCCGAAATCGCCGAAATCGTGCGCTCCAACCTGCGCCGGTCCGGCCTGTTCAGCCCGCTGGATCCTGCGTCGCTGCCGGTGCGGGTCGGCGATGTGCAGAACGAGCCGGATTTCGCCACCTGGCGCGGCGCCTCGGTCGATGCCCTGGTCATGGGTTCGGTGGAGCGCGGTGGACAGGTGTCCTCGCAGGTACGCGTCTGGGACACGCAGGCGGCAGCGCAGGTGGTGGGCAAGTCCTACCAGACCGACCCGGACAATTATCGCCGCATCGCCCATATCGTCTCCGACGCGATCTATTCCTCGCTCTCTGGCGGCACCGGCTATTTCGATACGCGCATCGTGTTCGTGTCCGAAAGCGGTCCCAAGGCCAACCGCGTCAAGCGGCTCGCCATCATGGATTCCGACGGCTTCAACCAGCAGTTCCTCTCATCTGGCAAGGCGCTGACGCTCGGGCCGAAGATCGGGCCGAACGGATCCTCGCTCGCCTTCACCTCGTACGAGGATGGCAATCCGCAGGTCTATATCTCGGGGCTGGGCGGCCAGGCGAAGAAGCTCATCAACAATGCGCCGATGTCGTTTGCCCCGCAGTTCTCGCCCGATGGCGGTACGGTGGTGTTCTCGGTGTCGAATGGCGGCGCCACCAATATCTACGCCGCCGGCGCCAATGGCGGCGCCCCGGTGCAGCTCACCTCGGGCTCTGCCATCGATACCTCGCCGTGCTTCTCGCCCGATGGCTCGCGCATCTGCTTCGAAAGCGATCGCGGCGGCAGCCCGCAGATCTACATCATGGCCGCCGGTGGCGGCGGCGCGCAGCGCATCTCTTATGGCGATGGCACCTATTCGACGCCGGTCTGGGCGCCGACTGGCGATTTCATCGCCTTCACCCGTCAGTCGGGTGGGCAGTTCCATATCGGCATCATGAAGCCCGATGGCTCGGGCGAGCGCATTCTCTCCTCTTCGGGCATGGTGCAGGAAGGCCCGACCTGGGCGCCGAACGGCCGCGTCATCATGTTCTCGCGCGATCCGGGTGGCGATGCTGGCCCGGGCCTCTGGACGGTTGATATCTGGGGCCGCAACGAGCAGGCGATCAAGGCGCAGGGCTACGCGTCCGATCCGAGCTGGTCGCCGCTGCGCTCCTGATCCTTCCATATGGTGAATCCCCAAAGGCTGTGTCCGCAATGACACAGCCTTTGTCATGCCCGGGAATCCGCCACATTCGCGCCCCTTTCAGCAACAATTAACCTTACCGACGAACCGGGCCTTAAGATAACGCGCGGTAAAAATCGCCCCAACAATCGACGTCTTAGGAGATCGAACCGGATGCGTTCGCTAACGCTTCTCACCAATATTCTCAAAGCCGCGGCCATGGTGGTTCTCCTGGTTGCCGTAGCAGCCTGCGCGCGCAACGGCGCCGGTACAGGTGTCGGCAATCTCGGGCCTGGCGGCGGTGCTCCGGGCAGCCAGCAGGAATTCCTCGTGTCGGTCGGCGATCGCGTGTTCTTTGAAACCGACTCGTCCAACCTGACGCCCACCGCGCAGGCAACGCTCGACAAGCAGGCCGCGTGGCTGAGCAAATACTCCAACTACCGCATTATGATCGAAGGCCATGCCGACGAGCGCGGCACGCGCGAGTACAACATTGCCCTTGGCGCCCGTCGTGCCTCGGTCGTGGTCAATTACCTCGTGTCGAAGGGTGTGCAGTCGGGTCGCATCACGTCGAAGTCCTTCGGCAAGGAGCGGCCGGTCGCCATCTGCAACGATATCTCGTGCTGGTCGCAGAATCGCCGCGCCGTCACCGTCGTGCAGTAAGGCAGGTCCCACTGGCCGTTCACTGGCCGGCAAGGACAGAAATCGCGCCGGATCCGTATTGGGGTCCGGCGCTTTCTTTTTGTCCAATTTTCCCGCTATGGCTTGATGGACGCCGGTGGTCGCCGGCGAATCCCTTGCTCGACGGAGTCTCACCTTGCCCCTTCGCATTCCCGGCGATCCCAGACGGCGGATCGCGCTTCTAGCTGTCGTGCTCGGCGGCGCCGTGGCCCTGCCGGGCTTTACGCTCGCGGCGGGCTCCGGGCTGTTCAACGCAACTCCCCAGCTCACCGAGAGCCCCGTCCTCCTGCCGCCGGCCGACGTCGGTCCGGCCGTGGTGCAGCTTGCACAGAATCAGCAATCGGCCGCGCAACTGCTGGTGCGTATCCAGCAGCTCGAGGACCAGGTCCGCACGCTCACCGGCCAGGTCGAGGGGCTGCAGTTCCAGCTCACGCAGATGCAGACCATGCTGCAGAAGCAGGCCGAGGATAACGAGTTCCGCTTCCAGCAGCTGGAAGGGGGAACCCCCGGAAAAAAAACTGAAGCGGCAACGTCCAGCGACGGCGCGACGCCGTCGGATGCGTTGCCGCAGGACACAGCAACAGAGCCCGCCCAGCTTCCCGACGACGGTGGCGCAATCCTGCCGCCGGCGGCATCGGGCACCGACACGAGCGGGCCGACACCGCTCGCCGTGGAAGATGACGACGCGCTCGGGGAATCCGGCGATCCGCTGCTCAAGGGTGGGGTCGACAAGCTCGGCACCATCACCGAGGACGATGCTCTGGGCAACCAGCCACTCAATCTCGGGCAGGATGGTGGCGTGATCTCGCAGGGTGACGCCAAGGCGCAGTACGACGCCGGTTATGATGCGATCACTCGGGGTGACTATACGTTTGCCGAGGAGCAGTTCTCGCAGTTTCTCAAGCTCTATCCCACCGATCCGCTCGCGCCTGATGCGACCAACTGGTTGGGCGAGGCCCTGCTGCAGCGTGGCGCCTATACCGATGCCGCCGAAGTCTTGGTCAATGGTTATACCCAGTACAAGGACAGCAAGCGCGCCCCGGATATCCTCCTGAAGCTCGGGGTGGCGCTCGCGGGCGACGGGCAGGTGGACTATGCGTGCCGTACTTACGCGACGCTCGCAAAGACCTTTACCAACCTCGCCCCGGCCTTCCGGCAGCGGCTTGCCGCCGAGCAGCAGAAGGCGCAATGCCCCGCGTAGTGAATGGTCCTGGCGGGCTCGACCCCGCCGGGCTCCTCGCGCCGCTGATCGGTCGGTCCGGCATTGGCGTCGCCGTCTCGGGCGGTGCCGACAGTCTTGCGCTGATGCTCCTGGTCGCCCGGTGGCGTGACGCCGAGCCCGAGGCGCCGCAAGCCATGGTGTATTCGGTCGATCATGGCTTGCGCCCCGAAGCGGCCGATGAAGTCGCCATGGTCTTGCGTGAGGCGGCAAAGCTCGGGCTTCCCGCGCGCGGGCTCCGCTGGAATGGCGACAAGCCCCCGGCCGGGATACAGGCCGCCGCGCGTGCCGCTCGTTATCGGCTCATCGGCGCGGCCATGTCGGCAGATGGCTGCGATGTCTGCGTCACCGCCCATCACCTCCGCGACCAGGCCGAAACCGTGCTGATGCGGCTTGCGCATGGCAGCGGCGTCGAAGGGCTCTCCGGCATGGCCCAATGGTCCGAGGTCGAGGGGTGCCGACTCTTCCGGCCACTGCTCGGTGTTGCGCCTGATAGTCTTGTCGAACTCGTCCGCGCGGCCGGCCTGGTTCCGGCAGAGGATCCTTCCAATGCCGACACCTCATACGAGCGGGTGCGCTGGCGGCAGGCGCTGCCGCAACTTGCCGAACTCGGCCTCGATGCTTTGCGGCTCGGCACCTTCGCATCCCGCATGGCGGAGTTGGACGCGCTTGTTGAGACTGCCCTCGACAGCGCCTGGCCGCAGGTCGTCGTGGAAACGGGTGCCGCGGGGCAGCTGCGGCTCGATCGGAGGGCGCTGCTTGCGCTACCCCGACCGGTGGGCGTCCGCCTGCTGTCCCGAGCCCTGGTGCTGGTGGGCGGCGGCGGCAAGCCGCATGCCCTGGGGCAGGTCGAGCGGCTCCATGCCCGCATTGCGGCCGAACCCGCCCTCAAGCGGACAAGTTTGCATGCTTGTCTGATCGAATCGAACGGTTTCCACGTTGATATCTGCAGCGAACCCGGACGTCGGCGCCACGCGGAGCCCTCTCCGGATGATCTCGCGTGACGCGACGTTAACCGGGCAAGCGCAAGCTATCTCGACTTTTTGCGCAAAGGGCCGCACGAACGCCGCGGACGGCCGTCTTGTAAGCACATGGGCCGAAGCCTACATTCGCCTTATCTCTCCGGTCCTGAAGGCCGGATTTCAGGACAGGACTGATGAACGTCAATTTCCGGAACTTCGCCATCTGGCTGGTGATTCTGTTTATGCTGATGGGCCTGTTCCAGGTCTTCCAATCGTCGACCCGGAGCATTTCCGTCACGGACAGACCCTATAGCCAGTTCATTTCCGACGTAGATGCCGGCAATGTCAGCTCGGTGGTCATCACCGACGATGTGCTCTCCGGTGTGCTCACTGGTGGAGGCCGCTTCGAGACGGTCATCCCCAAGGGTACCGAACAGAGCGTCGTGAGCAGGCTTGAGGCACGCGGCGTCAAGATCGAGGCCCGTGCGCCGGAGGGCAGCCCATTCTGGGGCGTGCTGCTCAGCTCATGGCTGCCCTTCCTCGTCATCATCGGCGTGTGGTTCTTCTTCATCCGGCAGATGCAGGGTGGGGGCCGTGGCGGCGCCATGGGCTTCGGCAAGAGCCGCGCCAAGCTGCTCACCGAGGCGCAGGGCAAGATTACCTTCGAGGATGTTGCTGGCGTCGACGAGGCCAAGCAGGACCTCGAGGAAATCGTCGAGTTCCTGCGCGATCCGGGCAAGTTCCAGCGCCTCGGCGGCAAGATCCCGCGTGGCGTGCTGCTGGTCGGCCCGCCGGGTACCGGTAAGACGCTTCTGGCGCGGTCGGTTGCGGGCGAAGCAAATGTGCCGTTCTTCACCATTTCCGGTTCGGACTTCGTTGAAATGTTCGTGGGTGTCGGCGCGAGCCGTGTTCGCGACATGTTCGAGCAGGCCAAGAAGAATGCCCCCTGCATCATCTTCATCGACGAAATCGACGCGGTCGGTCGCCAGCGCGGCGCCGGCCTCGGCGGTGGCAATGATGAACGCGAGCAGACGCTGAACCAGCTCCTCGTCGAAATGGACGGCTTCGAGGCGAACGAGGGCATCATCCTCATCGCCGCGACCAACCGTCCCGACGTGCTCGATCCGGCGCTGCTCCGTCCGGGCCGTTTTGACCGACAGGTCGTCGTCCCCAACCCGGACGTCACCGGCCGCGAGAAGGTGCTCAAGGTGCATGTGCGCAAGGTGCCGCTCGCGCCCGACGTGGACCTCAAGGTTCTCGCCCGCGGTACGCCTGGCTTCTCCGGTGCGGACCTCATGAACCTCGTCAACGAGGCGGCTCTGCTGGCCGCGCGCCGGAACAAGCGTTTCGTCACCCATGCCGAGTTTGAAGACGCCAAGGACAAGATCATGATGGGCGCCGAGCGGCGCACCCTCGCAATGTCCGAGGCCGAGAAGCGGCTCACCGCCTATCACGAGGCCGGTCACGCGCTTATCGCGCTCAAGCTCACCGGCATCGACCCCATCCACAAGGCCACCATCATTCCGCGCGGTCGTGCGCTCGGCATGGTGATGACCCTGCCGGAAACCGATCGCTATTCGTTCAGCAAGGAAAAGGCGCTCGCGCGGCTCACCATGCTTTTCGGCGGTCGCGAGGCGGAGATCTACAAGTTCGGACCCGAGAAGGTCACGAGCGGTGCCTCCGGCGATATCCAGATGGCCACCAGCCTCGCCCGCTCGATGGTGATGGAATGGGGCATGAGCGAGAAGCTCGGCCGCGTCCGCTACAAGGCCAACGAGCAGGAAGTCTTCCTCGGCCACTCGGTCACCCAGTCGACCATGATGTCCGACGAGACGGCCAAGCTGATCGACGAGGAGGTCCGTCGCCTTGTCGAGGAAGGCGAGGAGAGTGCCCGCCGGCTGATCACCGAGAATATCGACCAGTTCGAAGCCATCGCGCAGAACCTGCTCGAATTCGAGACCCTGACCGGCGACGAGTTGCGCGCCCTGATGGAAGGCAAGCCGCCGGTGCGTCCGAGCGACGACGACGCGACTCCGAAGACGACGGGTGTTCCTGTTGCCGGCAAGGCGGGCAAGAAGCGCTCCGACCCGGAGCCCGACGGTACGCCCGAGCCGCAGCCGGGCAGCTGACGAAACGCACAGGTTCCAGGGCCGCCTCCGGGCGGCCCTTTCGTTTTGTCGTCCACTACAGGCCGTGCCGCAGTGCCGCCTATTTCGCAGCGTTAAGGAAACCTCACCGAAGGCTTTCTAGAATTCGGGCAAACGCGATAGATTCGCAGACGGAAGCCTCAGATGGGGGAAGATCATGCCACGCAAGTATTTCGGGACGGACGGTATCCGCGGGCTCGCCAATGGCGACAAGCTGACGCCGGAACTCGCCATGAAGGTCGGCATGGCGGCGGGGCTCAAGTTCGTCAACGGCAACCATCGCAATCGTGTGGTCATCGGCAAGGATACGCGCCGCTCGGGCTACATGATCGAAAACGCGCTGACCGCCGGCTTCACTGCCGTGGGTATGGATGTCTACCTGCTCGGACCCATGCCGACACCCGCCGTCGCCATGCTCACCCGCTCGCTCCGCGCCGATTTGGGCGTCATGATCTCGGCCTCGCACAATCCCTATGAAGACAACGGCATCAAGCTGTTCCGCGCCGATGGCTACAAGCTCTCCGATGCGCTCGAAGACGATATCGAGCAGCTGATCGATACCGATCTCTCCCGCCAGCTGTCGCGCGGCAAGGATATCGGCCGTGCCCATCGCGACGAGGCGGCGCAGACGCGCTATATCGAATATGCCAAGCGCACCCTGCCCAAGTCGATCGACCTGAGTGGGCTGCGGGTCGTGCTCGATTGCGCGAATGGCGCCGCCTATAAGGTCGCACCCACCGCCCTTTGGGAGCTGGGCGCGGAGGTCTTCACCATCGGCGTCGAGCCCGACGGCTTCAACATCAACGACAAGGTCGGCTCCACCGCACCCGAGGCGCTGATCGCAAAGGTCCGTGAGCATCGCGCCGATATCGGCATCGCGCTCGATGGCGACGCCGACCGTGTCATCATCGTCGACGAAAAGGGCGAGATCGTCGATGGCGACCAGTTCATGGCAGTCATTGCCGAGAGCTGGCATAGCCGCGGCGAACTGCGCGGCGGTGGCCTTGTCGCCACTGTGATGAGCAATCTCGGGCTCGAGCGCTATCTCGCCGGCATCGGGCTCGGCCTCGAGCGTACCGCCGTCGGCGACCGCTACGTGCTCGAGGCCATGCGCGCCAAGGGCTTCAATGTCGGCGGCGAGCAGTCGGGCCACATCATTCTCACCGATTTCACCACCACCGGCGATGGCCTCATCGCGGCGCTGCAGCTGCTCGCCGTCGCCAAGCAGGCTGGTCGTCCGGTCTCCGAAATCTGCCGGCGGTTCGACAAGGTGCCGCAACTGCTGCAGTCGGTCCGCTTCAAGGATGGCAAGCCGCTCGAGCACAAGCTGGTGCAGCAGGCGATCAGCGAAAGCCGGGCGCGTCTTGGCGATGGCGGGCGTCTCGTCATTCGCGAGTCCGGTACCGAGCCGGTGATCCGGGTCATGGCCGAGAGCGACGACGAGAGCCTCGTGCGCGCCGTGGTCGCCGAGATCGCGCAGACCATCAAGAAGGTCGCATAGAGGCCTCTGACCGGTTCGTTCGGTTTTCTCCCTCTCGAAGGCGCGGCAAGCGAGGCCGCGCCGCCCCTCCTCGCATCCGCTTGCCCTGGAATTCCCTCGGGTGCCGGGGTAGGGCAACTCATTGGTTTTGCTGCTTTTACCGTGAGTTAGGGTTAAATCTTAGGGTTAAGTCGTCATTAAGAATAATCAGGCAGAGTGACGCCAATCGACGCTCGTCGTTTTGGCAAGAGGAACTGCCGATGACTTACAAGTTTGCAATTGCGGCTGTGGGGGCCCTGTTGCTCGCCTCGCCGGGTATCGCCGCCGACATGCCGGAATACCACGATGTCACCGTTCCGCCGGTCGACTACAATATTGGCGGCTCGTTCTACTTGCGCGGCAGCGCCGGTCTGAACTGGCACTGGGCCAAGACCGTAACGCACCCCTTGATCTCCGACAGCTACGAGCCGGTCGAGTATGGCTACGGGTACAGCGTCGGCGCCGGCTTCGGTTACGAAACGGGCACCGGCCTTCGTTTCGACACCACCATCGACCAGGTCGAAACCCGCGGGCTGAAGATCACCAAGGATACAGGTGACGTCGATGTCGACGGCGACTACACGCTGATGCTCCGCTCCACGCTCGCTCTCGCCAACATCTACTATGATTTCGGCCTCAGTGGGTCGGGTCCGGGCAATGGCACATTCGCCTATGTCGGCGCGGGCGCCGGTGTCGCGTGGAACCATGCCGAAGTCAATTCGCCCACCACGGCAGCCGTTCCGGTTCCCACCGGCGGCAATGTCAGCGTCGCCGCCGCCGTCATGGCGGGTATCGGCTACGACATGGGCAGCTGGGTTGCCGATATCGGCTATCGCGGCATCTATATCGACAAGGTCGCCAACGAGCCGACCACCGACGCCAACCAGTATTACGAAGTCAACAACAGCTTCATCAGCGAAGTTCGTGGCACGGTGCGCTACCGCTTCAACTGAGCGGGCTCCAGCCATCACATGCAATGAAGGGCGGCTTCGGCCGCCCTTGTCATTTCGCCAGCTGGAAGCGCTCGAACCGCGTGAGTTCTTCCTCGATCAGCTGCCTCAGCCGCGCCGTTTCCGCCACCAGCCAGTGCCATGCCTGCACCAACAGGCGGCCCTCGGCGCGGTCGGTCTTCAGATCCAGGACGGCGACGAAGCGGTCGCCTACCAGCACCGGCAGGGTGAAATAGCCGAAGCGGCGCTTGTCCTTGGTCACATAGGCCTCGAACACGTGCTCGTAGCCGAAGAACTCGTTGAGCCGCCCACGCTGGATGACCAGCGGGTCGAATGGGGAGAGGATATGAACCAGCTCGGCGTCAAGCTCTGGCAGTGCGCTGTCGAGCAGCGCGCGCTCGGCCCAATAGGCCGACCCATGTCCATCGACCTGCACCGGTAAGAGCCTGCGGCTTTTCACCCGCCTCTCCACCAGCTCGGCGAGGAGCGGTGTGAGCGTCTTTCGCGGATGCATCAGCGATGAGCCACTCACCAGCCCCTGCGCGCGCAAGCCCCGGGTCAGCAGGTAGTCCGCGGTCTCGATCTCGCTCGCGGGCTTGGGGTGCTTCCTCAGCCCAAAATGCCTTGGCAGCAGCTCATAGGTCTTCACCATCCCGTCGCGTCGGCTGACCACGAGGTCGCCATTGTAGAAACCCAGTTCCAGCACGCGCTTGCTGGGCTTGGTGCTCGCCCAGGGGTGGTCTTTTTCCACCCGCACATCCCCATCCACGTCGCGGATCGAAACCGGCCCCTCCTTTCTGATGCGCTTCAGCAGTGCCGCCAGGTCGTCCGGCGCGCAGCGCCTGAACCAGGGCGAGGGGTCTTCGCGATGCGCAGCCATTGCTGGCACAAAGAACCTGAGGTCGCGCGTTGGCACATAGCTGAGCGCATGCGTCCAGTATTCGAATACCGAGCGCTCTTCCGATTGCAGCCGTGTCAGGTCCTCGCGACGATATTCGGGAATGCGGGTGAAGAACTGGTGGTGATGCGCCCGCTCGATGACGTTTATCGTATCGATCTGCACATAGCCCAGGTGTTCGATGGCCGCCCGTGCCGCCTCAGGACCCGCGCCGAATGGCGACCGCGTGTCGAGCCGGCTGGCATGGAGCCATAGACGGCGCGCCCGCGCGGCATCGATGCGGATCGGCCGCTTCACGCGCGCCACATCTGGCGCATGTACGCCTTCAGATCCACCTGCGGCGTCGCGCCGGGCAGGGGCCTCAGGGCCGCAGGCGCCACCTTGGGCCAGAACACATCGTCGAAATGGCCGAGCAACGTCTTGGGGATGAAGCGCGTCCGTTGCGCATAGACGTGCCGGTCGCCGCCCGGCGTCTGCTGGCGCACGAAGAAGCGCTGCGGCACCACCAGGTGCAATCGGTCGCGCGCCCGTGTCATCGCCACATAGAGCAGACGTCGCTCCTCCTCGATCTCGGCATTCGTGCCCGTCGAAAGGTCCGATGGGATGGCGCCGTCCACCACGTTCAGCACATGCACGTGCCGCCATTCCTGCCCCTTGGCGGAATGGATGGTGGAGAGGATCAGGTAATCCTCGTCCTTCAGCGGCACGCCGGGCTCGTCCGAAGTCGCCTCGGGCGGGTCGAGCGTCAGCTCGCTCAGGAAGCGTTCGCGGCTCGGATAGCCGTGCGCGATGCGTTCGAGCTGGGCGATGTCTTCCTTCCTGAGCTCCGCATCCTCGTAGTGGTTTTCGAGAATGGGCTGGTACCAGAGCCGCAGCCGGCCCATGTCGCCCGGCCAGGTGGATTTGTCGGCGCGCAAATGCCCGACCAGCTCCAAAAGCCCCTGCCAATGCGCGGCGCTGCGGGCGGGCGGCGTCAGTTCCGTGAGCTTGCCGAGCGGATCGGGGTCCGCCGCAATCGTGTCGATGATCCGCTTGGCGTGCCCGGGGCCGATGCCCGGCAGCAGCTGCAGCAGGCGGAATGCCGCGATCTGGTCGCGCGGGTTTTCCAGGAAGCGCAGGGCGCTCAACAGGTCCTTCACATGCGCGGCTTCGAGAAACTTGAGCCCGCCGAACTTTACGTAGGGGATGTTGCGCCGCGTGAGCTCGATCTCGAGGTCGGCCGAGTGGCTCGATGTGCGGAACAACACGGCCTGCTGCTTCAGCGTCGCGCCGTTCTCGCGTTCGGCCAGCACGCTCTCCACCACATAGCGGGCCTGGTCGGCCTCGTCCTTCACCGTCACCAGTTGCGGCTTTTCCGACGATTGCCGGTCGGTCCAGAGGTTCTTGGTGAAGCGCTTCTCCGCGAGCGCGATTACGGCGTTCGCCGCCGCGAGAATGGGCTCGGTGGAGCGGTAATTGCGCTCGAGCGTCACGATCTCTGCCGGCGGTGAAAAGCTCCCCGGAAACTCGAGGATATTGTTCACCGTCGCGGCGCGGAACGAGTAGATCGCCTGCGCGTCGTCGCCCACCACGGTCAGGCCCTCGCCGGTGGGCCGCAGCTGCAGCAATATCGTCGCCTGCAGCCGGTTGGTATCCTGGTACTCGTCCACCAGCACATGGTCGAAGCGGCTTTCGACGAGCGCGCGGATGTCCGGCTCGCGCATCATGCCGGCCCAGTAGAGCAGCAGGTCGTCATAGTCGAGCACGCCCTGCGCCTGCTTCGCCTCCACATAGGCGGCGAACAGGCCCTGCAGTTGCTGGCTCCAGGCCGCAACCCAGGGGAAGCTCTCCTTCAGCACCATGTCGAGCGGCGCTTCGGCATTCACCGCCCGCGAGTAGATCGCAAGGCAGGTGCCCTTGGTGGGAAAGCGGTCGGAGGTGCTGGAATAGCCGAGCTCGTGCCGCACCATGTTCATCAGGTCCGCCGAATCCGTCCGGTCATGGATGGTGAAGGCCGGGTCGAGCCCGATCGCACCTGCATAGTCGCGCAACAGCCGCGCACCGATGCCATGAAACGTGCCGGCCCATTCGAGCCCCTGCGCGATGGTCGCGCCCTTCGCGCCCAGCTTGTCGGCAAGAATGCGCTCCACCCGGCGCGTCATCTCCGCTGCCGCCCGTCGCGAAAACGTCATCAGCAATATGCGGCGCGGATCCGCGCCATCCACCACCAGCTGTGCCACGCGGTGCGCCAATGTGTTGGTCTTGCCTGACCCCGCGCCAGCAATCACCAGCAAGGGCGTACGGCCGTGCCGCACCGCCTGCAATTGCTCGGGGTTCAGTTTGTCGAATGTGCTCGCCGCCGCGTTCATGCGAATCGTCCTTCCGCGCGACAGTGAGCCTTATTCTCGTTTTGTTCGCTAGTCTTCTCTGCCCCACCGTCGCAGAAAGGCCAGCCAAGGCCGTGACTGGATCATGCGCCAGTCAGGCGGCGTGCCGCGCGTCGGGGACGCGGCGTGCAGCGCCGCTACGAGGGAAAGCGCGTCCAGCCGCTTCTGCCGCACCTGATAGTGCGCATAATCCCGCGTCAATTGCTCCCGCCGGCTCGTGGGCATTGGCGTGAATATCGCCTCCACGGTGCGGTCGCCGAAATACAGCGCTTCGGCATGGGCCCAGAGCTCCTCGCACTCCTTCGCGGTTATCCTGCCGGCGTCGGTCAGCGCCGCGAGCGTCGGCTCGACATCGACGAGTGGTTCGGTCAAAGGCAGATAGTCCAGTTCTGCTGGCGCATGCACCAGGCACACGTCGGCGTCGCGGGTCAGCTCACCGTTCAAAAAGCGTTCAGCTATTCGACCCACCGGTGTCATTCCGAAGGCCGCGCATTCCGCGGCGCGCAAGGCACCCATCGACGCCGCGCCCATTACATGCACGCCTTGCTCCAGGGCATATAGGATTTCCTTATGCCAGACCGACGGGACGAAGCCGAACACGCCATCGACGAGCCCGATCGCCGCCGCGCCGTCTTCCACGGCGTCAAAGATATCCCCCTGTCGTGCCGGTGGCCGTACACTCAACCCCGAGAGGTCGATATCCGCGGCGTGAAGCGACGGGCCGACAAACAGGAATTTCGTCATTGCCGCAACATCATGCGCACTGCCCGCGTCCCTGGCCGCCAATGCCGATTGGTCAGCCGGTCCTCGAGCCCGGGCACGAAGAGCTTTTCGACATGGATTCCCATCTCTGCTCCGCCAATCGCTACAGCCACGATGCTGCTATGGCCTTGCTCGATAAGCATCTTCAATACATGTGCCAATTCCGCCGCAGGGCCGCGCCCCATTTCGAGACCCTGCGGAGGGGGGCGGAATGTGGCGGTGCGGGGCAGGTCCAGCGTGGTGGAAAGTGGCCGTTCATATTCAGCTTCGGCAATATCGTCACGAACACCGGCGATCAGGCTGACGCGGGTCTGGGCAGCTTCCAGCAGTGCCTTTCGGGCGGCAATCGCTGCAACCGGATGGCAGGCGGCGCCGGTGGATACTCCAAGCTTCAGGTCCGTCTGCAAGTCGATCATCACCGCGTAGATCGTCGGGATGCCCAGATCACTGGTCATGTCGAACAGCCGGACATCGATGTTTCGGTCGCGCGCCTTCTCACAAAGCGTAGCGATGCCGGCATCGGCGAATGCATATGGGTTGAGTTCCGTCGCAGCGGCCGACGCATCCGACCGGAACCCCCACAATACCATCGCATCGCGTTCAATCAGTTCGCAGAGGGCATGGCGCCGGGCATGGTCCTGGTCGAAGCCTGCTGCAAGGCCATTGGTACTCTGCGAGAGGCCGGGCATGTCCTCGGCATAAGCGAGCGCGACCATGTCGCGCGGCACGAAGACGGCTTCGCCGCTTACAAGGTCAATTCCGGCCATCCAGCCGATTGCTTTGTCGGACGGCAAGGGCTCGCCGGCCGGCAGAGACGCATCAGGCAAGAGGTACCGAGCGCCCTTAGCGGCGAGACGATCGCAACTGGCATGAATGACCGCCACAGGCGGTCGTTCGGCACACGCGTATTCCGCCGCTTCCATCAGCGCAGAAAGGGCCGCAGCTTCCAGTGTTTCTCCCTTGCCCTGGTGGGTCGTCACCGTGGCCGCATTTGGCCTTGTGGCTGCCATGCAAGGCACGCCGAGCCGATCCAGCCCGGTTTGGTCAGCAAGGCGCGTCAAGCCATGTTGCCGCATAGCTTCGGTCAGTCTCCGCAGCCGGGCCGCGGAGACCGTATCCGTGGGCTGGTCACCGAGTGGCATGAACCAGCCTGCCGCCTTCGCTTACTTGTTCTCGAAGAACCAGATGGAACTGCCGTCTTCGCGCTGATTTACCGCGAGAGCCAGGTCGACCCCCTCGACATGCGCATTGCCGGCGTCGCGCGCCATCTGAATGTTCTGCGGAACCACGGAAGCCGAGTCGAGCGACGACACGGTCATGGTCTTGGTATCGACGACGAGGACCTGATCGCTGCCCTTCTGGCCGATGAGTACGTAACGCATAGGGTATTCTCCTATTTGAAACCGGCCCGCTTCAGGGCCTCTATGTACAGGTCGACGTCCGCAGGATCCTTTTGCGGCACACGGGAAATCCAGCGGGCGATGGTGAAGTCCGGCTGCAGTTCCAAAGCCCTGAGCCGGTATTTCCGCGCCAAGTCAGCGTGCCCAGCCATGGCTGCAGAAGCAGCCAAGAGCCGCAAGGCGGGGTCGATATTGCGCATCTGGGTCAGTTGCGAGATGGACTGCTCCCAGCGGCCACGGAAAAAGCTGATGCCACCCCAGGTCCAGAAATATTCATCTGGTGGCAACGGGTTAAGGCGAATTGCCTCCTCGATCTTCTGCTCTGCAGCATCGAAGTCGGAATAGTGAGTAAGGGTATCGGAATAGTCGGCGAGGATATCTGCGTGATGCGGCGCCAGTCTGGCTGCCCGTTGCATATGCTCGATCGACAGGTCGAGGTCGCCGGTAAACAAGGCCACGCGACCAAGTTCACGATAGGCGGTACCGTCCGTGTGGTCGATCGTAACGGCCCGCTCGGCGTGCAGTCTTGCCTTGTCGAGCAACGCACGGTCGGATCCAGACCGAAGCACCCACTCGACAACATAACTTCGCGCCAGTGCGCTCTCGATGGAGGCTTCTTCGGGCTCGATCTCGCGGGCGATCCGAAGCGACTTCCGACCGCGGCGGATCTTTGGCAAGTCGAAGGTACGCAGGTGATGTCTTCCGTCGAGATAAAACCCATAGGCGTCCGCGTCGCGCGCTGTCCGCTCCTGCGCCAGTTCGGCGGCTTCGATACTATCCCCGAGGCTGCGCGCCACGCCGTTCGCGAAGTCCCAGTAGACTTCGGGAGACGTCGTCGTGGAGAGCACGAACTTCTCCGCCCAGACGATCTCTCTTGTGGTCGTCCGCACAAGCCGGATGCCTACTGCAACCCCGCCTGTGCCCAGGTCCGGCGCCACCCTGCTTTCAACGCCATAGTCGATCTGATGGGCACGGACTTCGTCGAGGGCGCTGAATGGGTCCATCTGCCATGCCGTGTGCGGCGCGATGACCGATACACTTTTCAACCGCGTTAGCCGGATGGTGATGTCTTCGATAAGCGCTGGTGCGACATGGCGAGGCAGGTTCGATTGTTTGGCGTCCTGCATGGGTGGAAGCAGCACGACTCGCGGAACGAACGGCCCGCGCCTCGGCGGCGGCGCTTCATCCGGATGGCGTATCGTACCTGCCACAATGGCCGGTACCGGCTTTATTGCCGGTTCTGGTTCGAGCAGGCGCCGCATATCCGCCGACGGCTCTGCGCCGAGGTCTCGCGTCATGCGGGCGGTGAACTGGTTTAGCACCAGTGTAGCGGTGGCGGTGTTGCCGATGCCCTTCAGCAGTATGATCTGCGCACGGGTCACCTCTTCGCTATATGGCAGTCGTTCTGCAAGTTTGGCCAATGCTGGAAGGCTGCTTGGCCCAATTCGCAGGGCCGCCTCGGTGCCATTCCTAATGAAGTTATCCTCGACATGTCCGCGCATGGTATGCAGCCACTGCGTGAGTTCAGGACCAAAATCATCAAGACCGTCGAGAAGGTCTCCATGATAGAGCGAGACAAGGCGTTCCAGTTCAGCGCCATCGTCGACCGTGCGGATTCGCCCGAGTTCTCTCAGGTCGACCTGCAGATCTGCGTTCAGTGCAATGGTGGTGTTGTCGATGTGGAACAACGCAAGTTTGTGCGGGTCACAATTGGCTCGAGTCTGTAGCAGGGCCTGCCGTAGATTCGTCATCGCCTGCTCTGGTTTGCTCGTTTCCCAGATTTTCTCCGCCATAACGCTGCGCCGGGTACGATCGTGGTACTCGAGGTAGAGGAGTGCGGCGATCGCGTATGCCTTTTGCCGCAGCTCAATCGGAGTGCCATCCGAGAGGCGCAACCCGGGCGTGCCGGTAAGGTGCAAAATGGCAGAGGTGCTCATCTAAAAATCCCTAAGGATGGTTCGACCCCGCAAACCGACGCTTCTTCTTCGAAAGCTAGGCAAGGATAGCTCCACCACGC
>CAYPYV010000043.1:0-20376 GCA_964414845.1 uncultured Devosia sp. | reverse complement strand
TCGGCAAGGGCCACGGCTTCTTCGACCTCGAATGGGGCATGTTCACCGATATCGGGCTCGCCGACGATACGACGCCGGTGGCGGCGCTCGTCCATGACGTGCAGGTGGTGGACGAGAAGCTTCCGCTCGGGGAGACCGACATCATCACCGACCTGATCGCCACACCGAGCCGCCTGATCGAGATAAGCCGGCCGACCCGGCGCCCACGCGGCATCAAGTGGCATCTGCTCACCCCCGACCAGATTGCCGCAACACCGCCGCTCCGCGAACTCGCCCGCATGCGCGGCGTCGCCTGAACCAAGCCGTCCCCGAAGCATCATGACAGGAGTGCATATCATGAGCCTGAGACTGAACCGCCGGACCTTCCTCTCGATTACCGCCGCCGGCGCCGCGCTGCCGCTCACCTCGCGCTTTGCGATGGCGGCCACCCCCTTCGCCTTCCAGGCGAGCTGGATCAACGATGCCGAATTCGCCGGCTATTTCCTGGCCATAGACAAGGGCTACTACGCCGCCGAAGGCCTCGACGTCACCTATATGCCAGGTGGGCCGGACGTAATTCCGGAATCGACGCTGATCGCCGGCAAGGCCGACCTGACGCTGACAACGCCGGACACCACGATCAAGGCGATTGTCGAGCAGGGCGCGCCCTTCAAG
The DNA here is from genome assembly GCA_964414845.1 of uncultured Devosia sp. Taxonomy (GTDB): domain Bacteria; phylum Pseudomonadota; class Alphaproteobacteria; order Rhizobiales; family Devosiaceae; genus Devosia_A. The sequence continues at coordinate 19,722 of CAYPYV010000043.1, read as the reverse complement.
ATCATCGGCGCGCAATACCAGAAGAACCCGATCGGCATCGTCTCGCTCGCCTCCAAGCCGATCAAGACGCCGCAGGACCTCGTGGGCAAGACCCTGGCCGTGCCGCCGGTCAACGTCGTCTCGGTCGAGGCCATGCTGAAGATCTCGGGCGTCGACCGCGCCTCGGTCAACATCGTGCCCTATGCCTATGACCCCACGCCGCTCATCAAGGGTGAGATCGACGCCTCGCTCGATTTCACCACCAACGTTCCCTACACCATCAAGCAGGCGGGCGTCGAAGCCACTTCCTTCCTGCTCTATGATTTCGGCTTCACCATCTTCAACGATACCGTGGTCGTGACCGAAGAGGTGCTGAAGACCAAGCGCAAGGAGATCGTTGCCTTCCTCCGCGCCTCCCGCAAGGGTTGGGAAGAGAACCTCGCCGATCCGGCCGTGTATCCGCCGACCTTCGCCGAAACCTGGTTCAAGGGCACCGGCCGCACCATCGAGAATGAGGTATACTTCAACACCGCGCAGAAGCCGCTGATGGAAGCTGAAGGCGGTATCTTCTCGATGAGCGAAGAAGCCATTGCCAAGAATATCGAAGCGCTCGCCGCTGTCGGCATCAAGGCAACCCGCGACATGTTCGACACCACCGTCGTCGCGGAGATCTAGGCTTTGGCGGGGTCCGGCATCAGGCTCGAAGGCATCAGCCGCATTTTCGAGGCGCGGGGCAAGCGGACGGAGGCGTTGCAGGACGTCTCCCTTTCGACCGAGCCCGGCTCCTTCACAGCGCTGATCGGCCCTTCGGGCTGTGGCAAGTCGACCATCCTGAGGCTCTGCCTCGGGCTCGACAAGCCGGATGCCGGCACCGTCACCGTCGATGGCCTCGTCCCGACCGAGGCCACTCGCCAAGGGCTGACCGGCGTCGCGTTCCAGGACGCGGCGCTGCTCCCCTGGCGTTCCGTCGAAGCCAATGTCGCGCTGCCGCTCGATGTGCTTGGCCGCAAGCTCTCGGACTACCGTCCGCGTATCGCCGAACTCATCCGCCTCGTCGGACTCGAGGGCTTCGAGAAGTCACTCCCCGGCGAACTTTCAGGCGGAATGCGGCAGCGCGTCGCTATCGCAAGGGCTCTCGTGACGAAGCCCGACATGCTGTTTCTCGACGAACCCTTCGGCGCGCTCGACCAGATTCTCCGCCGCCAGATGAATATCGAACTGCAGCGCATCTGGATGGAGACGGGCGCGACCACCCTGTTGGTGACGCATGGCATCGACGAGGCGGTATTCCTCGCCGACCGAGTGGTGGTGATGGCGAGCCGGCCAGGCCGCATCAGCAAGATCATCGAGATCAACCTGCCGCGCCCGCGCGACCCGGCTTTGTTCAACGCAGAGCATTTCCACGCCCTCGAACGACAGGTGTCGGAGGCGCTCGATGGGCATTGAGGGGGTGTTCGGCCGTGCGACGCCCTCGTGGTTCGACAGGCTCACCATGAGGGCTACGGTACCAACAGGCGTGCGAAGCCGACCCCATCCTGAGTTTGTCGAAGGACGAGGGCGGCGATGCTGATCCGCTTTCGTCCCCTGCTCAACACATTGATCCTGCTGGCGATCTGGGAGATTGCCGGGCAGCTGAAGCTCGTCGCCGATGGCGCCCTGCCGGCGCCCAGCGCCATCCTTGTGCGCCTCGTGACCGACTGGGGCGACTACCCCAACCACATTGGCGCGACGCTTTATGGCGCGGGCGCGGGCTTCATCATCGGCAACCTTGTCGCCGTGGCGCTTGGCACATTGTTCGCTCTGTACCCGGTAACGGCGCGGCTCGCCCGCGGCATGAATGTCGCGATCTTCGCGCTGCCGCCCATCGCGATATCGCCGATCCTGGTGCTGACATTGAGCGATATGGCGCCGCGCATCGTGCTCGCCGCCATCGGCTGCTATTTCGTTACCATGACCTCGACTGTCGTCGGCCTGACCCAGGCCGATCCGCGCGCCATCGACCTGGTTCGCGCCTATGGTGGCAACAGGTGGCAGGCGCTGTGGCTGGTGCGGATGCGCAGCGCGCTGCCCACCATTCTCTCTGGCCTCAGGATCGCGGCACCCAACGCCGTGCTCGGCTCGATTCTCGCCGAGTTCGGTGGCGGCGGTCGCTGGGGGTTGGGTGTCTATCTGCTCGGTTCTCTCGGTCGCGCCGAACCCGACCGGCTCTGGGGCATCGGCCTTGTGGCGACCGCCATCGCCGCGCTCGCCTATTTTGCCTTCGCGGCGCTGGGTGCGCGGCTGCTGAAGGGCACAGAAGCGGTGACCGTGCCGAGCGCCCTGCCCCAATCGACCGACACCGGACGGCCGCCGTGGCAGCGAATCCTCATCGTGCTTGGCTCGATTGCGCTGCCCTTCGGGCTCTGGTGGGCGCTGCTTGCCGCACTGCGCGTTCCGGCAATGATCGCCAAGACCCCGCCCGGGCTGTTCGACTACCTGTTTGTCCTGCCCAGCGCGGCGGCGGCGCAGCAGAAGCTGCTGGCGGCGCTGGCGCAGACCCTGCCGATGACGCTGATCGGCATGGCGGCGGGGCTGACGCTGGCCTTCCTGCTCGCGCTCACGTCTCAGGTGCGACCGGCTATCGTGAAGGCGCTGCTGCCGGTGGCGCTCGTCACCCAGACCATGCCGCTCGTGGCGCTGACGCCGCTGCTGGTGCTGATGCTTGGGCGCGGGCCGGCGGTGATCCTGTGGATCACGATCTCGGTGACGTTCTTTCCTGCCTTCGTCACCATGGCGCAGGGGCTGCTCATGGTCCCGCGCGCGGCGCTCGACGTACCGCGCGCTTATGGCGCCGGCATTATGACACAGCTGCGTCTCGTCTCGGTGCCGGCCTCGTTGCCCTATCTGTTTGCAGCCACGCGCCTTACCGCGCCACGGGCACTGCTCGGCGTGATGATCGCCGAATGGCTCGCCACCGGCACCGGGCTCGGCAACCTGCTGAACCAGTCCCGCGGCTATCTCGACTACGGCATGATCTGGGCCGTGGCGGTGGTGTCGGTGCTGATCTCCATATTGTTCTACCAGGTGGTGGTGATCATCGAGCGACGGACACTGGGCCGGCTCGGCATGGCCGTCGCAGACTAGCATTCAAGGAGTTGTCGATGAACGATATCGTCACCGAACATAAGGCCTCCGTGCGCGAGCGGGTATGGACCGAGCTGCGCAAGGTGGCGGTGCCGGACAGCCGCTTCCATTTCGATTTCGGCGAGTTCATCGCCGATTTCGAGGGAGGCGAGGAGGCAGTGGGCCGGCTCACCAGCCATCGCTACTACCAGAATGCCGGGTTCGTGTTCATCACCCCCGACAATTGCCTCGATCGGCTGCGGCTCAAGGCCCTGCAGGATGGCAAGACCGTGCTGATGACCACCTATTCGATCAAGCGCGGCTTCTGGTTGCTCGATCCCAAGAAGATTGCCCCGGAACTCCATCTCTACGCCTCGACCCTCGACGGTATGGAACGGGTGGCACAGCCGGTGGACCTCGAGGCGATCAAGGCGCTTCCGCCCGTCGACTACATGGTCACCGGCACCGGGGCCATCAACATGGAGGGTGTGCGCTTCGGCAAGGGGCACGGCTTCTTCGATGCCGAATGGGGCATGCTCTATCAATTGGGCCGCGTGACGACAGCGACGCCGACGGCGGCCGTCGTCCATGATTGCCAGGTGCTGGACGAGAAGCTGACACCCGAGATTTTCGACACGGTGGCCGATGTGGTGTTCACGCCAACCCGCACGATCGAGGTAGAAAACCCGCACAAGCCGACGGTCGGCATCCTATGGGACGTGCTCGACCCGCGCATGTTCGAGACGATACCGCCGCTGCAGCAGCTGAAGGCGATGGGGCTCTAGCCCTTGGTCCTCAGCGTCGAGCGGCCGCCGTCGACGCCATAGACTTGCCCGGTGATCCAGGACGCGTCGGGCGAGAGGAGGAATGCCCCGAGCGCGGCAATATCGTCGGGCTCGCCCAGCCGCTGCAGTGGATGCAGTTGCGCGATGGCAGCGGCCATCTGCTCGCTCGAGAGCAATTGGGCCGCAAGCTGCGTACGGGTCAGCGACGGCGCGATGGCATTGACCCGGATTTTCGGCGCGAGCTCGGTGGCGAGCGCCAGGGTCAGGCCCTCTACTGCGCCTTTCGCCATGGCGACGGAAGCATGCGCGGTAAAGCCCTGCGAGACGGCGATGGTGGAAAACAGCAGAACCGAAGCCCCGCCCTCGGCGGCCTTGAGAGCCGGCACGGCCGCCTGCACGGCAAGGGCAGCACCTTCTGCATTAAGGCGGAAATCGCGGAGGAAATCCGCAGACGTCAGCCGACCGAGCGGTTTCAGGGTGATGGTGCCAACGGCGTAGACAAGGCCCGACAAGGCCGGCCCCGCCTCGGCGGCGACGCGCGCGAAGCTCGACGCATCCTCGACATCTGCGAGCGAGTGCGTGGCGCCAAGTTCGGCGGCGAGCGCGGATAGCTTCCCAGCGTCACGCCCCACCAGATGCACAGGGCGTCCGGCCGCGGCGAGCCGGCGCGCCAAGGCGCCGCCAATGCCGCCGGTTGCGCCGTAAATCAGCACCTTGTCCATCGTCTGAACCCCATCGATACCTTACCTGGCATTACGCCGGGCAAAGGGGAACGGTTCAGGGCAGCGGGGATATTGCGGCTCAGCCTGCCTGGTCAGCAACCGGCGTGATGCCGCGAGGCAAGGCCAGGTCGATGCCGAGATGGGCCCGCAGCGGGCCCGGGGTACGGACGAGATCCGCGAGCGTGAACTCGTCGAGCACGGAGAGAAACGCAAGCCGCGCCCGCTCGAGCACGGACTTCAGCCGACATGCCCGCCAGAGCGGACAATCACTGTAGCCTGCCTGAAAGCAGGGCACGATATCCATGTCGGGCTCGGTAAAGCGCACCAGTTCCCCGATACCGATCTCCTCGGCCGACCGACCGAGCCGCATCCCGCCGCCGCGACCACGTACAGTTTCGACATAGCCCGCCTGTCCGAGCTTCTGCACCACCTTCATCAGATGGTTGGCCGAGATGCCATAAGCGCCTGCAATGTCGGGTATCGTCGAGAGCCGGTCGGTCCGCACCGCCAGATACATCATCAGGCGAAGCGCAAAATCGCTATAGGTGGTCAAGCGCATAGATGGATCCTCGATGCCGTAAGCTTAACGGCAAAACACCGCCGCTCGAAGTTAATTCCTCGATCTGGCAGGGTTTTGCCCACAACCTGGGCAAAGGCCCGAACCGGACTGCGCCTGCCACCTGCGCGACCGGTTGCGGGCATGTCATGCGCTGCGGGCGCGGTGCTATTGCCTTGGGGATGTCTTGGCGAAAAGCTCCATCATCCGCGCCTGGGATTTGCCCGGCAGGCGCACATTCATCAGGGCATTGAGGTTGGACCGATCATTGCCGACTTCGATGAGCCCCACCATGCCCATGGCCAGATGCGGATTGCACTTGAAGCCATATAGCCCGGGCTCGGTGAAGGTGATCGTGAGCCTCTCGTCCACGCGCCCTTTCCAGTGCTCGGCGCTCTCCGGGATCATGCCGAGAATGCTCTCGGCATTATGCCCCCTGTCGACCGGGATGAATGTCACAGTGTCACCCGGCTCGACGGCAAGGAACGATGGCGAGAAGCCCATCGTCTTGCCGTCCGTGCCCTTGTTGAGCATCAGGACCTCGAAATCCGCCGCCTGGGCAATGCCGGTGACGGCGAGTGTGGCGCTTAAGGCTAGCATTGCGCCGGACAGGACCAATTGGGAGAGTTTCATGTCGCTCCTCCTGAGCAGGATTTAAGATTCATTCCTTGCGCATGTTTATACCAACACGCGCCTGGATCGACCGCAGGACCGCAGCAGACGAATTCTGCCGCGCCTGCCGGACGACCGGACCTATGGGGCGAGTTGGGCGAGTGCCGCGTCGAAGCGCTCCTGCGCCTTCTTTGGCTGTTTCACGGCCCTCAGCGCTTCGAGATTGGCGGGGGCGTCACCCACCACGATCACGGCCACCATGCCCATGGCGTAGTGCGGCGAACACTTGATCACATAGGCCCCCGGTGCGGTGAAGGTGACGGCGATCTCCTGCCCCATCTTGCCCTTGAACGGCTCGGCTCCAGCAGGGATCATGTCCGCTATCGTCATGGCATCATGGCCCTTATCGGTTGGAATGAAGGTGACGGTGTCTCCTGGCGCGATCGTGGTGAGCGCAGGCTCGAACACCATCGCCTGCCCGTCCGCCCCCTTGTTCAGCATGTGCACGTCGAAATTGGCGGCGAGGGCCGGAGCAACGGCGCAAGCCATCAGCATGGCGGCACCGGCGGCTAGTGGGAACCTGAGCATATTCGTCTCCTTGGACAGTCGGGTGAAATCGTCTGAGCCCTTTCGGGGCCCGCCCCCTGCATGTCTGCCCAAAGCCGGCGCACGGCCTTGATCCGTGTCAAACGAAAGCGATTAAAGATGCATTTTTTGTACTACTTTGATCACGATCAAGGAGACGCCCTCCGGCACCCCCTAAAGCTCCAGCCATCACAGCGGGCCGGTTGCCCGAGCTTGAGGAGCGAAAAATGCACCGCGATGGTACCTTCAACCTGACCCGCCGCACCCTGCTTGCGGGAGCGGCCCTTGCCGGGGTCGTCGGCAGCGTACTGGAGACGGGCAGAGCCCTCGCCCAGGAAAGTGCGCCCGATACGGGCCCGGCGCCCGATCTCTCGACGCTCAAGCGGGAAAAGGTAACGCTGGTTGCACCGCCCTTCGTCCATCCGCATGAGCAGGTTGCAACCGGGGGCCCCAAGATCGTCGAGTTCACCCTGACGATCGAGGAAAAGGAAATGGTGATCGACGACTACGGCACCACCCTGCAGGCCATGACCTTCAATGGCACTGCCCCCGGGCCGCTGATGGTTGTCCACCAGGACGACTATGTCGAGCTGACGCTGATCAACCCTGCCAGCAACATGCTGCAGCACAATATCGACTTCCACGCCGCGACGGGCGCGTTGGGCGGCGGTGCACTTACGCTGATAAACCCCGGCGAGCAGGTCAAGCTGCGCTTCCGCGCGACGCGGCCGGGCGTGTTCGTCTACCACTGCGCGCCGGGCGGCCCGATGATCCCGTGGCATGTGGTCTCGGGCATGAACGGCGCCATCATGGTGCTGCCACGCAACGGCCTGTCGGACGGCAGGGGCAAGCCGCTGACCTATGACCGGATCTACTATGTCGGCGAGCAGGATTTCTACGTGCCGCGTGACAGCGAGGGCAACTTCAAGACCTATGAATCTGCCGGCGACGGCTATGACGACATGGTCAAGGTGATGCGCGGGCTGGTGCCCAGCCATGTGGTTTTCAATGGCGCCGTCGGGGCGCTGACTGGCGACAATGCCATGACCGCCAGGGTTGGAGAGCGCGTGCTGATCCTCCACTCGCAGGCCAACCGCGACACGCGTCCGCACCTGATCGGCGGCCATGGCGACTTCGTCTGGCAGGAAGGCAAGTTCAACAACATGCCGGATGTCGATCTCGAAACCTGGTTCATAGCCGGTGGCTCGGCGGGCGCCGCGCTCTATACGTTCCTGCAGCCGGGTATCTACGCCTATGTGAACCACAACCTGATCGAAGCCGTGGAACTGGGCGCCACCGCTCACTTCAAGGTCGAGGGCGAGTGGGATGGGGACCTGATGACGCAGGTGGAGGCACCGAACCCGATCGCGGGCTGATGAATGCCGCGGTCCGGATGGCGGGGCAGAAGCCCCGCCACAGGGAACAAGGGGGCCATCCGCGATGGTACAGGCCATTCACCCGGGGCATAACTGGCGCGAGCGCCTCGGGCTTGCGTTTCCCGCGCTGTTGCTGCTCGCCATCAGCGCGGCTGTGTCCTGGAAACTCGGCCCTCTGGGAGCGACGCTCCCCGCCGATCCCAGGCTGCTGCCCGCGACCGTGACGATCCCGGCGCATGCCGTAACCTATCGCGCCGAGGGAAGCTGGCTGAGAGAAGGCGAGGTCATCGAGCCCCCGCTGATCACGATCGAAGACGGTGCCGCACTCGTGGTGATGCGAAACGAGGTGACGGTCGCACAATATGCTGCCTGCGTGGCGGAGGGCAGCTGCCGCCCAGCCGAACCCGGCAGCCGTTCGGGATCGCCGAACTTCCCGGTGACCGGCGTCAGCTATGATGACGCAGTCGACTTCGCGCATTGGCTCAGCGCCCGCACGGGCATGGAGTGGCGACTGCCGACCATCGCGGAGTGGCATTTTCTGGCCGCAGACGAGCCGCCCGAGCCAATCACCGACAGGGAAAACGCCCGAAACCCGGCCCTGCGATGGATCGCCACCTATGAACGCGAGGCGGCGCTAGCGGCGGCGGGGCCAGCACGCCTCGCCCCGGTCGGCAGCGGCAAGGTCAATACCTATGGCATCGCGGACATCGAGAACCGCGTGTGGGAATGGACCTCAACCTGCGTCACCCGGGTGACCCTGACGGCGGACATGGGCGTGCCGGCCCGGCTCGAAGCCTGCGGCGCGCATTATCTAGAGGGCCGGCATCGCGCCGAAATGTCGAACTTCATTTCGGACGGCGTCACGGGCGGCTGCTCGACCGGCCGGCCACCAGACCATCTCGGGTTCCGTCTGGTACGGGACGGTTCTGGCTGAGGCATCTGTTCGGCAGGGGCGAAAACCGGCACACTCGACAGGATAATCGCTTCATGAGCCAAGCGTGCCCCGATCCATACTTCTAGCACTCAGATCCCTCGGCCTCGGCGGCGCCGAGCGTGTTGCGGCCGACATCGTTACCGCGCTGGGACAGGCAGGGCATATCGCGCACATAGTGGAGTTCTCGAAGACGCCGGGGCCGGCAAGTGCCTGGTTTTCGGCCGCTGCCGGCGTCACCCGCCTGCCCCGCCACGCTGATGCGGACACCCTGGCAAACTGCCTTGCAGCCGAGCAAACCGATACGCTCGTGCTCTGCGGGCCATCCCCCGCCTATCGCGCCCTGCCGGCACTGAAGCGCCGCAACCCGGCGCTTCGGGTCATCGGCTTCATGTTCAACGCGCGGCAACTGATCGACGAGCACCGCACGGCCGTGCCCTTCATGGACGCGGTTATCGCCGAGAGTGCCGAAGCGGCGGCGGCGCTCGGGGGGAGCGGCCCGCCGGTCCGAGTTGCCTCGAGCGGCGTCGATATCGCAGCAATCTTCGCCCGCAGGATCCCACCGCGCCCGCCCCAACCGCTCACCATCGGCTATATCGGCCGGTTCGACCGCACCAAGAACCCGCGCGCCTTCTGCGATATCGCGCAGCGGCTCCAGGGCCGCGGCCTGCGGTTCGCAATGGCGGGCCCAGCGCCACGCTGGTTCCTGCCACCACGGGAGGTGAACCTCGCCGGGTCGCTGTTCGGGGAAGCGAAGGAGCGGTTTCTCGATGAGCTCGATATCCTCATCGTGCCCTCGCGCCATGACGGGCGCCCGCTGATCATCCATGAGGCGCAGGCACGGGGGCAGGTGGTGGTTGCATCAGCCGTTGGAGCTATCCCTGAACTGATCACCGATGGCGAGAATGGCCTCCTCTGTGCACCGGGCGACATAGACGGCTTCGCAGCGGCCATCGCCCGCCTCGCCACCGACCCGGACCTGCTACAGCGCCTCGGCGCGGCGGCGCGCGAACGCGTGCCGGCCCAGGGGGACATTAGGGTGTCCTTGCCGCTCTATCTCGACGCGATCATCGGGGATTGATCAAGCGATCGATCCGGCGGCCGAGGCTGGCGGAGAGCCGCCGCCAGTGCCGGACGAGGGCCGATTGTCGAGGGAGTGCCTGCTGAAATGTGCGGGATTCGAGCGCGCGGCCGAGCCGATCGGCAGCCGCAAGCGGTCCGCCGTGCCCGGCCGCACCGACGATGCGCCGAAACTGCGCGCCCGCGACGTCAGCATCGCATTCCGAAGCGACCCAGGCATCAAGATTCCGCAGCATCTGCCCGCAGAAGCAGGCATCCTTCAGCCGCGCGATCTGTGACCGCCACTCGGCCGCTTTGCGGCCGGCGGAGAGAACCCCCTGCCCTTCACCCAGCCCCCGATAGGCTGGCTCGTCGGCGACAATCGGCACGGCGCCGAGATAGGCCGCAACCAGGAGCGTCCCGCGGCTCTTGTTGCCAATATTGCCGCTGTCGCCGTGCGGATGCAGCAGGGCGAAGGGAGCTTCGGCCTGCCACCGGAAGATGAACTGCGCAAAATCGCCGTCGAAGGGCAGACGCAGCGCAGCATGCGGTGCCCGCGGCAGCCCGGCCGGCAGGATCAGTGGCACGCCTTCGGCCGTGGCCGCCGGCGCAACGACCTCGGTGAGGGCCTTTGCCCGGAACCCACCGCCGATAATGGCCGCGCGCTCCGATGGCGTCGCCGGGCGCCGGGCAAGCAGCGCCGGATCGGCAGCGAGCGGCAACACGGCAATACTCGCGTGGTAGGGCGAGAGCGCCGCAGCGAGCGGTGCCGAAGTCGTGACGATCCCCGCAAGCCGCTGTGCAAAGCGCCGCACCGTTTCGGCACGGTAGTGCCCGAGCGAGGCCGTCTCGCCGCCGAGCGCGATGAAGTCGTCGTCGGTGAACCAAAGCACCGGGGTCCCGAGTTCGCCGAGAAGGTCGAGCGCGCCATTCAAATGGGCGAACTCGAAGCCGCGCACGATGATGACGAGGCGCGCAGCCGCGAGCCACGGCAGATCACTGAACAGATCGCCAGGCTCGAGCATGCGGAGCTGGGCGCGGTCGGGCGCGGGCAAGCCGTCGAAATAGAGGCTGGTGGAAGCGCCAAGCCGCCCATAGACGAGAACGAAGCCGTCTTCTGTGCCTTGGGACGTGAGGCGCGCGCGGGCAGGCGGCACCCGCGAACCGTGTGGCGGGGACGCAGTGCACTCGGCGAGAACGCCATCGAAGGGCAGCACGGGCCCCCGCCGCGCCAGCGCAAGCCCGAGATCGCGCGCCCAGTGCATATCCAAGCCGTCGTCGAGCTCCGCGGCAGCGCCAGCGGCGGCGCTTGCACGACAGAGCAAGGCTCCGGGAGCGAGAGGCAGATAGGCCAGCATATGCGGCCGGAAGATGTACGGCGAGCGCCTGCCGTCGCTTAGCGTCACGCGCCCGATCACCGCATCGGCCTGCCGCCCGGCGGCCAGCGCCAGCGTCAGCGCCTGCCGGCGCTCGGCGTGACGGGTCGCGCCATCGGCAGGCACAAGATGCACGAAGCGATCGCCGAACCGGTCGGCCAGCACGGACCAGAACCGGTGCGGGGGCGAGAGGGGCAGGCGCTCCTCGCCGAATTGAGCAGCGCCGGCTTCGATATCGATGATGATCTCGATGGCATCGGCACTCATCGGAGCGCCTCGTCGATGGCGGTGATCACCTGCCCGGCGGTTGGGATTGGATGGATAGGCGGGCGGTTACGGTCGCGGCGACCGGGACGCAATGGCCTGTCGCCGGCCCAGATTGCCCGGCCGCTGGCGAAATACGGCCCCGTTCGGAGTGGGTCCGACGCCTGGAAGAGCATGAGCACCGGACAGCCGAGCCAGTCGGCAAAGTGCCCGAGCCCGGTATCGACGCTGACGACGAGCCGCGCGCTGTCGATCAGCCCGCGCAACTCCGGGATGTCGCAGCGGGGCGCGAAGACAAGGCCGGGTACATCCGACGCGAGCTGTTCTGCAAAGGAAACCTCGGCGGGGCCCTGCGCTGTGACCAAAGGTTCGAGACCCTGACCGAGAACATGCCGGGCGACCTGCGCCCAGTTGGCGCGCGGCCAGAGCTTTGCCGCCTGGGCGGTACCGTGGAAAAGCAGGACGTGCCGACGGTCATCGCGGTTGGCACGTCGGGGCCGGTTGGCCTCGCGCATGGCGGCTGGCGTGGCGATATAGGAGAACACGCCGGCAAAGAGCGCGCGTGCCGCATCGACGGCATGCAGACCGGGGGGGTAGCGCACCCGCTGGTGATAGGCCCAGTGGCTGGGCCATTCGCGCACGAGTGGCCAATCGGCGCCCGCGACATGCCCACCGACGCGACGCGCCAGCAGCGCCGAGCGCAGCAGGCCCTGAGCATCGATAACCTTGTCATATCGGGTGTGCGACAGGGCCGGCATATCCGCCTGGGTAAAGACACGCCCGACCCCGGGACATTGGCGGACAAGCTCGGCATGCTGGGCATCCACCAGCCAGTCGAGTTCGAGGCCAGGCACCTTGGTCAGAGCCTCCTCGATTGCGGGGAAGACGTGGACGATATCGCCAAGCGCCGAGAGCTTGACCAGCAACACTCTCACGGCGCGGCCCCTTCGGTCAGCTTCGCGAAGCGGGAGAGCACCATGTCTGGCAGCAGCTCCGTCATGCAGCGGTGGTGTTGGAGGGGGCAGGTCCGCGCCCGGCACGGGGCACAGGGGAGGCCGAGCGCAATGGTCGCGCCTTGGGGGCTGAGCGGCGGTGTCTCGTCGGTGGCGGTCGGGCCGTAGATGCCCAGCACCGGGACGCCAGTGGCGGCGGCGACATGCATGAGCCCGGTATCGTTGCCGATGGCGCCTGACGAACCCGCGATGATATCCACCGCCATCCCGAGGCTGGTGCGCCCGCCGAGATCGACCGCGCCGGGAACCTCGCGGTGGATCGCTGCCGTGATCTCGCTGTCGCGCGGCCCGCCGAGGAGCGCGACACCCTGCCCTTGCGCCATGATTCGGCGGGCCAGGGCCGCAAAATGCCCCACGGGCCAGCGCTTGGCGCTTCCGCCCTCCGCGCCTGGAAACAACGAGATGTAGCCGCCGTGCCGGAGGCCGAAGCGCTGGAGCACTTCCGCCTGTTGCGCGGCATTCACCTTGAGCCGCGGCACACCTGCATCGCTGACGCCGGCCACGTGCCGGTAGGAGTGGAACGGCACGCGCCGACCGCCCGGAGCGGTTTCGATGACCGGACGATTGACCAGCAGATACCGGAACTCCGTACGGTATCCGCGCCGCTCGGGAATCTGCGCGAACCACGGCACCAGCGCAGAGAGGAAACTGTTGGGCAGGATCACGGCGGTGTCATAGCGCCCACGAAGCGAGCGCCCCAGCGCCAGGCGCTCGCCCAAACGCACCGCATGGGGCGAAAAGGGCAGCGGCAGGAGGGTGTCGATCATGGGCATCCGGGCCGCAATCTCGAGCACATGCGGCGGCGCCAGCATGTCTACGGCGCGGTCAGGCCGGGCGCGGCTGAGAGCGGCAACCGCCGGCTCGGCCATCACCATGTCGCCCACCCAGTTGGGCCCGACGATCAGGAGCCGCGCGCGCGGAGCCATGCCACATACTCAGCTATGCCGGTTTCGAGGTCGCGGAACTCCCAGTCGCAGCCCGCGGCCCGCAGCCGCGTGAGATCCGCCTCGGTATGGCTCTGGTAGCGGCCATGGAGCGCCTCGGGGAATGGCTGGAACTGCACCTCGCCCTCCCCCATCTCGGCGATCACCGCCGCCGCAAGATCGAGAAAGCTGCGGCTGACACCGGTGCCGCAATTATAGATGCCGCGCGTGGCAGCATCCCAGGCCCAGAGGATAACCCCCGTCACATCCGCGACATGCACGAAGTCACGCCGATGCTCCCCCGGACCGAGGCCACCATAGGCGCCGAACAGCGTCGGCCGCTCCCCGGCTCGGATCTGCTGGACCATCCTGAGCGCAACGGACGACATCTTGCCCTTGTGCCCCTCGCGCGGGCCATAGACATTGAAATATCGGAGGCCAACAACCGGTGACGTCTCGGGACCGAGCGCAACACGGCGCACGTGATCGTCGAAGAGCTTCTTCGAATAGGCATAGACGTTGAGTGGCGCTTCGTGTTCGGGCAGTTCCACGCACTCGGCCGAGAGCCCGTAGACGGCCGCCGACGAGGCATAGATGAGCGGCACGCGCTGCCCGAGCGCGTAATCAAGGATATCGCGGGAGGCGCGGTAGTTTCGCTCCATCATCAACTGGCCATCGCGCTCGGTGGTGTCGGTGCAGGCACCCTGATGGAAAATGGCATCGAGTTTCGGCAGCCGCCCCTCGGCGAGGCGCGCGAGGAACGCAGCGCGATCAAGATAATCGGCAATACGGAGATCGGCGATATTGCGGAACTTGTCGCCGTTGCGGAGGCTGTCGACGACGAGAATTTCGTCGTGTCCGCGGGCGTTGAGCGCGGCAACAAGGTTGCTGCCCACCATGCCGCATCCGCCTGTGACCACCAGCACGATGGAATCCCCCGCTTCCTGTCCCGGACTTATCGTATAGAAGACCACCAAGCCCCGAAGCCAGCCCAATGAGCCGTTGATGGACGTCCCGTCCCCCATGACGAGCGAGACGATAGCCGCGCTTGTTGCCCGACTGCGACCCGTGCGCCTGTTGATTGCGGGGGATGTGATGCTCGACCGTTACATCGAGGGCGAGGTCACGAGGCGCGACGTGGAAACCGGCAGCGATATCTTGCGCGAATTCATACGGGACGACTGCCTGGGCGGCGCGGCCAACGTGGCACGCAATGCCAGGGCCCTCGGCGCCGTGGTCCGCCTGTTCGGAACGATCGGCGCTGATGCCGAGGGCGAGCGGCTGGCAGACCTGGTGCAGGAAGCAGGGATGAGCCGAGACACCCTGTCGATTGCGAGGGACCGGCCGACGACACTCAAGCAGCGCTTCACCTCTGCCGGGCGCGCCCTGCTCCGGGCCGACCGGGAGGCCACGGCCCCGGTTCCAATCGAAATCGAGGACGAACTCGCTGCCAAAATCGAACCGGCAATGGCTGGCGCCGACGCGCTGATCCTCTCGGATTATGCCAAGGGCACGCTGGCGGGCGGGCTTGCCGGTCGGCTTATCCGCGCAGCGCGGGCGCGAGACATTCCCGTCTTCGTCGACCCCAAGTGTGCCGATTTCAGCCGCTATGCCGGTGCAACCTGCCTGACTCCGAACGAGGCCGAATATCACCGCGCGGCAGGCGACCTGGAGCCAGGTGCGTTCGTCGCCCGTATCGGCGTCGACAGCCTCGCCATTACACGTGCCGAGCGCGGCGCGAGATTGGCCGACGCTTCGGGAACGAGGGACTTCCCGACCATTCCTGTCGCCAAGCCCGAGGCCACCGGGGCCGGCGACAGCTTTATCGCGATGCTGGCGGTCGCCTCGGCATCCGGGCTGGCTTTGGACGATTCGGTGCGGCTCGCGAACCATGCGGCGCGGCTCGCATGCCTTCGCCCGCGCACGGCGGCCGTATCGAGAGCCGATCTTGGCGACGCAGCAATCGCGGCCACTGGGTCCACGGATCCGCTGCTGGCGCAGGTTGCAGCATGGAAGACTGCGGGCCTGCGCGTCGGCTTCACCAATGGCTGCTTCGACCTGCTGCATGCGGGACATGTGCACCTCATCGATCAGGCTCGCGCGCGCTGCGACCGCTTGATCGTCGCCGTGAATACCGACGACTCGGTGCGTCGGCTCAAGGGGCCTGCGCGCCCGGTCCATGGGCTCGACCACCGCATGCGGGTACTTCGCGGGCTACGTGGAGTTGACCTGGTGATCTCCTTCGATGAGCCCACCCCGCTCCGGCTCATCGAGACGATCACGCCGGACCTGCTGGTCAAGGGCGCCGACTACACGGTGGAAACCGTCGTCGGGGCGCCGCATGTGCTGGCCCATGGCGGCACGGTGTTTCTCGCCGAACTGATCGAGGGCCTGAGCAGCACCGCCGCCCTCGCCCGCGATCACGTCGACGACTGAGGCTTGCGTCCGACCCCGATGAAGCGCGGCGGCTGCATGACCCTGTCGATCGAGACGATCTCGAAGCCGTCGAGCAGTACATCGGCGACGGCGTCACGCCCAAAGCGGAAATAATCGGCCGGATGGCGATGCACCACGAGGCTGGGCGTCGAGGCGAGCGTGGCTTCGAGCGCGGCCGCGCCCGGCAATGGCCGCTTCCAGACCCGCCCAAGGGTGCTGAGCAATGGGCGCGGCCGATGCTCGGCATAGCCCGGCACGCCCACGATGAAAAGCCCGCCAGGCTTCAGCACGCGGCGCACCTCGGCAAGCGTCAGCCAGAAGGCTCGGTCATGCTCCAGCATGGAGTTGGAGAGTACGAAGTCGATGCTGCCGCTCGCGATCATGGGCATGGCATTGCAGTTTGCGGCCAGCATCTCGATGCCCGGCAGTGCAGCCTGCGGCGCCATGTTGATGCCGATTCGCCGCGCCGCCCCGGCGAGCGCGGGCAGGGCGAGCAACGTATCTGG
This sequence comes from uncultured Devosia sp., assembly GCA_964414845.1. GTDB lineage: Bacteria > Pseudomonadota > Alphaproteobacteria > Rhizobiales > Devosiaceae > Devosia_A. Next base: position 3,497 of record CAYPYV010000043.1, on the reverse strand, counting down.
CCCCGCCATCGCCCCCAGTTCAAGCACGCTGCCGCCCGCGCCATGGCGGCGGCAAAGCCCCTCGAAATGCCCGAAAATGCTGCTGTGCATCGCCCTATCCCAGGTAGCCGAGTTCGGCGAGCAGCGGCCGGGCGCGCGCCGTGACCTGCCGGACCTTCCAGAACGGCTCGCGGCGGAAGCGGCCGATGCGCGCCATGCTGACCTCTCCCCTCAAGCGCGCGATTGTCGCAGACTCATCGCCAAGACCAGCGAAAGCGAGGAGCCGTCGGGCTTCGTCTTCGAAACTGCCGCACAACGTTTCGTAGCGGGTTTCACAATATCGCGCGCCGAGCATGAAGCCGGAGCGGCGTCCCACCGTGACGGCATTGGCCCAGTGCTGGATATTGTAGAGATGCGGATAAAGCCGGTAGGTACCTCGCGCGTGCCGGCCGAAGAACAGCCCGTTCCACCGCCCGACATCCGCAGAATTTGCATAGATCTTCTGCCAGAACAGCTTGCTCGGGGCGACATGGTTGGCAAAGGCTACGTCTCGCCCATCGCGGATGAGATGGATCGCGCGGACGTGGGGGAAGATATGCGCGAGAATTGGCAGGATGTAGCCCGTTTCGCTCAGCTTCCAGCCCCAGGGGCCGCCATCATGGCCCGCAAGGTGCGCCGCGAGGGCCCGCGCCGCCACCTCGGCCATGCGGTCGGCCGCGCTCCCTTCCGCAAAGACAGGTGCATAATCGGGATAGAACGTCTCGACGCAATGCTCGACCAGATCGAGCAGCGGCAGCGCATCCTCGCTCTCGTTCCGCACCGCGCCGATTTGGAGGCCGGCCTCGCGCATCAGGGTGGCAAGCAGCCGGCTGCCAGAGTGCGACTTGTTGAACATGACCACTGGAGGCGGCAGGCGACCGACAAGCGCCCGCAACCCGGCCATGGTCCGGACCGCGAGCCATTCGGCCTGCGTGACCGCCAGCATGCTGCTCGTCTCCCTCATGCTGCGATTTGCCCCGACCTGCACCTGATTGCCAACCCTAGCACCGATGTGCTTGCTGTCACCCGGATTGCCGCGCCGACGGGAGCGGCCGACAGCCACGGAAGCGCCTCGCGTGTCCTTGTTCTCGAAGATCGCGGCAAGACTGCGCGGATTGGCGGGCACTTCTCGCATGGATCCGGATGAGCGGATCATCAGCGGACTGCGAAGGCGCGGCATTGCGGTCGGCGAGCGGTGCCGCATCTATTCGTCCCTGGCAACGACGGAGCCATGGCTGATCAGCATCGGCGACGATGTCGGCATAGCTGGCGGGGTGGTGCTGCTCACCCATGACGGCGCAGCGCGGCAACTGAGGTCCAGGCGTCCGAATATCCAGACGCTGGGCCGCATCCGGGTCGGCAACCGTTGCTTTATCGGGCAGAATGCCATTCTTGTGCCGGGCACCACGCTCGGCGACGATTGCATCGTCGGGGCCGGCGCCGTGGTTGGGGGGACAATACCGCCCAACTCACTGGTTGTGGGCAATCCGGCGCGCGTCGTCGGCCGTGCAAGCCTCTATCTCGAACGCCTGATGCAGCACGAGGATAGCCTCGACACCTTCGGACTGCCGAAAGCCGAGCGCGAGGCGCTGATCCGCAGCCACTTCGCCAGAAGGGACGCGACCCATGCAGATTGAAGCGATGGTGCGGGCGGCCATTGCCGCCAATTCGAACGTCGAAGCCGAAGAACTGCAACTCGAGGCGCGGCTCAGCGACATTCCCGGTCTGGGGTCGCTCGAGTTCGTCGCAGCCATCAGCGACCTAGAACAGCGCAGCGGTCTCGCCATCCCCGACAGCGACGCCGTCGCCTGCCGGACAGTCGCCGATCTCGTGGCGCTCTGCATGCGCCTTGCCGGTGAGGTCAGTTCTCCCTGAGCGCCGCGAGGCGGAGGCCAGAGACGGCGTTGGCGTGCGCATCGAAGCCTTCGTATGTCGCGAAGCGATGCGTATGCGGCGCCATCTCGTCGAACCCTGAGCGCGTCATCTGCCCGATGGTCGAGAATTTCAGGTAGTCGCGCACGCCAAGCGCCGAATGGCTCTTGGCCCAGCCCGCGGTGGGCAGCACGCAATTGGGGCCCATCATGTAATTGGCGATCGATCCCGCCGCATATTCCCCGAGCAGGATTTCACCGGCATTGCGGATTTTCGACAGGTGCTCGAGCGGCGCCTTGGAGAGAATCTGCAGGTGCTCGGGCGCGTAGTCGTTGATGAAGGCATAGGCCTCCTCGCGCGTCTTGGTGAGCACGATGCCGCCATGCTTGCCGCCAAGCACGGTGGAGGAGAAGCCGACGCGGAGTTCGCCCATTTGGGCCCAATATCCGGGAATGGCGGCGCGGGCGGCTTCGGCCACTTCCCGCGACCAGGTGACGAGGAAGGCCGAGGAATCCGGCCCGTGCTCGCTTTCGATGATGAGATCGAGGGCCGCGAGGTCACCATTGGACGTCTCGTCCGCGAGGATAAGGCTCTCGCTCGGACCGGCGGGCAGGCCGGTATCGATGCGATCGGAGAGGAGCCGCTTCGCCGCGACGACGAAGGGGCTGCCGGGCCCGACGATCTTGGCGCAGCGCGGGATGGAGGCCGTGCCGAAGGCGGCGGCGGCGACACCAACCGCACCGCCGGCGCGATAGACCTTCTCCACCCCGCCGAGACGCGCAGCGACCAGCGTCGCGGCATCGATCTTGCCATCGGGGCCGGGCGGGGTGAGGAGGATCGCCTCGGGCACCTTGGCAACCGTCGCCGGGATGGTCGTCATCAGCGTGACGGAGGGGAACGAGCCCTTGCCGCGCGGCGCATAGCAGGCGACGGAATCGATGGGGGTGGCGCGCTCGCCCACGAGAACACCGGGCCGGATTTCCTTCATCCAGAGTTCGGGCGGCATCTGTGCCTCGTGGAAGCGCCGGATATTGTCGGCCGAATAGCGCAAGGTCTCGATCATTTCCGGTTCGAGCTCGGCGAAGGCCGCATCGAACTCGGCTTCCGTCGCCATCAGCCGCGCCGGGTCGAGCGGCACCCTGTCGATGCTTTCGGCCAGCTGCGCGATGGCGATGTCGCCCTCGGTCCTCACCCGCTCGATGATCGGCTTTACCTTGTCGAGGAAGGGCGCGAGATCGGCCTCCGAGCGGGTCAGGAGCGCCTGCCGCTCGCCGGGCGAGAGCGCCGCGAGCTCGTAAAAGGCGACGGGGTTGGTCATTGGCTAGTCTCCTGTCACGCGCCGTCGAGCGCCATGACCTTCAGGGTCTCTTCGCGGATATCGGCGAGAATGCCGCGCTTCAGATCGGAAAACTCCGGGCTCGTCACGACGTCATAATGGCGCGGCCGGCCGAGCGATACTGGCACGATGCGCTTGACGCGGCCCGGACGCGAGGCAAGCACCACGACGCGATCGGCAAGGAAGATCGCCTCCTCCACGTCATGGGTAACGAAGAGCACCGTCACCTTGTGCTCTTCCCAGACCTTGAGCAGCAATTCCTGCATCATGC
>CAYPYV010000042.1:13222-20409 GCA_964414845.1 uncultured Devosia sp. | reverse complement strand
AGTATGCCGGCCTGTCGATGGACGCGCTCTACTACATCGGCGGCATCATCAAGCACGCCAAGTCGATCAACGCCTTCACCAACCCGACCACCAACTCCTACAAGCGCCTGGTGCCCGGCTTCGAAGCCCCCGTGCTGCTCGCCTACTCGGCGCGCAACCGCTCGGCCTCCTGCCGTATCCCCTTCGGCCAGTCGCCGAAGGCCAAGCGCGTCGAAGTCCGCTTCCCCGATCCGCTGGCGAACCCGTATCTCGGCTTTGCCGCCATGCTGATGGCCGGCCTCGACGGCATCAAGAACAAGATCCACCCGGGCGACCCGATGGACAAGGATCTGTACGAGCTGCCGAAGGAAGAGCTGAAGCAGATCCCGACCGTTTGCGGTTCGCTGCGCGAAGCACTGGAGTCGCTCGACAAGGACCGCGAGTTCCTGCTCGCCGGTGGCGTGTTCGACGACGACCAGATCGACAGCTACATCGAGCTGAAGATGACGGAAGTCATCAAGTTCGAGCACACCCCGCACCCGGTCGAGTACGAAATGTACTACTCGGCCTAAGCGCCGGATCGATCTTTACGGTATTGGAAAGGGCCCTTCGGGGCCCTTTCTTTTGTACCACGGCGCGATAGCGCAAGGTCATGAGCGGTCGCTGGCGAGATACTCATCCCGACGAGTTGCAATCGTGGCTCAGGGACATCGACATCCCATGGGCTCTCGCGGGCGGCTGGGCACTCGACCTCTGGGCTGGGGCTCAGAGCCGCGAACATTCCGATATTGAAATTGCGATTGTCCGGCGCGACCTGCCCAGGGTTTTGGTGCGACTTTCCGCTTTTGAAATTGCAATCGCACAGAATAAGCAACTGACAGCTTTCCAGCCTGGGGCCGTGCTTCCGTCGGGCCCTTTCAGCTGCTGGTTGCGGCGACACGGCAACTCTCTGTGGGATTTCGAGATTGTCGCCGAGACGGAACTGGAGGGTGAGTGGGCCTACCGGCGGATGCCATCCGTGCGCCGACATTGGAGCGACGTCTTCGTCCCGGGTCCCGGCATGCGTCTGGTCTCGCCGGCCGTTCAATTGCTCTACAAGTGCGGCACACCACGTCCCAAGGACATGCAAGATCTGCAGTACTTCGTTCCTAGGCTGCCTGCCCCAGAGCTTGGGTGGCTCTTGAGTGCTGTGGCCATCGCCCACCCGGAGTTTGGCGACACCCCAGCCGAAATTGCCGGGCGCCCTATCCCCTGGTCGCCACCCAGATGACATGCCTTGCGCCCTTGCCGCCATGGGCGCGGGCCTTCAACTCCTCCACCTTCATGCCGGATTGGCCGAGCCGCTTGGTGAATTTCGGATCCGGCGCCACCGACCAGATGGCCAGCATGCCACCGGGGCGGAGCGCGGCCTTGGCCGCCGAGATACCGCCGGCGGAGTAGAGCCGGTCATTTCCGGGCCGCGACAGGCCTTCGGGCCCATTGTCGACATCGAGCAGGATGGCGTCGAACTTCGCCGCATCGCCGGCCATGACGTTGCCGACATCCCCCACCTTCAGCGTCAAACGTGGGTCGTCGAGGCTTTTGCCATGCAGGAACGCCAGCGGCCCGCTTGCCCAGGCGCCGGCAATTTCCGGCACCAGTTCCGCCACCACGATCTCCGCATCGGCGCCGAACAGCCCCAGCGCCGCGCGCAACGTGAACCCCATGCCGAGCCCGCCGATCAGGACGCGCGCTTTCGGCCGCTTGCCCACCCGCTCGGCCGCCACCCGCGCCAGCACCTCTTCCGAGCCCGACTGCCGGCTGCCCATCAGCCCGATAGTCCCCACGAATATCGTGAACTCGTCGCCTCGCTGCATCAGGCGGAACTCGTCGCCGCCGGGTACCTTGGCCCGTCCCAGTTCAACCCATGGCAGCACAGCGTTCTCCTTGTTACTGTGGCTCGTTTATCGCGCAATCGCGGAAGAACCTAGTCGCCGCTGTTTGCATTATGTGACCGCGCTGGCATTGTGCCGGCGTGCTTCAATCAGGATTCTTTCATGAGTATCGGTCTGCTTGGCCTCCTCGACGACGTGACGGCACTGGCGAAAGTCGCCGCAGCCTCAATCGATGATGTGGCCGGTCAGGCCGCCAAGGCTGGCCTCAAGGCCGCCGGTGCTGTCATTGACGATACGGCCGTGACGCCGAACTACATCGCCGGGTTTGCGTCCCACCGTGAACTGCCGATCGTCGGGAAGATTGCGCTCGGCTCCATTCGCAACAAGCTGCTGATTCTTTTGCCCGCGGCCCTTGCGCTTAGTCTGCTCGCACCTTGGCTGGTCTCGCCGCTGCTGATGATCGGCGGACTTTATCTCTGCTTCGAAGGGGCGGAGAAGGTCTATGCCATGGTGATGCCGCACGAGGCACATGGCCTCGAGCACGACCCCGACGTGCCCGAAACCCCCGAGGCGCTGGAAGAATCCAGGATTGCTGGCGCCATCCAGACGGATTTCATCCTTTCGGCCGAAATCATGACGATCGCGCTCGGTGCGCTGCCCGATCTGCCCTTTGTGGAGAAGGCTGCCGTGCTCGCCGTGGTCGGCATCGGCATCACCCTGCTCGTCTATGGCGCTGTGGCGATTATCGTGAAGGCAGACGATTTCGGCCTGGCCCTCGCCCGGAACTCCCGCACAGGTCTTGGACGCGCGACCGGGCGCGGCATCCTCAGGGCGATGCCGTGGGTCATGCAGTCGCTCTCCATCATCGGCACCGCTGCGATGGTCTGGGTCGGCGGCGGCATCGTCGTGCACGGTCTCGCAGGCTTCGGCTTCGAAGCCATCGAGCATGCCATCGAAGGTCTGGCCCACGCCGCGGGAGAGGCCCTGCCAGCAATCAAGGGTCTCGCCGAGGAACTCGTCGTGATCGGCGCCGATTTCCTGGTGGGCATTGCACTCGGCGGGCTGCTGATCCCGCTAACCCAGTATGTATTGAAGCCGCTCTGGCGTGCCCTGCGCCGGGTACTGCCGAAGAAGCAATCAACCTGAGGGGTCAGCCCAGCCGCTTGGCAGTCGCGGTCAGGCGGCGGGCAGCAAGGCTCTTTTCGGCGGCGTTGCGGAGCGTCATGAGCGCCTCGACGGTTTCGAGCGCCTGAACTTCTATGAACTGCATTCCGAAGCCGCCATCGAAATGCCTGACGACACGGCCGGGAACCGACCCCACGGCCACAAGGCGACCGATGGCCGGCACGTCATCGCAGAGGATCGCAGCGCCGGACTGCGACATGTCCTGGATCGTGCAGGTCACGACCTGGTCAGCCCCCAGAACCAGCTTGGCAGTCCCCTCACGCGGCAGCACGCGCTTGTGCCGCCTCCGTTCGGCAATCTTGCCGCGACTCTTGAGTTTCAGCCAGTCGATGCTCCTGGTGAGCGTCTCATCAACAGCCTCTGTGTCGGGGAACCGCACCACGAAGCCGCCCTTGAAGACGCGCTCGATTTCGCCGTGCCGTATGCCAAGCGTATCGAAGCGCAGCGCAACAGGCTCGCCGCGCGACACCTCTACCTCCGCGCTGACAACTGCTTGTCGGGGCGACACGCTCCGCGCATGGAACGCGTGAACCACGGCCTCCTCCCGGATCCGATCCGGAAAAACACAGCTACCATAGAGGTCGCCGATAAAGCGCCCCTCCAATTCGCTGGCCGGCTTTGGCTTCTGCACGTCAACCAAGGCTGCGCCCTCCGCGCCCATTCGCGAGACGCAATCTAGGCCATGATCGTTTTACGGAATCTTTCCAACCCTCTGCCGCCCGCATCGTCCTCTCGCTCAGTATCTCCCTATCAGCGCTGGCACACCCCATGCGCCGGGCCATCCCGGTCAGGCCGGGATCGGGCGACGCCGACTCGACGGGCTGGCTACGCAGCTCGGCGTGGGCGCTGCCCCTGCAAGCAAGGACATCAAGAGTGCTGGCAATCGCCAAACTCGTCAGCGGCGGCAAGGATGCACAGTGGCGCGCCTGTCGTCTGGAGGCTGCACAGATGAAAGGGGTCGCGAGCTTCCTCGATCGCTACCGCCAGTTCTGGGATGAATGCCTCGACAGGCTCGACACCTATCTCGCCGAAAGCGGTGCGGAAACCCATGTCACGGTACTCGCGATGTTCCAGATTGCCGCAGAACGCAATGGCGATGCGGAGCGGGGTTGTGCGCTACCGTCACCGCAGGCCTCGACCGCTTGGTGGAACGCCCCGCGGAACTTGAGAGCCGATGGGGCCAACTCCGCGCCTCCTGCCTGTTCACGCTCCCGCGGTGGCGAAGAACGCCTCGGGGCTATCCACCTCCACCAGCTTGCGCCCCCGTATTTCAACGAAACGCGAGCCGACGGCCCGGATGAAGCTCCTGTCATGCGAGACCACGACCGCAGTGGCGCCATGCGCCAGGATTTCGGCCTCCAGAGTCTCGCGCCCGACGATATCGACGTGGTTGGTAGGCTCGTCGAGCAGATAGAAATTCGGCTCGGTCAGCCGCAGCCCAAGCAAGGCAAGTCTGGCCTTCTGGCCAGGACTCAGCCTCGCGATTGGCTTGCCCTGCGCCTCGACAGGCAGTCCGATTGCAGCAAGCAGGCTCGTCACTCGCTGATCGGGCAATTCGAACGCTGTCGAGATGAACTCCGACGGCGCCTTCGCATGCGGCAGCTGGCTGAGGTCCTGGTCCGAATAGCCGAGCTTGAGCGAGCCTGCGACCCGCACGCCTGCAGTGCCGCCGGTGGCGCCGATCGCCCTCGCGATGAGCTTGACCAATTGGGTCTTGCCTGCCCCGTTTGGGCCGAGCAGCACCAGCCGGTCCCCCTGGAACAGATGAAGCTTGTCTACCTTGAACAGACCCTCGCCACCCGGCGTGCTGACCGTCAGGCCCTCGAGGGCCAGCATCAGCCGAGCATGCGTGCCGGAGTTACCGAGGCGAATTTCCCCTGAGCGCTCCTTGTGCATGTCGCGCACGGCACCCTCGATCTTGCTGGCGCGGTCCTTCAGTTGCTTCGCCTTCACTGTCAGAAGGTCACTGCCGGAGTTGATGCCGATGTTGGTCAGCTTGGCAGCCTGCTTCCTGAGCTTGTCCGCCTCCTTGAGGTCGCGTTCATTCTGCGCGGCGACCGCCTTGTCGTCCTCGTCGAGAGCTTTGCGAGCGGCGGCATATGGCAGCGGGAAATCCCGGCTGTTCCCTGGCCTGAGAAACAGCGTTCGCGTCGTCACCCGTTCTAGAAATGCACGGTCGTGACTCGCGGCAATCAATGCGCGATTGTGGCCTTCACCCGTGAGCCAGTTCTCGAGCAGGCGGATTTTGCCGAGGTCGAGGTGGTTCGTCGGCTCGTCCAGCAGCAAGAGGTCCGGTTCGTCTACGATTGCGCGGGCGATCAGCATTAGTCGCTGCCAGCCGCCACTAAGCGCACTTACCTGCCTCTCGCGCATCTCGTAGGGCGCCTCGAACGCGTCAAGTGCGACGTCGGCCATCCACATGTCTGTGTCGTGCCGCGACGGATGTAGTCCGTCGAGTACCGCCTGCCGCATATCGAGCTCTAGAAGTCGCTCCGGCACGTCCTGAGGGACAGCTGCAACACTCAGGCCGCGGGCGCGCGTCACATCGCCGGAGCTCGGCTCCAGCTCCCCCAGCAGAACGCGCACAAGAGACGTCTTGCCCGCGCCATTTTGGGCGACCAGCCCGACCCGGTCGCGAGCATTGAGGGTGAAGTCAAGGTTTTGGAACAGGGGCTTGCCCAGAGTAAGGCTCAGGGCCTTGAGGGAAATCAGCGACATGGAACGGATCTCGTCACAGTAGGCGCACGCGCGCCGAGCTATTGCCAGCGCTGTCGGCTGGCGGTGACGGGCAGACCGGAGAGTTCAGGGAATGTGGTTCCGAACCGAAGCGGTCAGCCCTGCAACGACTGCTGCAGGGCCCATTCAGGTCCGAATGTCAGATGGGGTCGCTGGTACATTGGCCCCTCCTCTCTGCTCGGGCGCTGGTTACCAAGTAACCTTAGCGCCAAATGTCGCACCGCGCCAGTGCAGCAAAATGCGAACGACGGCATGCAGGCGATAGCAAAAGAGTCGTGGCGGCCCTATAGGCTGTAGAGGTGACGTCGGTTCCGCGCCCCGGAACCGGCGGCGAATGAAGCTGTTTTTCATCGGTTGCGCGAGGCGCGGGCGGCACGCGGGCGCGATGACCGGCTTTCTTCGGGACTCTTTATGAGCGGTGATTCTCTGGTTTGGTTCCTGGCCGGCATCGGCGTCGGCCTCGCCGTAGCGATGTTGGCCTTTCTGCTCATGTCCATTGCCGACAGGCGCGCCATCACACGGCAGCGGCGGCAGAGTGACGCTCGCCGATCGGAAGCCATCGTACCACTGCAGGTGCCACAGGCCATACGCCTGGCTGATATCGATTCCCGCTCCATGGGACGGGAACCTGACCGCACGGCGCCCCGCAGCGCCCCTCGCGAGCTGGACCGGAACCTCGAGCCGCAGCTTGTGGCCGCGATGCAACGCGAACCTGATTTCGGCTTGTACGGAGAGCCGGCGCGTTTGGAGGGTGGTGCTGATCTCGAGCCCGAGCCGGTATTCGACCTTTCCGACTTGCCGGAGGTGACGGCGCCAGCTCCCGTTGACGCCTATGTTCCAAGCTTCGAGCGTCCCATCGAGTCTCCGCCCGCCAGCTCACGGCCCGGACCGCGGCAGGCTGCCGCTTCGCCCGAGCCCAAGGAGCCTGTCGACGCGGCCGAGGAAACACCCCCCGCCATGGAGGTCGCTGAGTCGCCGCCACTGCCAGAGCGACTGGCGATCCGACGCCCTGCGCCTCCGCCTCGCCCGCTGCCAGCCGCAGCGCGCGCCAAATCCCAGGGGCAAGCGAACCCACCCGCGCCTACGTCCCCTGGCACGCGGCCAGCGCCGGTTTCGATTGCCCCGTTGAAAACCAGTGTGGCGCGAACATCAGGTGATGGCAGCCGGGCCCCGGCGAACTTCCGGCCCTTGTTGCCCAAGACGGACGGGGCTGGTCGCGCACCACGTCCGCCACAGCGGCGTCCCTTTACCGAGATCACGGTACCGTTCGAAGGCCCGGCCGTGTTGCCCGATGCGCCGACAGATCGACCCGTCGCAGCCGCTACACCCGTCGAAGCTCCGAGCGCGACCACGGCGGCTCCTCCGCCCAGTAAGGCTGCCCCCAGTACCGCTGCGCCCACTGCCGCTGCGCCC
>CAYPYV010000042.1:0-13122 GCA_964414845.1 uncultured Devosia sp. | reverse complement strand
GCCCGCCGCAACAGACACGGCCAATGCCCTCGCAATCGAGCCGTCGCCAGCGCTCAACGAAACCGAGACGGGGCCCGCCTCCGCCCCGGACGAAGTCGAACTCGACAATGCTGCAGCAGCCGCGATCGAACAGGGCTCCGGCGGGTCACCCGCCGACCGGACGCCTTCGGCACGGCCGGGCAAGCCCCTGCCAAAGATGCCACCGCCCCGGCTCACGCCGGATACGGTTGAGGCGATATTTGCCGAAGCTTTCGCCCGAGGTTCGGCGGAGCCGCCTGAGCGCAAGAGCTGATACTTGTTCAGGCGAGGTAGAACAGCGCCGCCACGGCCGCGACAATAGCCGGGCGCGGCAAGGCGAGATGGGCAAGCCGGTACGCAAAACTCTTAAATCCGGCCTGCAGCCATCTGCTTGAACGAGGCACCCCGCGAACGGCGCCAAGGTACGCAACGCCATCGGCGACACGGGTACTCATACGGCTACTCCAGACTTGAAACCGTATGCCCAGACCCTAGCGTGTCAGGCTTAAGAAACCTTTTCGGAACTCCTTACGAAAACTTTACGCGTCGCTCCAAAAAGAACCGCCCGGAATCTTGCGATGCCGGGCGGTCTATTAACTTCAGAGATTTCAACTATCCGCGACGCAGTCGATCACGATCGACGATTGAGCCAGTGCAAGTATTTACGTAGAGTAGATATACCCAACCGTTGCGGGTGGCGCGGGCCTGGATGCGACGGTCGTTGCGTACGTTCAAGTACACATTGCTATAGCCCTTGGCCTTGATCGCCTTGCGGATCTGGAAATCCGTGAGTTCGATGCAAAGTGTTTTCACGTTCCAGCCATGCGGCCAAAGCCCGAAGCGAATATGTGGGTCGGCCACGGCGGGCAGCGCAGTCCCGGCGATCACGGCTGCAAGGGCCGTTGCAAGCAGTCTGGTCTTGTTCATGCTACGCCTCCTGTCAGGGTCTTGCCGAATGGACGCTGTGGGAACACGTGTTCCCCCTCATCTCGCCATTAGTTGGGCGACTCGTACCGGAACTTGAAGCCAAATCCGCCGTCATTGTCCCACCCATGGTTCGGCCAATTGAAGTCCGGCCGCGGAGCGCGACGAATGCGCTCTATGTCGTAGACCTTGCCCGAGCAGCGATTGACCTTGAGGCTATAGTCGTAGCGGCCCCATTCTGCACTCACGAGCACGCGCGTCTTCGAAAGGTTGCGGACGACATCCGCATCATCGAAGCCATGGCGCTCCAGACCGCGCTCAATCTGGCGGTTGGTAAGGCACTTCTTGATCGGGAACGAGCCGCGGGGTGTACGCCCGTTCTCGAAGGTGATGACGCCGCCGTCATTGCCGATACCGAGTTGGAAGTTGAAGGACGGTTGTGATGCTGCCTGCGCTGGCATGGCTGCGAGGCTCGTTGCACCGAGCGTGGCGGCAAGCACGAGTGCTCGACCCGCGCGCATGAGGCTTGAGTTCGAAAACATGGAGTGGCTCCTTGGTTGTTATTGTTCCGCCGGTTCGGGTAGCGAAACAGGAGCCTAAAGGTTCCACCCTGAACCCCTGCGGATCGGCCGGTTCAGCTTGGGTTCAAGTCGACGGCAGCTTTGCAGTAAAACCATGTTCCTCGAGTGACGGATCGCATTGTGCCATCTTTGGCTGAACCATCCCCGAGCTGCCTGTTCATTTTCCGTTCACGGCGTTGACTTACTGCCATCGACCCCGCTAATCCCCTCCTTGACCCGGCGAAAGCCCGGTTATGCTAGGGTGTCCAAGTGCGAATCGGCGCACCGCACGGAGGTTTCATGGCTGCGATCGAAGACCTGTTCGGCTCACCTGACCCAGCACCCCAGCCTCGCCGTGCAGCCGCCGCGATCCCAGCACCCAAGCCCTCCCCGTCCGCCGTGCCCGCGACGGCCAGCCCCTCGACATACTCCGCTGCCGATATTGAAGTTCTCGAGGGACTTGAGCCGGTGCGCCGCCGCCCGGGCATGTATATCGGCGGAACGGACTCAAACGCCCTGCACCACCTCTTTGCCGAGGTGATTGATAACTCCATGGACGAGGCCATCGCGGGCCACGCCAGCAGGATTGAGGTGCACCTGAGCGAAACCGGTTACCTCACGGTTACGGACAATGGTCGCGGCATCCCCGTTGAAAATCATCCGAAATTCCCTGGTCGGTCGACGCTCGAGATCATCATGACCACGCTGCATGCGGGCGGTAAGTTCGACTCCAAGGCTTATGAGACCTCCGGCGGGCTGCATGGTGTCGGGGCATCGGTGGTCAACGCACTTTCCGATGACCTTGTGGTCGAGGTCGCGCGTGAGCAGATCCTGTACCGCCAGCGTTTTTCGCGCGGTAAACCGCTGGGTGGACTCGAAACCGTCGGCAAGGTGCAGAACCGACGTGGGACCACGACGCGGTTTCATCCCGACGCGCAGATCTTCGGTGAAGGGGCAAGCTTCTCGCCGCAGCGCCTGTTCAAGATGACGCGTTCCAAGGCCTATCTGTTCGGCGGTGTCGAAATCCGCTGGAGTTGTGACGAAAGCCTAGCCAAGGAAGATGTGCCGGCAAGCGCGACTTTCCATTTTCCCGGTGGTCTCAGGGATTTCCTTGCTGCGAGAATTGAGGGCGAGCCACGCATCGTCGACGAGATTTTCTCGGGTGTGGTAGGCAAGCCGGGCACGAACGGCGCAGTCGAATGGGCGATCGCATGGTGCCTCGGCGATGGCTTCATCAACTCATACTGCAACACCATTCCCACGGGTGATGGTGGTACGCATGAGCAGGGTCTGCGGGTGGCCCTCCTCCGCGGTCTGCGCAGCTATGCAGAACTGACCGGCAACAAGCGCGCAGCCGTCCTGACAGCCGATGACGTGCTGGTACAGTGCTCCGCAATGCTGTCGGTATTCGTCCGCGAACCCGAATTCGTCGGCCAGACGAAGGACAAGCTCTCGACAGCCGAAGCAACGCGCATTGTCGACAATGCGCTGCGCGATGCCTTCGACCATTGGCTTGCCGCCTCGCCCAACCAGGCCGGCAAGCTGCTCGACTGGGCCGTTGAGCGGGCCGAGGAACGACTGCGCCGTCGCAAGGAAAAGGAAATCGACCGGCAATCGGCAACGCGCAAGCTACGCCTGCCCGGCAAGCTCGCCGACTGCACCCAATCGGCGGCACAGGGTGCGGAGATATTCCTCGTCGAGGGCGACTCGGCCGGTGGCAGCGCCAAGCAGGCGCGCGACCGGGCAAGTCAGGCGGTGCTTCCGCTGCGCGGCAAGATTCTGAATGTCGCTGGTGCGTCACGCGACAAGATTCAATCGAGCCAGGCGATTGCCGATCTGATCCAGGCGCTTGGGTGCGGTACCGGCAGTCGCTACAGCGAGGACGATCTGCGCTACGACAAGATCATCCTCATGACGGACGCAGATGTCGACGGGGCCCACATCGCCTCGCTGCTGATGACATTCTTTTTCCAGGAGATGCCCAGACTGATCGACGGAGGGCATCTTTACCTGGCCATGCCGCCACTCTTCCGCCTCACTGCAGGCCCCAAAGTCGCCTACGCAATGAATGAGGCGCAGCGCGACCGCCTGCTTGAGACCGAATTCAAGGGCAAGAAGACTGAAATCACCCGATTCAAGGGCCTCGGCGAAATGCCGTACCAGCACCTGCGCGAAACGACGATGGACAAGAAAACCCGTACGCTCTTGCAGGTGAAAGTGCGTCAGGACCGCGAGGATACGAAATCTGCAGTTGATCGCCTGATGGGCAATCGGCCTGAAGCCCGCTTCGACTTCATCCAGGAAAACGCCGCCTTCGTTAAGGACCTCGATATTTAGCGAGGTCGGAGCTTTACCTTGCGCCTGCCACAATCGGGCTGTCTGCCTACACTTTTGGCGAGGGTAAGGCTTGATCAAGAGACGTACAGTTCTGAAGCTTCTTGGTGGCGCACTACTGACGGCATTGGCCGCTCCGGTCTATGCCTTTACAGAAGTACTCGGCCGGCCAACCATCACTCGCTACAGCCTAGTTCCGCCTAGGTGGCCGGAGGGCTTGCGGCTTTCGGTTGCCGTGATTGCCGATGTGCACGCCTGCGATCCTTGGATGAGCTTGGACCGCGTCAGCTCGATTGTTGATCAGACCAATGCACTGGGCGCCGATCTCATCCTGCTGATGGGGGATTATCTGGGAACCACCAGGTTCGTAACAGGGCGCGTGTCCGTGCCAAAGGTGGCTGCAAGCCTTGCTCCACTAGAAGCTCGACTTGGCGTTTACGCTGTTCTCGGCAATCATGACTATTGGGACGATAGGGATTTTCAGAAGAATCCGAAACTGGAACCAGAGATGGCTCTGGCGCTGCAAAGTGTTGGCATCCGGACGCTCATCAACACTTCCCTGCGCCTGCGCAAGGATGGTCATTCGGTCTGGCTGGCAGGCCTAGGCGACCAAATGGCCTTGTTGCCGGGAAAAGCATATGGCCGGAAGAAATTGACCGGCCTTCACGACGTTGACTCGACATTCCGAGGTATCCCATCGTCAGATCCAGTGCTGCTCATGGCACACGAGCCAGACATCTTTCGACGTATGGATGATCGGCCAAGCCTGACTATCAGCGGGCACACCCACGGTGGGCAGATCGATATACTAGGCTGGCGGCCAGTGTCGGCATCGTCCGGCTCTAGACGCTATCCGGCTGGGCACTTCGAAGAAGGTGGCCGTCATCTCATTGTATCGAAAGGGCTTGGCATTACCGGGTTACCGTTCAGAGTCGGCTGCTGGCCGGAAATCCTGCTGTTGGACCTTGGCAAGACTTCGGAATAGCTTGATGTGCGAGGAGATTTCTCGCACGCCTTCATCGCTCAGACAAAACGCGTTGACTCTCAAGGGGTTTCCTATATGTTCCGCGTCGCGTTGGCGCCTCCTGGATAGTTTCCGATGGAGAAGACGCCGCGCGACTGACCGCTGCGAGCCCGGGACATCGGGTTCGACCCCCGACTGATATCGACCCGCACCTGCTCAAGTCGCTGCCCGTCGATTCCCGTACAGACTTGAGTGGACCAGAAATTTGTCAAACGACTTCAACGGGCTCGGCCTGAGCGCCAAGGTGATCGATGCGGTCGCCTCAGCTGGCTATACGACGCCCACACAGATCCAGGAACAGGCCATCCCGCATGTACTGGAGCGCAAGGACCTGATCGGCATCGCGCAGACGGGCACCGGCAAGACTGCAAGCTTCGTCCTGCCCATGTTGACTCTGCTAGAATCCGGCCGTGCCCGCGCACGCATGCCGCGCACACTCATTCTCGAGCCGACGCGCGAACTCGCCGCGCAGGTCGCCGAGAACTTCGAGAAATACGGCAAGAACCACAAGCTCTCGGTGGCGCTGCTGATCGGCGGCGTCTCCTTCGAGGATCAGAACAAGGTACTTGACCGCGGCGCCGATGTGCTGATCGCGACGCCAGGCCGCATGCTCGACCAGTTCGAGCGCGGCCGTATCCTTTTGACGGGCGTCGATATTCTCGTCATCGACGAAGCTGATCGCATGCTCGACATGGGTTTCATCCCGGACATCGAGCGGATTTGCGGCCTGCTTCCGCCCCGCCGCCAGACACTGTTCTTCTCGGCAACAATGCCGCCGGAAATCCAGCGCCTGACAAGCCGGTTCCTTCGCGATCCGGTGAAGGTGGAAGTTGCCCGGCAGAACTCGACGGCAGAAACCATTGAGCAGCGCCTCGTGCGCGTGTCGAGCAAGCCTGAGGACAAGCGCGCGGTGCTGCGCCAGCTGATCCGGGCCGAAGGCGGCCTGACCAACGCCATCATCTTCTGCAACCGCAAGCGGGACGTCGCGACGCTGCAACGCTCGCTCGAGCGGCACGGCTTCTCCGTAGGCGCGCTGCATGGCGACATGGACCAGAAGAGCCGGATGGAAACGCTGGATGGCTTCAAGGCCAACCAGATCACGCTGCTTGTCGCTTCAGACGTCGCCGCCCGAGGCCTCGACATTCCAGCGGTAAGCCACGTGTTCAATTTCGATGTGCCGACCCATGCCGAGGACTATGTCCACCGCATCGGTCGCACTGGCCGTGCTGGCCGCTCCGGTGTGTCCGTCACGCTCGCGGCACCATCCGACGGCAAGTACGTCGACGCAATCGGCAAGCTCATCCAGAAGCCCATTCCGGAAGTTAAGCTCGAGGTCGCGAGTATTGGCGCGGGCGACGAAAGTGACGCGGCCGAACGGAGCAGCGAACGACCGTCGCGCAGCCGCGGCCGTACACGCGGCCGCGATACGGCACGCCCCGCGCCTCTGGAAGTAGCAGCCGAGCGACCGGTGCCGGATCGACCTGCCCGCTCGGAGCGACCTGCACGGGCCGATCGTCCGGCGCGAAACGAGGGCGGACGCGGCGACGGCCAGCGTCGACGCAGTGATAGCCGGCCCGAGGAGTGGACGGGAACAAACGGCCCCGTCGAAGGCGTCGTGGCGGATTCGCCGTTCGGTACAGATGGTCCGGTGCCAGCCTTCCTGTTGCGCCCCACGCGCATAGCATCCGAGTGAGTGGAGGCCGTCAGGCCTCCTTCACCAACTCCACGCCAAGCGAGCGCAGTGCATCCCAATAGCCGGGGTAGGTTTTCCCGACGCAGTCCGGATCGAGGATCACCAGCCCGCCGATTTTGAGGCCGGCAAGCGCAAAGCTCATCGCGATGCGGTGGTCGGCATAGGTTTCGATACGGGTGGGCCGTGTCGTACCCGCAAGCGCGGGGTCGGAATGAACGATCAGGTCGTCGCCTTCCTCGTGGGCGAGACCCTGGCGGATGCGGTTGAGCTCCGTCGAGAGCGCCGAGATCCGGTCACATTCCTTGACCCGCAGATTGGCTATCCCCACAAAGCGCACAGGCGTCGCATTGAACGCGGCGAGAACGGCCAGTGTCGGCACCGCGTCCTGCATCTGCGACCCGTCAATCACCTCAGGCATATGCGGGAACTGCTGGATCAGCTTTGCAGCTTCGGCATCGGGCTGCGTGAACGCCGCCATCGGCACGCCGAGATCGATCAGGCCGTCGGTCAGCGCCGAGGCGGCCCAGAGATAGGTGGCTGCAGAGGCGTCGGGCTCAATGTGGAAATCCGTTGCATGATAGCCGGTCGGCTCAACACGCCAGGTCATCTCGTCAATCTGCACGGCGTTGGCGCCAAAGGCGCGCATCGCGGCAAGCGTCAGGTTGACATAGCCGCGCGCATCGAGGTCCTTGCCGGTCAGCGCGACTTCAATTGGCCCGTCGCCGAAAGGTGCAGCCATCAGCAGCGCCGAGACATATTGGCTTGAGAGCCCGCCGTCGATTTCGACGCGCCCCTTGCCGAAGTAGCCGGTGCCGTTGATTACGACAGGCGGGCACCCGGTCTCGCAGTTAGCGTCAACACCGATGGAGCGCAGCGCGTCGACCAGCGGCCTGATCGGACGCTTGCGCATTTCTTCATCGCCATCCACCACCACCCTGCCCTCGACCAGCGTCACCGCCGCCGTGAGAAAGCGTGTGGCAGTGCCGGCGTTGCCAAGCATCAGCGGCTCTGTGGGAGCCTTTAGCTTGCCGTCAGAGGCAACGACGAAGCTCGTGGCATCAGGCTCATCAACGGCCACGCCCATCTGCCGGAGCGCCGCCGCCATGAGTTTGGTGTCCTTGCTCTTCAGCGCACCAGTCAAGCGACTCGTACCCTTGGCTAATGCAGCCAGCAGCAGCGCGCGATTGGTGATCGACTTCGAGCCGGGCGGCATGACGCGACCAACGAGCGGATGGCGGGACGGGACGATGCGAAGAGGCGGAGAAGCGTGGGTCATGATGGCTTGCAACTGCCATCTGGAGCCAGGAAACGCAAGCCAGACACCTTGCCTAATGCCAAGGCATGCAGAGCGCGCGCATAGGGCATGCGCAGTTGTCGACGTATTGTATGCAGATCGAAGCGATGCCAATCTGACTGCGGTGCGCCATCCTGCCACCGCTGGTCTAGATTTCCGGTTTGCCCATGTCCGACACCCCGCTCCACTACCGCAGTGCCTCCAATCTTGCCGGCCTTCTTGCCCGCAAGGAGATTTCAGCCGTCGAGGTGATGAAGGCATTTCTCGGACGCATCGAGGAGGCGAACCCCAAGCTCAACGCCATCGTGTCGATGGTGCCCGAGAGCCAGGCTCTGGCAATGGCCGAGGCGGCAGACGCTAGGCTCGCTGCTGATGAAGAGGCTGGCTTGCTGCATGGCCTTCCCACCGCTGTAAAGGACTTGAACGACGTCGCCGGACTGCCGACCAGTCGCGGCTCGCGGGCTTTCGCGAACCGCCCCCCCGCCAAGAAGGACGCAAGATTCGTGGCCAAGCTTCGCGAGGCGGGCGCACTGATCATCGGCAAAACGAACACGCCGGAGCTCGGCGTTGGCACACTGACATTCAACGGGGTCTTTGGAACTACCCGAAACCCGTGGGACCTATCGAAACATGGCGGTGGCTCGAGCGGAGCCGGTGCTGCGGTTGCGGCAGGGCTGGTCCCAATCGCCGACGGTAGCGACAGCGGCGGCTCCATCCGATACCCAGCATCCTTCTGCAACATCGTCGGACTCAGGACCACACCCGGTCGCGTGCCGTTCGAGGCACTTGGCGACGGCTGGACACCGCATGCGGTGGTTGGGCCCATGGCGCGCTCGTCGCAGGATGCCGCACTCCTGCTCGCGGCCATGTCCGGCCCCGTCTCGGACGGGCCGATCACGCTGGAGCGCGATCCGCTGCAATTGCTGAAGCTGGCGGAGGTCGATCTCAGCAAGGTGCGCATCGCCTGGAGCAAGGATGCAGACGGGCTGCCAATTTCGCCCGAAATCCGCGCGGCTTATGCCCAAGCGAGGGCGGTGTTGGCCGGGCTCGGTTGCCAGATCGACGATGTCGAACTCGATCTCTCGACGGCCGATCGCGCCTGGGAGGTGATTGAGATGTTTGGGTTCTTCACGGACTCGCCGGATGAGGTGCGGTCAAATCCTGAACTGTTCCGCCCGGACTACGTCCGCAACATCAAGCAAGGATCTACGACTGATCCTGTTGAGCTGGCCTTCGGCATTCGCGAGCGGACGAAGATCTTCCGCCGCACCGCGGCGCTGCTTCAGGACTACGACCTGTTCATCACACCGGCTACGCCTGTCACGGCGCCTCCGGTCGAAGTGGAGTGGGTAAGCGAAATCGATGGCACCGTCTTCGATCGCTATTTCAAGTGGCAGAGGCTCGCCTGCCGGCTGACAATGACGGGACATCCAATTCTGGCCATGCCGGGTGGCTTCACCGCGTCCGGCATGCCTTTTGGGCTTCAAGTCGTGGGACCGATGCGCGGCGAACAAAAACTGTTGTCATTCGGGGCCGCGGTGGAGAGAGCCACAGGCTGGATTGATCGCCGACCGTCGGCAATTTGAGCGTCAATACCGGTGCGATCAGGCAGCGGTCGCGCCGGAACTGCGTGCTTCGGCCAACGCCTTCAGGTCTGCCGGCTTCAACTGCACGCTTTCGCCGCAACCACAGGCACCGGTCTGGTTCGGGTTCTTGAAGGTGAAGCCGGACTTGAGAATATCCTCCTCGAAGTCCATCACGGTGCCGAGCAGAAACAGCGTTGCCTTGGGCTCGACATACACATCGACGCCCTTGTCGGCCACATGGTCGTCGCCCTTTACGGCCTCGGCGACGTAGTCGAGCGTATAGGCCTGCCCGGCGCAGCCGGCATTCTTGATGCCGACGCGGACACCAGCGACCGGCTTGTCGCTTTCGGCGATGATCTCCTTGATGCGCTCGGCGGCGGCATCAGTCAGGCTCATGATCTTCAGCGGCATGGCAAACCTCGTGGCAGTGCTGCCAATATAGGGCGCTTCGGGACGGGTTACCACCAGTTGAGCGCGACCTGGGCTTCCTCGCTCATCCGCGACGCATCCCACGGCGGATCATAGACCATGTTCACGGTCACATCCTGGATGCCCTCAACCGAACGCGCCGCGTTTTCCACCCAGCCCGGCATTTCACCGGCCACCGGGCAACCGGGCGCCGTCAGCGTCATGTCGATGGTAAGGTTCCGATCGTCGTCGAGATCGACACGATAGATCAGCCCCAACTCGTAAATGTCGACGGGAATCTCCGGATCGTAAACCGTCTTCAGGACACCGATCAGGTCACGGGTCAGGCGCTCTACCTCGTCGGGCGGAATGGCGCTGCCGACATTGGGCGTTATCCGGGGTGCGTCCGCCGAGCCTGCGTCGGGGACAGCAGCGGCAACTTCGGCAACGGGATCGGTAGCTTCACTCATCTTCGCAACCCTTCAGGCAAAAAACGTCCGTGCCTTCTCGATGCCTTCGACAAGGGCATCAATATCGTCCTTGCCGGTATATAGGCCGAAGGACGCGCGACAGGTAGAGGTGACGCCGAAACGCTTGAGCAACGGCATGGCGCAATGCGTGCCGGCGCGAACCGCGATGCCGTATCGGTCGAGGATGGTCGCCACGTCATGGGCATGGGCGCCAGCGATTTCGAACGAGAAGATGCCGCCCTTGCCGGGCGCCGTGCCGATGAGGCGCAAGGAATTGATCCGGCCGAGCCGCTCAAGTGCATAGGCGGTGAGTTCAGCCTCATGGGCGCGCGCGGCCTCGCGACCGACATCCTCGACATAGTCGATGGCGGCGCCGAGCCCGATGGCCTGCACGATGGGAGGCGTTCCGGCCTCGAAACGATGCGGCGGCGTGTTGTAGGTGACATTGTCGGTGGTGACGATGTCGATCATCTCGCCGCCGCCCTGGTAGGGCTGCATCTCGGCCAGCAGATCATACTTGCCATAAAGCACGCCGATGCCGGTCGGTCCGTAAAGCTTGTGGCCGGTGAAGACATAGAAATCTACCCCGAGCTTCTGCACATCGACGTCGAGATGCACCACGCCCTGGCTGCCATCGACCAGCACAGGAATGCCACGCGCGTGAGCGATCTCGATAACCTCTTGGAGAGGTGTCACGGTGCCGAGCACGTTGGACATATGCGTAACCGCAACCATGCGGGTCCGCGGCGACAGGGCGCGCTCGAACGCATCCAGATCAAAGCTGCCATCATCGCGAACGTCGACCCACTTCAGCACCGCCCCCTTCCGCTCGCGATGGAAGTGCCACGGGACGATGTTGGAATGATGTTCCATCATCGTGAGGACGATCTCGTCGCCCTCCCCGATCCGCGGACCGGCAAAAGAAGAGGCTACGAGATTGATTGCCTCGGTCGCCGAACGGGTGAAGATGACTTCCTCTATGCGTGCCGCATTCAGAAACCTGCGCGTCGCCGCTCGTCCATCTTCGTATGCCTCCGTCGCTCGGTTGGCGAGCGTATGCAGGCCACGGTGCACATTGGCATAGGCATGCTTGTGCGCCCAATCCATCTTGTCCAGCACGGCATTGGGCTTCTGCGCCGAGGCGCCCGAATCCAGGTAGACCAATCGCTTGCCGTGGATCGGCTCGGCAAGGATCGGGAAGTCGGCGCGCACTTTCGCGAGGTCGATGGTCATGAACCTGCACATCTCCGCCCTCGTGGTTCGATAAGCTCACCATGGGGCTGTTGGAAGTCTGGGTACCTCATTCCGAGCATGTCGAACGACGCTGTCCGGTAGTATCAGTGCCCCACGCTCAAGCGCTTTGTAGCCACCCGTCGATGACAGCATTCAGCGCCGTGTTCAGGGCCTCGTCTTCTATCGGATCGATGAGTTCGGCGAGGAAGGCACGCACCAGCATCGTCTCAGCCGTGGCTTTGTCGATGCCACGAGCCATCAGATAGAACAGGTGATCGTCATCGAGCCGGCCGCAGGTCGAGCCATGGCCGCAGACAACGTCGTCGGCATAAATCTCGAGTTCGGGCTTGGTGAGGATTTCCGCTTCATCCGACAGCATCAGCCCCTGGGCCATCAGCTTGGCATCGGTCTTCTGCGCATCACGGGCGACCACGAGCCGCCCCTGCACGACAGCCTTCGAACGACCACGCGCGATAGACTTGAACAGCGGCTTCGACGAGGTGTGCGGCACGGCGTGCTGCGCGTCCATCGTGAGATCCGCATGCTGCCCGTCGCCGACAAGGCTGAGGCCGGTGATATCGGCATAGGCGTCTCGTCCCTCGTAGCGCGGGAACAGATGCGTGCGGCTCACTGCAGCGCCCGCCTGCAGCACCAGCGTACGGAGCGAGCCTTGTTCGGCGATATGGTACTCGTTGGTGGCAAAATGTGTCGCCGACTTGCCCATCAGGTTGAGCGTTATGTGGGTGACCTCGGCAGCCCTACCTATCGCCAGGTAGGTGGCATGATTGCCCAGATGCGCCGCGTCGGTGCCCGAATAGACTTCGACGATGGTCACCTTGGCACCATCAGCGACAAAGATCTTTGCGCCCGTGGCGACATGCGCCGCATCACCTGCGAACTGCCGGTCGATGACCAGTGGGCCCTCGACGTCGCCCGATATCTCCAGCGACAGCGACTGCCGCGTCAACGCAGAGTTGAGCCGAACCAGCACATCGTCGCGCTCGGTGAGCACGCCGCCCGACACGGTGCCGGCCGCCACCCCATGCGGAGCGCCGGTGAGCGCACCGACCGCGCCGTTGACGATTGCGATGCGCCACGCGCCTGGAACATCAAAATGCGTCGCCTCTGTCCCGCCAGCGGTGCCCAGTTCCGGCACGGAGCGCAGCAGCGCCTTGAGATCGGTATAGTGATAGGTCTCCACCCGCCGCGTCGGCAGTCCCGCAGCAGTGAGCCGCTCGGCCTCTGCATGGGCGCCAAGACCCCTCAACTGCTCGATGAGCTTGAGTTCGGCTGGACCCAGCCGCACAATAGCGTTCATGGCCGGTTCCCCTTATGCCGCTGCGCTGTCGAAATCGGCATAGCCCTTGGCTTCAAGCTGCAGCGCCAGTTCCTTACCGCCGGATTCGACAACGCGGCCATCGGAGAACACATGCACCACGTCGGGCACGATGTGGTTGAGCAGCCGCTGATAGTGGGTGATGACCAACATGGCGCGCTCGCCGTCGCGGAGCGCATTCACGCCATTCGACACCACCTGCAGCGCGTCGATATCGAGGCCAGAATCGGTTTCGTCGAGGA
>CAYPYV010000041.1:12052-20800 GCA_964414845.1 uncultured Devosia sp. | reverse complement strand
ATGTGGCTCGAAGTCGACGGCAAGCGCTATCAGGACGGCTCGACCAAGACGATGATCTTCGGCGTCGCGCACCTGGTGCACTATATCAGCCAGTTCATGAGCCTGCAGCCGGGCGACGTGATCTCGACCGGCACGCCGCCGGGCGTGGGCATGGGCCAGAAGCCCGAGCCGATCTGGTTGAAGCCGGGCCAGACCATGAAGCTGGGCATCGAGGGCCTCGGCCAGCAGCAGCAGACCACGGTCGCTTACAGCGCCTGAGTTTGGCAGAGGATTGAGAGTTCGAAGGGCCCCTCGCGGGGCCCTTTTTCATTGCTTGCTCCAACCTCGTGCTTCGACAGGCTCAGCATGAGGTTGGGAACGGCGCGACCCGCCCTCGCCCTTCGACAGGCTCAGGATGAGGTTGGAGGGGGTGGGGTGCTACCCGCGCCTCATGGTGAGCTTGTCGAACCACGAGGCGCACAGGCGCCTTACCGCACCGTCTTGCGGCTCGCGGCAATGATCACCGCGATGATGATGAACCCGGTGAGCACCATGCGGACGCCGGCGCTGGCGCCATAGGTGTTGAGCATGGACACCACGAGAAACAGGAACAGTGAGGCGCCCCAGATGCCGGGGACGTTGGCAAAACCGCCCGCCACCGCGGTGCCGCCGATGACGACGACGGCGATGGAGGTGAGCAGATATTCCGACCCCATGTTGAGTGCCGCGCCGCCGGAGAAGCAACTCAGCAGGAACCCCGCGATGGCAGCCAGCACGGCGCAGAGCACATAGGTGAGAAAGCGCACGCCATCGACCGGAATGCCGGCGAGGCGGGCGGCACGCATGTTCTGTCCAATGGCGGAGACCCAGCGGCCGAACAGGCCTTTTTCGAGCAGCACCCAGGCTACGGCCGAGATGGCGAGCGCGAGCCAGGCGACATTGGGAATGCCCAGGAGGGATGCGGTGGAGAATTCGGCGAGCACTGGCGGCGGCTTGATGCGGATGCCGCGATTGGTGGAAATCGCGATCGACTGGACGATGAAGCTCGATGAGAGGGTGGCGATGATCGGCGGGATGCGCAGCAGCTTGATGAGCGCGTAGTTGCCAATGCCAATGCCGATGCCGACCCCCAGCGTGACGAGCAGGCCCAGGAGGATGGCGCCATCCTGCGTATCCATGACCTTGAGCGCCAGCGTGCCGGCAAGCGTCATGCTGGCCGGGATGGAGAGATCGACATTGCCGGGCCCGAGGGTGACCACGAACATCTGCCCCAGCCCCACGATGATGGAGAAGGCAGCAAAAGTGAGCGCCGCCTGACTGAGGCCCAGCGTCGATGCCCCACCGGTGAAGAGGATGGTGACGAGCCAGGTGCCGAAGGCGGCGACGAAGGACCAGATCCAGGGTCTTGCAAACAGCTGACGGAGCGCGGCCATCTGGGTCAGGCCCTCCGCTTTTCGCGGCGGTTCAGCGCAAGGCGCACCGCGAGAACGATGATCAGGATGAGGCCCTGCGCGCCGATCTGCCAGTCGGGCGAAATCTTGAGGAAGGACAGGAACGAGGCAGCAAGCGTCAGCGTGAGTGCGCCGATGACGGCGCCGATGGGCGAGACGCGGCCGCCGACGAATTCGCCACCGCCCAGGATGACGCCGGCGATGGAAAGCAGCGTGTAGCGCAGCGCGATATTGGCGTCGGCCGAGGTGGTGAGGCCGACCAAAGTCATGCCGGCGAGCACGGCGAAGAAGCCTGCAAGAGCATAGGCGATGGCGCGGGCACTGAGCACGGACCAGCCGGCGCGGCGCACGGTCTTCTCGTTACCGCCGACGCCGCGGAGGAGGACGCCCAGGCTCGAGCGCATCACCAGCCAATGCGTGACGACGGCGATCAATATGCTCGCGACAATGGCCATGGGTATGAAGGGCGGCTTTGCCGTCATCATGGCGCGAATCCAGTCGGGCGCCGTGCCGCCGGGCGCCGGCAGGAGCAACACGGCGAGGCCGCCCCAGACAAAGCTCATGCCGAGCGTGACGACGATGGCAGGCAATTGCCGGACGTAGATGACGACCCCGATGGCCGAATAGGCGGCGATGCAGAGGAGCAGCGCACCATAGCCGAGGAGCGGATCGGACTGCACCCAGGTGGCAGTTATGCAGGCGACGAAGCTGACAAAGGTGCCCATCGAGAGGTCGAGATCGTTGACCATCATCACGAACATCTGCGCGATCGTGGCGAGCGCGATGGGGACGGCAAGATTGAACAACAGGTTGAGCCCGGTATAGCTCATGGTGCGCGGCTGCAGCCAGAAGACCGCGCCCAGGAGCACGGCGAGCGAGAGCGCGGGAACGAGGAGGCGCAGCCGATCGGGCGTCAGGAAGTTCATGCGGCGGCCTCGGCGAAGGATGCGGCGAGGATGCTGTCCTCGGTGATCTCGGCGCCCGCGAGCTCGGCGACGATCGCGCCTTCGCGGAACACATAGACGCGGTCGCACTGGCAGATCTCGTCCATCTCGGTCGAGTACCAGACGAAGGTGCGCCCCTTCTGCGCCTCGGCGCGGAGCATGGCATAGACTTCCTGCTTGGTGCCGATATCGACGCCGCGCATCGGGTCATCCATCAGCACCACGGGCGCGCTGGAGGCGAGCGCACGGGCGAAGAGCACCTTCTGCTGGTTGCCGCCCGAGAGGGAAAGAATTGGGTTGGCCATATCCCCCGTGCGCACCTCGATGCGCTGCCGCCAGTCGGCCGCAATCGCAGCCTCGCGCGTGCCGTCGACCAGGCCGAGCCGGGTGAGTTGCGGCAGGAGCGTGAGCGTCATGTTCCGCAGGATGGACCAGAGCGGGAAATTGCCATCTTCGGCGCGATCGCCGGCCACGAAGGCGACAGAGGCATCGCGACGTGGCAACCAGGCATTGGTTTCGCCCATGTAGAGATCGACGAGCATCTCGGTCTGGCCGTGGCCACCAAGGCCTGCGAGACCGACGAGTTCGCCCTGGTAGGCGCGAAACTCGCGGCCGGCACCATGGCGGGCGGCGCGGGTGAGGACCGGGGCCCCGGCGGCGGCAGCAGCAGGGCCCCTGCCCTCGCGAGCGCGGACGACGCTGCCCATGGCGCCAACGAGCGTCTCGATGGAGAAATCGGCGGCGGGGCGCTCGGCGACAACCTTCCCGTCCTTCATCACCACGATGCGGGTGGAGGCGGAGAGGATTTCGCCGAGGATATGCGAGATGAGCACGATGGCGCCGCCCGCTGCGGTGAAGCGGCGGATATAGGCGAGCAATTGCCCGGCGAGCCCGGCGTCGAGGCTCGAGGTCGGCTCATCGAGAATGACGAGGCTCGGGGTGGAACCGGCGGCGGTGAAGGCGGTGGCGATCTCGACCATCTGGCGCTCGGCGATGGTGAAGCTCGAAATGCTGCGATCGACATCGATGCCGTGGCCGGGGAAGATTTCGTCGAGCTTTGCCCGGATGAGCCTCCGCGCCCTGCCCCGCCAGCCGAAGCCGCCGAGATCGCGATGCGCGACGCGGGTATTCTCAACGACGGTGAGATTTGGGCAGAGCGAAAGCTCCTGAAAGACGCAGCGGAGCCCGATGGCGCGCGCCTGAGCGATGGAATAGCGGGTGGCGGACTGACCGCTGAGCATGATCGCTCCCTCGTCCGGCGCAAGCCCGCCATTGAGGATCGACACGAGAGTGGACTTGCCGGCGCCGTTGTGGCCGACAAGCCCGATGCACTCGCCGGGGCGGATGGCGAAATCTACCCCGTCGAGGGCCCGAACGGCGCCAAAGGACTTCCTGGCGCCGTTCACGGAGATGACCGGTTCGGTCGTGGTCGCAGTCATCCCGCGCGTGCCCTATCGGTCAGGATCACTTGCCTTCAATGACCGCGATGGCATCGGCCTGGCTGTACTCGACATTGGCGACGCCGCCGGTCGGGGTGGCGGCGAGATTGGCCTCGAGCGTATCCTGATCGATGCGCAGGAACGGCACGATCAGGTCCTTCGGGACATCCTTGCCGTCGAGGATCTGCTGGGCAACCCAGAACGCGAGGGTCGAGACGCCGGGCGCAATGGAGACCGACATGGTCTTGTAGCCATTGGCGTCCTTCTGCTCCTTCCACCAGGCAAGCTCATCCTGGCGGTTGCCCATGATGATGACCGGGGTCGGGCGACCGGCGGCGGCGAAGGCCTGAGCGGCGCCATAACCATCACCGCCCTGGGTAACGACGCCAACGATATCGGGCGGCAGCGAGGGCAGGATGCCGGCAACGGCCTTCTGCGCCACGTCCTGCGCCCAATCGCCATGAACGGAGCCGACGATCTCGAATTGCGGGTTCTCCTTGACGCCTTCGTGGATGCCCTTGGAGATTTCGTCATCGACGAAGACGCCGGCGAGGCCGCGGATTTCGAGCAGCTTGCCGCCGTTCGGCAGCGCGGTCTTCAGGTAATCGATCTCGGACTTGCCCATGGCGGCGAAATCCACCGCGATGCGCCAGGCGCAGGGTTCGTCGACGATACCGTCGAAGGAGACGACGATGATGCCGGCGTCGCAGGCTTCCTTGATGGCGCCGTTGATGGCGGTGGGAGAGGCGGCATTGACGACGATTGCGTCATAGCCCTGAAGGATCAGGTTCTGGATCTGAGCAGCCTGCTCGGTCGCCTGGTTTTCGGCGGTGGTGAAGGGGTCGGCGGCGGCCACGATACCGCTCGCGACGGCCTCCTTGGTGACCTTGTCCCAGCTCTGCAGCATGGCCTGACGCCACGAATTGCCGGCATAATTGTTCGACAGGGCGATCTTCTTGCCCGACGTATCGGCAAAGGCCGAGCCGGACATAAGGGCGAGCGCAAGGCTGCCCAGAATCACTGCGTGCTTCATGATGTTCCTCCCTCAAGGTGCCGTTCCTTCATCGTCGGCAGACCCGTCGACGATCGAGGAATTTGTTGTGGCAAAGAAAGAGGAACACGCCCCGAACTATTTGGCAACTAGCATGTCAGTCGTAGACGCCAAAGTAGCAGGCAGGATTACGAGGCTTGATTGTGACGTCGTGTGCGACGAGGGAAGACAGAGCGAGACGCAAGGGGCGGATGGCGGCATGACGGACAGGAATGCGGGGAGCGCGGGCGAGGTCTTCGCGATCTTCCTCAGGCTCGGCCTCACGAGTTTCGGCGGTCCGGTTGCGCATCTGGGCTATTTCCGCACAGAGTTCGTGACGAACCGGCGATGGATGAGCGAGACGGACTATGCCGACCTCGTGGCGCTTTGCCAGTTCCTGCCCGGTCCGGCTTCGAGCCAGGTCGGCATCGCCATCGGCAAGCAGCGAGCAGGACTGGCCGGAGCGTTCGCGGCCTTCGCCGGCTTCACCCTGCCATCGGCGCTGCTGATGCTTGGATTTGCCTGGGGCGCGGTGGCACTCGACGGGCCATGGGTCGCGGGCGCGCTGCATGGGCTGAAGCTCGCGGCGCTTGCGGTGGTGGCGCAGGCGGTATGGGCAATGGGGCGAAGCCTCGCGCCGGACTGGAACCGGCGCGTCGTACTGGCGATGGCGGCCGTTTTGGCGCTCGCCTCGCCGAATCCGTTCCTGCCGCTCGCCCTGATCGTCGGGTTCGGTGGCCTCGGATGGCTGCGTGCCCCGCGAGCAGAGGCAGTGCCGATCCGGCTCGAGTGGCGGGCGGCGCTGCCGCTCGGATTGTTCGCATTGCTGCTCGTTGTTTTGCCGCTGCTGGCGCTGGGCGGCAATGCATGGCTGGTGGCAACCGAGAAATTCTACCGTACCGGATCGCTGGTTTTCGGGGGCGGGCATGTGGTGCTGCCGCTGCTCGAGCAGGAACTGGTGCGGCCGGGGCTGATTGGACCCGAGTTGTTCCTTGCCGGCTATGGCGCAGCGCAGGCGGTACCAGGCCCGCTGTTTTCGTTCGCCGCCTATGCGGGGGCACTGCTCAATCCCCCGGTGAATGGCATCGCCGGCGCAGCGCTGGCGCTCGGGGCAATCTACCTGCCGAGCTTCCTCCTGGTGTTCGGCGGCCTGCCGATCTGGGACAGCCTCAAGCAGAACAAGCGGGCGCGGGCCGGGCTCGACTTCGCCAATGCGGCAGTGGTGGGACTATTGCTCGCGACACTCATTAGGCCGGTATTCACCTCGGCGGTGTTCGGGCCGACGGATGGCGTGATTGCCGTCGCGGCGTTCCTGGCGCTGTGGAAGAAAGTGCCGCCGCCGCTGGTGGTGCTTGTGGCGGCGGGGATTGGGGTGGCGAGGGTTGTCGCGGGGATGTAGCACCACCCGCCTCCGGACGCGGAGAAACCTCAGGATGGGTCCCGGCCTGCGCCGGGATGACATCGCGCGGAGGTAGGCTTTGCGGACAAGCTCACGGCCGTCGGGCGACGAAATCGATCTCGACCAGGGCGCCGACGGCCAGCGCGGTGACGCCGACCGTGGTGCGGGCGGGGAGCTTGCCGGGCTCGAAAAAGCTCGGCCAGAGCTTGTTGAGCGCCGCATAGTCGCGCTCGAACTGGGTGAGATAGATTCGGGCCATGGTGACATGCTCCAGCCCGAGACCGAGGCCGCCCAGCACCACCTTCAGGTTTTCGACGACGCGGATGGTCTGCGCCTCGACGCCAGCGGGAAGTGGCGCGTCGGGCGCGGCCGGATCGGTTGGCATCTGGCCGGTGATGAAGACCCACCCATCGGCTTCGACCGCGTGGCTGAAGGGCGCGACCGGACGGGGGCCGGCGGCGATCATGTGATGGATGGGCAGGCTCATGGACATCTCCGAATAACGAAACCCAAGGAGTGGACCCGATGGGGCGTCGTAAAGTCAACGGCCGGACCGAAAGTCGCATTCACGCCAAGTTCATTGCCGTACCGTCAAATAGCCACACAGAGCGCCATGAGCTTGCCACTGGCGGGCGGGCGCCGAACATGACAGTTTCCCACGGGTGGCCTCGGGCGCAGACCCGGGGACCAACATCAGGATCTCAATGTTCGACCTACTCCATCAATTCTCCGGCTGGCTCGAAGCGCTGCTGCAGGGGGTTTCCGACAATTTCTGGCTGAGCTTCTGGTTCATCTTCGCCGTCGCCATCGGGGAAGCCGTGTTCATACTGGGGCTGCTGGTGCCATCGACGCCGGTGCTGCTGCTGGCCGGCGGCATCATCGCGGAAGGCAAGCTGCCGTTCTGGGAGGTCTATCTCGCGGCGGTGCTGGGCGCGGTGATCGGCGATGCGATCAGCTACACTATGGGGTTCTGGCTCAAGGACCGGATCAAGACCATCTGGCCGTTCCGCAACTACCTGCCGCTGATCGAGAAGGGCGAATTGTTCTTCGGCAAGCATGGCGGCAAGTCGGTGTTCATCGGGCGGTTCATCCCCGGCGTGAAGGCCGTGGTTCCGGGCATTGCCGGCATGTTCGGCATGGATTACCGCAAGTTCTCGGTGATCAATGTCACCTCGGCCTTTGCCTGGGCGGCCGCGCATATCATTCCGGGCATGCTGGTCTCGGCCTGGCTCAAATCGATGGGGCTGAGCCTCGAGATGGTGATCATCGTCGGCACGCTGGTGCTCGTGGCGCTGTTCCTCGTGGTGCACTATTTCAAGCGGATCGTTCTGTTCTTTGCGCCGTTCATGGGTAGCTTCGGACGCTCGCTGCAGGCTCGCTGGGGCGCGGCAGAAACGGGACACTGAGCCATGAACGCAATCGAGGTGACGCGCGAAGATCAGGGTGGACATGGCCGCTATGTCGTGTTGCTCGACGGCCTCGAAGCGGAACTGACCTATCAGCGGCAGGGCGCGGTACTGGTGGCGGACCATACGCTGGTGCCGCCCGCGTTTCGCGGCAAGGGCATAGCCGAACAACTGGTGAAACGGCTGATCGCCGATGCGCGTGCCGAGGGGAACCGGATCGAGCCCTTATGCTCCTATGTAGAGCTGCAGTTTCGGCGCCATCCGGAATGGTCTGATCTGAGGGCATGAGCACCCGCTAAGCCCGATGCGCGGCAAAGCGCGCCTTGCCTCGGCCACCGCCGGCGTCGATAAGGAAGCATGAGCATCGACATGTCGACCACGACGATCAACACCGACGAAGTCGCCAAGTTCACCGCGATGGCGGAAGCCTGGTGGGACCCGGCGGGCAAGTTCAAGCCGCTGCACCGCATCAACCCGGTTCGGCTTGCCTATATCCGCGACAACGCTATCCGGCAGTTCGGGCTCGATGGCGGCAATATCCGCCCGCTGGATGGTTTGCGCATCCTCGATATCGGCAGCGGCGGTGGCCTGCTGTCCGAGCCGCTGACTCGACTGGGGGCGCATGTCGTCGGCATCGATCCGTCGGAAAGGAATGTGGCGATTGCGCGCCTGCACGCTGAGCAGTCCGCGCTGGCGATCGACTATCGCGTGACGACGGCCGAGGACGTCGCAGCGACGGGTGAGACATTCGACATCGTGCTCAGCATGGAAGTGATCGAGCATGTCGACAATGTGCCGCTCTACATGGAGACCTGCGCAAAGCTGGTGCGTCCGGGTGGGTTGCTGCTGACAGCCACAATCAACCGCACGCCGCGCGCCTATGCGCTGGCGGTGGTCGGTGCAGAGCGGGTGCTCAAGTGGCTGCCCAAGGGCACCCATGATTTCAGGAAGTTCCTGACGCCCGACGAAGTGGCGACGCTGGCGCGCCGCAACGGGCTCAAGGTGCGCGAGACGGTGGGCGTGGTATTCCACCCCCTGGCAGACGAGTGGCGGCAGAGCCGCGATACCGGCATCAACTATATGCAGCTGGCGGAAAAGCC
>CAYPYV010000041.1:0-11952 GCA_964414845.1 uncultured Devosia sp. | reverse complement strand
GCCGGCTGTCCTCGTCCTTCGTGGTTCGACAGGCTCACCATGAGGAAGCTCAGGATGAGGACAGCAGGAAGCGCAAGGCCTTAGCGAGAAGTAGCACGGTGGCCCTACGACCTCATGGCGAGCCTGTCGAACCACGAGGTCGCTGACGGGAACCTTACTTCCGACCGAGCCTATCGAGTGTCGCGAAATCCTCGTCGGAGAGCTCGATATCCGCAGCGGCGGTGTTTTCCTCCAAGTGCTTCACCTTGCCGGTGCCCGGGATGGGCAGCATGACCGGCGAGCGCTTCAGCACCCAGGCAAGCGCGATCTGGCTCGGGCTGGCATTGTGCTTGGCACAGATGGCCTGGTAGGCGGTCGATTTCACCAGATCGCCGCCCGCGAGTGGGAACCACGGGATGAAGCCGATGCCGTGCTTTTCGCAATAGGCGAGCACATCCTCGGACTGGCGGTTGGCGACATTGTAGAGGTTCTGCACGGTGGCGACGGGGAAGTATTTCCGCGCGGCCTCGATTTCCTCGACGCTGACCTCGGACAGGCCGGCATGGCGGACGAGGCCCGACTTGAGGAAGCCGGCAATCGCATCGAACTGCTCGTTGCGCGGCACTTTGGCGTCGATGCGGTGCAGTTGCCAGAGATCGAGCCGCTCGAGCTTCAGCCGGCGGAGGCTGAGGTGTACGCCCTGCTCGAGGAACTCCGGACGGCCGACCTGCAGCCAGCGGTCGGGGCCGGTGCGGGTGAGGCCGGACTTGGTGGCGATGATGGTGCCCTTGGCATAGGGCGCGAGCACCTCGCCGATCAGCCGTTCGCTGACCTCGGGCCCATAGGACTCGGCGGTGTCGACGAAGTTGATATTGAGATCGGGCAGGCGCGCGAGGGTACGCTTCGCCTCGGCCGGGTGCTCGGGCTCGCCCCAGATGCCTTTGCCGGTGACGCGCATGGCGCCGAAGCCGAGGCGGTTGACGGTGAGATCGCCGCCGATGGCGAATGTGCCCGAACGGGCAGCGTCGGGAGTGGACATGCATGTCCTCCAAATATCGGGAAACACCGATGATAGAGCGCATGGCCGTGGCAAAGGCAACCTGACCCAGATGGGCAGTTGACGACCCGAGTCGCTGGGGCGCGCTCAGGCGTTCTCGACCATGGGGGCGGCGCAGACGAAGCGATTGCTGGTCGCGCAATCGAGCAGGAAGGCAGCGAGGTCGGCTCGGGTGATATGGGCGTCGAGCCGCATGGCAAAAGCGGACTCGGCACGGACAAGGCCCGTCGCCGGTCCATCCCTGTGGTTGGCGGAACGCACCAGCGTCCAGTCGAGGCCCGAGGCGGCGAGGCGGGCAGCATGCGCTTCGGCATCGGCCAGGAGGTGTCCCGGCGCGAGCCGCATGATCATCGTCATGGTGGCGAGCATGGTGCCTTGTGGATCGCCCGGAAGCCGGACCGAGGCACCGACCATCGAGACGATGCGGTGCGGGCCCAGCCGCTCCATGGTGCCGAGGGCATGCTCGTCAAAATGATGGAGCGTATCGTGGCCGGCCGACAGGCAGACGATGGCGCACTCGGCGCCTGCAAGTGTGGCGGGTACCGACTCGCCGTCCTCCACCGCGCCTTCGATGATGGTGACGCCACCGGAATGGGAAGGCAGGCGCGCGGCATCGCGTACCAAGGCGGTGACGAGATGACCCTCGTCCAGGGCTTTCTGGAGTACCAGCCGCCCGACCCGACCAGTCGCGCCGAACAGGGCAATACGCATGTCTCGCCTCCTTGCGGTTTCGCTGGAGGCTGTCAGAGGCGTGAGCGGGACGCCTTGCGCGAGATCAATCGCGGGGCAGCGAGGCCGGGTTCAGTTGTGCTCTTCCGGGATATCCGGGAGC
The DNA here is from genome assembly GCA_964414845.1 of uncultured Devosia sp. GTDB lineage: Bacteria > Pseudomonadota > Alphaproteobacteria > Rhizobiales > Devosiaceae > Devosia_A. Next base: position 10,084 of record CAYPYV010000041.1, on the reverse strand, counting down.
GGCAGGAACTCGATCCCTTCGTCGAGGAGGCTCGTGACCTCGTCTCTTGTCGCCTCGCCATAGATGCCGCGCTGCTCGGCTTCGTTGTAGTGGATCTTGCGGGCCTCTTCGGCAAAGCGGGGACCGACATAGTCGGCTTCTGCCATGACCTTTTCGCGCATGGCGCGCATGAAGGCCCGGACCTGCGCGGGATCGGGCGCGGCCACAGGCATGGAGGTTTCCGACGAGCGGGCTATGGCAGGCGCCATCAGCGCCTTCTCGACCTTGACGCTGGCACAGACCGGGCATGTGACGATGCCCTGTTCGACCTGCTGGTCGAAGGCTTCGGCATTCTTGAACCAGCCATCGAAGCGGTGCTGGCTATCACATGAGAGGGTGTAGTGGATCACGCTCGGACTTCCCTGGAGACGCGAAGTCTAGATCATTTCACGTTTCGGTTGAAACGCTGAAACGATCTAAGTGTTTGTTTTATCGCGCTTTCGAACCGGAAAAGTCATGCAACTTTTCCTGAAAGCGCTCTAGAGTGCGCCTCAAGCATTTACGGATAGCGAAAACGGCCGCGCATTGTCCAGCGCGGGGACCTTGCCGCGCGCTTCGGCCACGGCAGCCGGGTCAATATCGGCGATGGCTATGCCCGGACCGTCGCCGCCGAGTTCGACGAGCACGCGGCCCCATGGATCGATGACCATCGAGTGCCCATAGGTCGCGCGGCCGTTCTGGTGCTGGCCGGCCTGCGCGGCGGCGATGACATAGGACCCGGTTTCGATGGCGCGGGCGCGCAGCAGCACGGACCAATGCGCCTCCCCGGTGGGGACGGTAAAGGCCGCGGGAACCGCAAGCAGCGTGGCACCGGCCTCGGCAAGGGCGCGATGCAGGGCCGGAAAGCGAACATCGTAGCAGATGGTGAAGCCGAGGGTCACCGCGCCCAGGGGCGCCGTCACTGCCCTATCGCCACCGGCATAGGTTTCGCTTTCGCGGTAGTTGCGGAGACCGGGCAGCGTCGCATCGAAGAGATGGATCTTGTCATAGGTGGCCGCGATGGTTCCATCGGGACGAAACAGCACGGAGCGGTTGGCGAAGCGCCCATCGGGCAGGGCTACGGCGAGCGAACCCAGATGCAGGTGGACACCAAGCTCGGCAGCGAGCGCCGAGACGCGGGCGATGGCCGGGTTGCCTTCCCAGGGGCCGGCGACTGCGCGAAGGCCATCGCGGTTTTCGGCGAAGACAATGCTGACCTCTGGCGACAGCAGATAGGTTGCCCCCTGCCCCACCGCGTCGCGCGCAAGGCGCTCGAGCTGATCGAGATTGGGGCCGGGCTCGGTGCCCGAGTTCATCTGGAGGGCGGCAATGCGCATGAGAAGCGACAGTCTCGGTCAGTCCGCGAGGAGGGGATCGAGGCCGCCGGCGCGGTCCAGCGCGGCCATGTCGTCATAACCGCCCACATGGGTCGCGCCGATGAAGATCTGGGGCACGGTGCGGCGGCCATTGGCACGGGACGTCATGACGCTGCGAACGTCCGGATGGGAGGCGTCGATTTCGTCGTACTTGGCGCCCTTGTCCTCGAGCAGCGCCTTGGCGGCGTGGCAATAGGGGCACCATGCGGTGGTGTAGATTTCGACCTTCTTCATGAGCGGGTCCATCGGGTTAGGTGGCTTTCAGCCTTATATGGGCGTCTCGTCGCCAACGACAACGCGGGCGAAGCTCAATACATCGATATTCTCGAGCCCGGCGCGGTTGAGGGCGAGCGTCACGGCACGGGCGGTGGCGCCGGTGGTGACGACATCGTCGATGAGCAGGATGGGCCGGGCGCCGAAGCGCCGGGCCCGCGCCTTGTCGGCCACGAATGCGCCCTGCAGGTTGCGGCGGCGGCCGAGCCCGGTCAGGCCGACCTGCGCGCGGGTGGGGCGTTCGCGCCGTACAAGGCCGGTTTCGACCGGACAACCGGTAAGGCGGGAGAGCTCGCGCGCAATCTCGAGGGCCTGGTTGAAGTGCCGCCGCCAGAAGCGCAGCCGGTGCATGGGTACCGGAACAAGCACGGGCTTGTCCGGCCAGAACTCAACGCCGGCGGCGTGCATGAGACGGGCGCAATATCCGGCAAGCTCGGGGTGATCGGCATATTTCATCCGCGCTACGATCTTGCGGGCGATGTCGTTGTAGACGAGGGCCGCCCGGGCGCGACGGAAGGGCGGTGGCTCGACCATGGCGGCGGTGGAAATGGCGCCCGGTCCCGGATCGCGCTCGAACGGGATGCCAAGGCGTGGGCACAGGGGCCGGGTAATGGGGCGCTGCGCGACAAAGCATTGGGCGCAGAGGGCGGAATGCCGCGCATTCGGCGCCCCGCAGGCGAGGCAGGTGGGCGGCCAGGCAAAATCGAGCAGGCCGGCGCCGAGGCGGCCTGCCGCTTGAGACATGGTTTTGACAAGCCCCGCGCCCATCTCCATAAGCCCGGAGGTTAGGACGAAACGAACGGCTTGCCCATGGCTTCCCCAGCGCTTACTCCGCAGATATTCGACCGCGCCCGGATTGCGCGGCACCTGACGCGGCGCAAGGACGACGCCGGTGATTTCGTCAGCGCCCTGGTGCGGGATGACCTCGAAACCCGGCTTCAGACGATCAGCCGTACGTTCGGCAAGGCGCTGGTGATGGGGCCCGATGCCCGGACCCTGCCGGTCGAGGGCGTGTCGGCGAGCGGGCGCTTCGACTTCGAGCGGGTAGCGACACTCGTCGAAAGCCCAGGGGTGCCGCTGGTCGACCCCGAGGCGCTGGAATTGCCGTCCGACGATTACGACCTGATCGTGTCGCTGCTCGACCTGCAGGTGGTGAACGACGTGCCGGGCCTCCTCGCCCGCGCCAAAGCGCATCTCAGGCCCGACGGGCTGTTCATGGCGGCGTTCCTCGGCGGCGACAGCCTGACCGAGCTGAGGCAGGCGTTTCTGGTGGCCGACGAGGAAGTCACCGGTGGCGCATATGCGCGGGTGGCGCCCTTCATTCCGCTGAAGGATGCGGGGGGGCTGTTGCAGCGAGCAGGGTTTGCGTTGCCGGTGACCGATGTGGAGACGCATCGCGTGCGCTACGGCGATGCGCTGAGGCTGATGCGCGAGCTCAAGGCATTCGGGGCGCAGAACCCCCTGAGGGAGCGGCCCGGCCGGCTCGGTACGCGCAGCCTCGTGGCGGCGGCGGCGAACGCCTATCACGAGCGCTTCGCGGACCCCGATGGGCGGGTGGGGGCGACGCTCGAGATCGTCTGGATATCGGGCTGGGCCCCGCACGAGAGCCAGCAGAAGCCGCTGAAGCCGGGCAGCGCCAAGGTGCGGCTCGGCGACGTGCTGGGGAAGACGAGCTGAGGTCGGCCGTCAGCCGCCGGACATGGCCGCGCCCGAGCGGTTCGACACGTAGTTGAACAAGCCGGCCAGACTGGAGCCGAAGGAAAGAAAGGCCGCGATAAGCGCAACGGCGAGAAGGGTGGCGATCAGCCCGTATTCGATGGCCGTCGCGCCGTCCTCGTTGGCGAAGAACGCCTTCATCATCGCCATCGGCGACACCTCCCGGTCAGAGCAGATCGCAAAGGGGGGCGATCAGCGGCTCGTCGGCGGGTGGCATGGGATAGTCACGCAGGGCCTGCGGCCGGACCCATTTGAGTGCCGCGTGTTCCCGCGCAATGGGCGTCCCTTGCCACTTGCGACACACGAACAGTGGCATCAGAAGATGAAAGCTTTCGTAATTGTGACTGGCAAAGCTGAGCGGTGCGAGGCATGCCGCCTTGGTGGAAATGCCCAGTTCCTCATCGAGCTCGCGGATCAGCGCGGCTTCGGGCGACTCGCCGGGCTCGAGCTTGCCGCCTGGAAATTCCCACATGCCTGCCAGCGACTTACCAGCCGGACGCTGCGCAATCAGCACGCGGCGATCGGCATCGACCAGGGCACAGGCGACAACCAGAAGCAGGCTCATGAAGGGGCCCACCCCGGAGCGCGCCGGTAAGCATAGGGATAGACCTCGCCGAACCCCAGCGAGTTGTAGAGCCGGATGGCCGGATCGTTGCCGGCGAGCACCTGCAGGGCGGAATGATGCGCGCCGCGCGAGCGCACCCAGTTGATGGCGGCGCTCATCGCGGCCCGGCCGTAACCCATGCCGCGGGCGGACGGATGCGTGACGACATTGAGGTAGATGCCGATCCCCGAGGCGACCGCGGCAAGGGTCGCGGCGACCGGCAGGCCAGCCTTGTGGTAGACCAGGACGCCACAGGTTTCGCAGGGGATGAGTTCGAGAATGGTGCGGAGTGCCTCGATGGTGGGCGCATCGTAGCCCGCCATCATCGACTGCGCCTTGTACCATTCGGGGTCGGTAGGGTCGAAATACTTGACCGGCGTCTCGACCGCGAAATCCTCGGCAGGATTTTCCATCGCCATCACGAGCGAAGGCTCGAACTCCTCCCAGCCGAGGCGATCGAGCTGGACAATGATCGGCGGCGCCGTGAGCGGCGTGACCCGAAACACCGGTGGGATGGAGTGGCGCACTGAGAGCTCGGCCATGCGGGTGATCCGCTCGCGCGCATAGGCGCCATCGGAGGGATCGAGGCAATGGATAGAGTTGGCGCGCTTGGTATAGCCATTGGCGTAGCGCCACAGCCACAGCCCGTCATGGGCCTGCCGGATGGCTGGCCACGCGGTGAGCGTCGCCGCCTCTATGAGGCTGATGCTCAGTGGAATCATCAGGACCGATAGTCGCCGTTGATGGTGATGTAGCCGTGCGTCAGGTCGCAGGTATAGACCGTGGCCGTGCCCGACCCGAGCCCGAGGCCGACGCGGATGGCGATGTCCTCGTTCTTCATGTAGGCGCTGACCGCCTTCTCGTCATACGAGGAGTCGCGCTCGCCTTCCGTGGCGACACGAATGTCGCCAAAGGTGATCTCGAGGCGATCGCGGTCGGCAGGCTCGCCGGCCTTGCCGACGGCCATGACGATGCGGCCCCAATTGGCATCCTCGCCCGCAATGGCAGTCTTGACCAGCGGCGAGTTGGCGATGGACTGGGCGATGCGGAAGGCGGAACGATCGGTTTCAGCCCCCTCCACGGTGACGGTGACCATCTTGGTGGCGCCTTCGCCATCACGCACGACGTGGATGGCGAGTTCGGAGAGGACGTCGGACAGGGCGGCGGCGAAGGTTTGGGCGCGCGGATCATCGAGCGAGGCAATGGGCGGGATGCCTGCCTTGCCCGTCGCAAAGACCAGGCAGGTGTCGGAGGTGGAGGTATCGCTATCGACCGTGACGGCATTGAAGCTGGTGTCGATGGCCGGCTTCAGCAGCGCCTGCAGCACTGGCGCCGCAATCGGGGCATCGGTGAAGACGAAGCTCAGCATGGTCGCCATATCCGGCGCGATCATGCCCGAGCCCTTGGCGATGCCGGAAATGACCACCGGCACGCCATCGAACTCGACGGTGGCGGTCGCGAGCTTGGGATAGGTGTCGGTCGTCATGATGGCCTTGGCCGCATCCATCCACGGCCCGGGCGCGAGGCGCTCGACCAGCGAGGTGGTGACGCCGGCGAATTTCTCGGCCGCCAGCGGCTCGCCGATGACACCGGTGGAGGCGAGGAAGATATCCTTGGACTCGATGCCCAGCGCCTTGGAGACGATATCGGCTGAGAGCGTCACGGCTGCCTTGCCCTTCTTGCCGGTGAAGGCATTGGCATTGCCGGAATTGACGAGCAGGGCACGGGCCGATCCCCCCGGCAGGTTCTGGCGGCACCAGTCAACAGCGGCGGAGGGGCATTTCGAGGTGGTGAGCACGCCGGCGACCGTGGTGCCGGGATCGAGCGCGACCAGCAGAACATCGGTGCGGTTCTTGTACTTGATGCCCGCTTCGGCGGTGGCGAAGCGCACGCCCGCGACTTCGGGCAGCTCCGGATAGGACTTCGGGGCCAGGGGCGAAACCGGGTGGGCCATGTGCGCAACTCCCTCAAGAATGTGCGGCATCGTTTGCCTGATGCCGGATCGACTCGCAAGCCTTTCGGACCTGCCGATACCGGGGACTAGCGCCTCGCGACGACGCAAAAACGACAACGGGGCCCGAGGGCCCCGCTGCAAGTACGATGGATGCAGGCAAGACGCTTACTGCGCGCCGCCGTCGGTCTGCTGGCGGACCTGCTCGGCGAGTGCGGCATCGGGAATCTCGACCACATTTGCTTCCCTGAACTTCTTCATCTCGGCGTCATAAGTCTCGAACATCACCTGCTGGCCGAGCTGCTGAGCCAGCTGCTCGATCGGCTCGGGCTTGGTCATGCGCTTTTCCTCGACCTTGATGATGTGCCAGCCGAACTGGCTCTTCACCGGGTCCGACACCTGGCCGGGCTGCATCGCGAACGCGGCCTGCTCGAATTCCGGGACCATCTGGCCCTTCTGGAAGAAGCCGAGATCGCCGCCATTCTGCTTGCCCGAGGGATCGGTGGTCTTGGCCATGGCCTCAACCTCGAAGGGCTTGCCGGCATCGAGATCGGCCTTCACGGCCTTGGCCTCTTCCTCGGTAGCGACGAGGATGTGGCGTGCATGCACTTCCTCGACGGGCTTGTACTCGGCGACATACTTGTCGTAGGCGGCCTTCACGGCATCCTCGGTAACGGCACTGGCGATGTTCTTGGAGAAGAACTCGCGACGGAGCGTGCGATCCTCGAGATAGGTCAGACGCGCCTTGTATTCGGCCGACTTGTCGAGCCCGGCATCCTTGGCGGCCTTCGCCATGAGGCGCATGTCGATGAGGACGCTGAGAAGGAACGCGCGCTGCTGGTCCTGCGGGACGGACTGGAGCTGCTGCTGCAGGTCCTCCGCGACGTAGTTGAGGTCAGCCTCAGTGATGGTGCTGCCGCCAACGGTGGCGAGCACGGTGTCTGGAGTGGGCTGGGCGGGAGCAGCGGGCGCGGCCGCATCCGCCGCAGGGGTCGCAGCGGCATCTGCCGCGGGGGCGGCAGCGTCCTCGGCCAGGGCTGCCATCGAGCCGAGTGCCAGAGCGGAGCCGAGCATCAAGGCGCCGGCAAAGGTCTTCAGTTTGGTGATCATTCGTCGATAATCCTCTGCTTGGCACGGGCCCCCGGCCGTCGCGCGGCTGGTTTCGCCCATTTCCGCTCCGTTGACAAGCAAAACACCCGCTCTTACATGTCGCACCACTTCAAAGTGAGAGTTGACGGGACAGGACCCGCCGCCCTGCCGGGCACCAAACTGGCGAGAATGCGCCCTTCCCGGCCCCATCAAAGGACATTGCAATGGTTCTCGCTTCGCTCGCCAAGGCGATCTTCGGTTCGGCCAATGATCGCCAGGTGAAAAAGTACCAGCCGCGGGTGCAGGCGATCAACGCGCTGGAAGCCGAAGTCAGCAAGCTCAGCGACGACGAGCTGCGGGCTCGCACGGCAATGTTCAAGGAGCAGATCGCCAAGGGGCGACCGCTCGACAGCGTGCTGGAACCGGCATTCGCGACAGTGCGCGAGGCCTCGAAGCGCGTGCTGGGCATGCGGCACTTCGACGTGCAGCTGATCGGCGGCATGGTCCTCAACAACCGCTCGATCTCCGAAATGCGGACCGGCGAAGGCAAGACGCTGGTGGCGACGCTGCCGGTCTACCTAAACGCGCTCGAAGGCAAGGGCGCGCACCTCGTGACCGTGAACGACTACCTCGCAAGGCGCGACGCCGCCTGGATGAGCCAGATCTACAAGTTCCTGGGGCTTTCTACCGGGATCATCGTGCATGGGCTCGACGATAGCGAGCGCAAGGCCGCTTATGCCTGCGACATCACCTATGGCACGAACAACGAGTTCGGGTTCGACTACCTGCGCGACAACATGAAGTATAGCCGCGCGCAAATGGTGCAGCGTGGCCACCACTACTGCATCGTCGACGAAGTGGACTCGATCCTGATCGACGAGGCGCGCACGCCCCTGATCATCTCCGGTCCGTCGGCGGACCGTTCGGCACTCTACGAGCTCGCCGACAAGATGATCCCCGGGCTCGAGGAGGGCGACTTCGAGATCGACCTCAAGCAGCGCTCGGCGACCTTCACTGACCAGGGCGTCGAAAAGCTCGAGGCGCAGCTCGAAGAGGCCGGCCAGCTCAAGGGCGAATCGCTTTACGACGTCGAGAACGTGGCGCTGGTGCACCACCTCAACTCGGCGCTGCGCGCCCACAAGATGTTCGCCAAGGACAAGGACTACATCGTCCGAAACGACGAAGTGGTGATCATCGACGAGTTCACCGGCCGCATGATGCCTGGCCGGCGCTACTCCGAAGGCCTGCACCAGGCACTGGAAGCCAAGGAACATGTGAAGATCCAGGCGGAGAACCAGACACTCGCCTCGATCACGTTCCAGAACTATTTCCGCCTGTACAAGAAGCTGGCCGGCATGACCGGCACGGCAGCGACGGAAGCCGAGGAATTCGGCGATATCTACGGGCTGAACGTCGTCACCATTCCGACGAACGTACCCGTGCAGCGTGTGGACGAAGACGACGCGATCTTCCGGACCTCGGCCGAGAAGTTCGAGGAGATCGCCGAACTCATCGCTGATTGCCGCAAGCGTGGCCAACCCGTGCTGGTGGGCACGACCTCGATCGAACGCTCGGAAATGCTGGCCGACCTGCTGCGCAAGAAGGGCATCGAGAACATCGCGGTGCTGAATGCGCGCTACCATGAACAGGAAGCGCACATCATCGCCGATGCCGGCGTGCCGGGCGCGGTGACCATCGCCACCAACATGGCGGGCCGCGGTACGGACATCCAGCTGGGCGGCAATCTCGAGATGCGCATAGAGCGTGAGGCGCAGGGGCTCGAGGGTGCCGAACGCGACGCGAAGATCGCGCAGATCAAGGCGGAGATCGCGGTGGCCAAGCAGCAGGCGCTCGCCGCCGGCGGCCTCTACGTCATCGGCACGGAGCGGCACGAAAGCCGCCGCATCGACAATCAGCTGCGCGGTCGCTCGGGCCGCCAGGGCGACCCGGGCCATTCGAAGTTCTTCCTCTCCTTGCAGGATGAACTCATGCGGATCTTCCCGGTGGACAGCATGGATTCCATGCTGAGCAAACTGGGCCTGAAGCAGGGCGAATCCATCACCCATCCCTGGGTGACCAAGGCGATCGAACGCGCGCAGGCCAAGGTGGAAGCGCGAAACTTCGATATCCGCAAGAACATCCTCAAGTACGACGACGTGATGAACGATCAGCGCAAGGCGATCTTCACCGAGCGTCTCGAACTGATGGACTCCGAGGATGTCGAAGAGACGATCACCGAGATGCGCCACTCGGTGGTGGAGGGGCTGATCACCCGGTTCATTCCGGAGCGCACCTATCCCGAGCAGTGGCAGGCCGAGGAGCTGCAGACCGCGGCCAAGACCTATCTCAATGTCGACGTGCCGGTGACCGAGTGGATTCACGAAGAGGGCATCGAGCCCGAAGTGGTAAAGGAGCGTATCCGGCAGGCTGCCGACGAGGCGGCTGCGGCCAAGATCGCGCGGTTCTCGCCCGACATCATGCGGCAGATCGAGAAGTCCGTGCTGCTGCAGTCAATCGACGGGCTGTGGCGCGAGCACCTCGTGACACTCGACCATTTGAGCAAGGTTGTGGGCTGGCGCGGCCTTGCGCAGCGCGACCCGCTGAACGAGTACAAGCAGGAAGCCTATGAGCTGTTCCAGGCCCTGCTCACCAACCTGCGTGAACTGGTGACGACGCAGCTGAGCCACATCGAAATCCAGGTGCGGCAGCCCGAGCCCCAGCCTTCGCTGGATGGGCTGAGCGAGATTCACCTCGATCCAGCCACGGGCCTCAATGAGGTCGAGCTCGAGGATGGCATTCCGACACCGAAGACGGCGCAGGCGGCAGCAGCCGTGCTGGCCGCCATGGGTGGGGCAGGAGCGGTCGCCGAGGCCGACCGCCCGGAACTGAAGCCGATCGACCCGGCGCTGCTGGTTGGGGTTTCGCGCAATGCTCCGTGTCCCTGCGGCTCGGGCAAGAAGTTCAAGCACTGCCACGGCGCGTTCTAAGTACTTGTAATATAACGTCTTTTTCTTCCGGTTGCACATAGGCACCACATATGCAAATGTGGTTCCTGTG
>CAYPYV010000040.1:0-20839 GCA_964414845.1 uncultured Devosia sp. | reverse complement strand
GCCGGCCCGCTTCCAGTTTCCCGAAACCCGAGGCGCGAAGGCCGGCGGGCGCGTCTGATCGCCATCACTTCGTCCGTCGTGAGTTCAGGCCCAAGCGTCCAGCCATCCCCTGCACCCACCCCTCGCCAAACGCGAAGGACGACGTTACGAGTGCGCCCACAGTGCCACGCAAGGAATGCGGCATGACGAGCATGTTCAATGACATCTCAGGCAGGATCGAGCAGATCGCACGGGAGGAGGAGCCGCGCCTTGTCGCCATTCGGCGCGATATCCATGCCCATCCTGAAACCGCCTTCGAGGAAATCCGCACCAGCGCCATCGTCTCGGCGGAGTTGACCCGGCTCGGCATCACGCACCGCACCGGTATCGGCCGCACCGGTGTCGTGGCCGACATAGCGGGCGGTCGCCCCGGCCCGACGCTCCTGATCCGCGCCGACATGGACGCCCTGCCGATAGAGGAGCAGACTGGCCTGCCCTTCGCCAGCACCTACAAGGGCCGGATGCATGCCTGCGGGCACGACCTGCACACCTCGACGCTGATCGGCGTGGGAGCCGTGCTCAAGGCAATCGCCCCGCAACTGGCCGGTAATGTCCGCCTCATGTTCCAGCCCGCCGAGGAAACGGCGGAGAGCGGCGCAGCGGCGATGATCGCCGAGGGCGTGCTTGAGAATGTCGACATGGCGCTCGGCTTCCACAACTACCCGGACGAAGCAACCGGCACCTTCAGCTTCGTGCCCGGCATCGCCAACGGTTCGTCGGACGATTTCGATATTGTCATCCGCGGCCTGTCGGGCCATGCCGCGCACCCCAACCAGACCGTCGACCCGATCGTCGCGGCCGCGCATCTGGTGCTGCAGCTGCAGACCATCGTCTCCCGCGAGGTCGACCCCATGCACCCGGCGGTCCTCACTATAGGTGCCATCCGGGCGGGCGATGCCCACAACATCATCCCTGACAGCTGCACCCTGCGCGGCACTGTCCGAACGCAGCACCCCGAGGCGCGCGACCAGATGGAGGCGGCCCTGCGCCGCCAATGCCAGGGGCTCGCCGCCGCGTTCCGCGTCGCCTGCGACATCCACTACGATCGCGGCGTGCCGTCGCTGGTAAGCGACCAGCGCATCCTCGATGCGACAATGACCGCAATCCGCCGGCATTTCGGCGATGTCGTGGTCGAAGGCAAGGCTTCCCTCGGTGCGGAGGATTTTGCCCTGGTTGGCGAAAGGGTTCCGGCCTTCCAGCTTGGCATCGGGGCGTCGCAGCCGGGTCGTAACGACAGGCTGCACAACTCCGACTACCAGCCCGATGAACGTTCCATCGGGCTCGGCGTCGTAGCCCTGTCGCTTGCCGCGGTCGAACTTCTCACCTGAGGCAACTGGCGGGCGCCGGCGCAGCGTCCGCCAGTATTGACACTCGGCACGCTCAGGCGGGCACGAAGCTCATGGCGATGCCGTTTATGCAGTAGCGCAGGAAGGTCGGCGGCGGCCCATCCTCGAAGACATGCCCCAGGTGGCTGCCACAGGTGGCGCAGTGTACTTCGGTCCGCACCATGCCGTAGCTGCGGTCGACCTCAACCTCCACTGCGCCAGGCAGCGGATCGTTGAAGCTGGGCCAGCCGGTGCCGCTTTCGAACTTCACCTTGCCCTCGAACAGCGGGGTATCGCACCCGGCACAGTGAAAGGTACCCGGGCGCTTCTCGAACAGCAGCGCGCAGCTACCGGGCCTTTCGGTACCGTGCCGCCGCATCACCGCATATTGCTCGGGGCTCAGGCGCTGGCGCCACTCGGCATCCGTCCGGGTGATGGGAAAACTCTTGTCCATCGTCGTTGGTCTCCTCTGACGCGCCGGCAGTAACGGGTCCTGCCTACCGGGAGTTGCAGCTTTGTCGGCCGGTTTAGCTAACAGCAGTCAGTGCCGGGCGCCACCCGGTCAGATGTCCTGGTTCTGCGGCAGAATGACGAGATCGCGGATGGTGACATTGGCCGGGCGGGTAAGCATGAACAGGACAGCGTCAGCCACGTCCTCGGAGGTAAGCCCCTCTCGCGCAGCCACCTTTTCTGCGATGCGGGCGGGGTCGGAATAGCCCCAGAGTTCGTTGAGCACCACGCCCGGCGCAACGGCCCCGACGCGGATATTCTTGGGGCCGAGCTGACGGCGCAGTCCATGCACGAATGCCTGAATTGCATGCTTCGAGGCCGAGTAGACGGGCTCCCATTGTATGGCCTGGTGCCCCGATACCGATGAAGTAACCACGATGTCGCCCTGCCCTCGGGCAATCATGCTGGGCAGCAGCGCCCGAATGAGGCGGAACACCGAGTTGACGTTGACCGAGAGCAACTGGTCCCACGCATCCGGGTCGCCATCGGCGACATCGCCCGGAATATAGAGGCCCGCATTGGGCAAGAGCAGGTCGATGTGTCCGAAATGCGCGAGCATTGCTTCGGCAGCACGGTCGACCTCGTCCGGCTGTGCAAGATCGGCGGGCAGCACCAGGTGCGCACCATCAATCGCACCTGCAACCCGATCGAGCCGCTCTGCCGAACGGCCGACCAGCGCCAGTCGGACGCCCTCGGCGGCGAGGCCATGCGCCAGCGCCCGCCCGATACCCGAACTCGCGCCCGTGACGAGCGCCACCTTGCCCTTCAGCGATTGCTGCCGTGCCATGCCGAAATCCTCCCCTCGATCGCGCCCTGCCGGTTGGTCCGGCGGCGGTTCGCTGCGCTATTTCAGACCGTCTCGGGCGAGAAGGCGAGCGCTGCTGCGCCGACCAGCCCGGAATTCTCGCCGAGCCCCGCGCCGATCACCGGCACATCACGAAAAGCGGGCATGGCACTGCATTGCAGCCGCGCTGCAATTGATGGCATCAGCAGGTCCAGCCCGTTTCCGATGCCGCCACCCACAACTATCGCGTCTGGGCTGTAAAGGTGAAGCAGATTGGCAAAGCCGATACCGAGAAGGTCGCCCTGCTCCGCGACAAGCCCAAGCGCCGCGCTGTTGCCCTCCCGGGCCAGCGCGAAGATATCCGCCGGGCCGGAATCCGGCGGCAGACCAACAGACGGTGCCTTGGCGGCGATGCGTCTCTGGAACGCAGTGCCAGACGCATAGGCCTCGAAGCACCCGCGATTGCCACAGGGACAGGCGTCGCCATCCGCCACGATCGTCATGTGGCCGACATGTCCGGCCATGCCGCGCCGACCATGCAGCAGCCGACCGTCAACGATCACACCACCCCCAATGCCCGTGCTGACGGTGACGTAGACGAGACTTTGAACCCCCCGTCCCGCGCCAAAGCGCCACTCGCCATGGGCGGCTGCGATGCCGTCGTTCTCGATTGTGACCGGCAGGCCCAGCGCATCGGACAGCATTGTTCGGATCGGGATATCAACCCAGCCAGCGAGCGTCGGCACGCCAAGTGCGACACCGGTGACCGTATCGAGCGGCCCCGGGCAGGATACCCCGCAACCGCCAACAGTTCCGGGGGCGAGGCCGGAGGTCAGGTCGCGGGCGAGGCTCTGGATCTGCTCGACAACTGCTGCCGGACCGGCCAGGGCAGCGGTACGGACCTCACGCCTCGCGGTGACGCCACCGCCCCGATCGACAAGCGCGACCCGTACTCGCGTGCCGCCGATATCAATGCCAAGCGCGAGCGGGGCGCTCATCTCAGAGCCCGCGGATCCAGGCAATGCGGTCGGCAAGGCTCGGCGCGCCAAAGGCAAGCGAGCCCATCACCACGGTCTCGGCGCCGGCTGCGCGGAGCAACGGCACAGTGTTGTCGCGGATTCCGCCATCAGCAGCCAGCACGATGCGACGTCCCGTTGCCGCAATGAGCCCCTTGGCCTCGCCGAGCCGTTCGGTGGCCAGTGGGTCGAGCCCTTGGCCCTTCACGCCTATCGCCGTGCCGAGGAGTGTGAGCATATCGATGCGGTTGAGCCACTGCGCGACTGACGCCACCGGCGTGTCGACGCGAAGCACGAGGCCCGCAGCCTTGCCCAGATCGACAATGCGGGAGAGCGCCGCATCGATGACGCTGACATTCTCGACATGCAGGGAAATCAGGTCGGCCCCTGCCTCGGCGAACTGCTCGACCTGCGAGATAACGACCTTGTCGTCGACCATCAGATGCACATGGATAGGCAGTGCCGAATGCGCACGTACCTTCGCGACGAGATCAGGGAAATAGAGCAGCGCAGGGGCGAAGTGTCCGTCGGCCACATCGACATGCAGGATGTCGGCATAGGGCGCAATCCGGTCGAGATCGTCTGCGAGGCGGATAAGGTCGGCCGACCAGAGAGAGAACTCGGCGAGCAAGCGGTCACTCGGTAAGTTTGCGACCCAGGTGGCTTCAGGCATTGGAAAGGTCCTTGGCGAACGTGGTGAGGGCCCGGTGGAAATCAGCGAGATAGGCGCCTTTGTCTCGGCCCTTGGGCGTTAGGTGCTCGAGCCGGGCGCTATGGATGAGCCGCGCGAGACGCTCGGCATGAGCAACAGGATGGATCGCATCCTCTTCAGATGCGAGCACCAGCGCGGGGATCGGCAACTGAACGAGGTCAAGCTCTGCGACACCGGGACCATCGGCCGAGATTGCGGTCAGCAGCTCTGCGGTGACGTCTTGCGGCGTCCGGGCGAAGAATCCCATCAGCGATGCGAGATTGTCCGGCGCTGAATCGGCGAGCCAAGCGTGCGTGGCACTTGCGAGAAACACCGCTCGTGCAGCGTCGGCAGATTGGCTGGCGAGCAGGCGGCCAACTTCGGCGTTGGGGGCCATGTTTGCCGGCGCCGACTCCACAACCCAGGCGGGTCGGGCGAGAATGAGGCCACGTACGAGATCGGGCCTCGTGACCGCGATGCGGCTCGCGATGGCTGCCCCCATGGAGATGCCACCCACCAGGATGTGCGAGAGCCCTTTGGCTTCGATGAGCGCCACAACGTCATCGGCGAAGCGGGCAATAGAAGGCAACCCAACAAGGGGCGAGGCGCCATGCCCCCCGCACTCGATCCCGAGGAGCCGGAAACCTTGCTCCGGTACAGCCTCGGCCACCTGCCGGATATCGCCGCAGAGACCGTGCTGGAAAACGATAGGCAGCCCCTCGCCACCAGAATCATAGGCTGCGAGCGTCGTACCCCGTGCCGAAAGCGAGTAGCGGGTCAGTCGGTCGGGATTCATGCAATGAGCCCGGACAGGAAGCGCGCTACCTCCGCCGCCTCGTTGGTCTCGATGCTGTGCGGCACGAGATCGCCGTCGAATCCGGCCGCTCGCAGGCGGGCGATATAGTGGGGATAGTCCAGCACGCCCTTTCCCGCAGCGACGAAGCTTCCATCGGCCTTGCGGTCCTTTGCATGGGCCATCACGATGCGATCTGCCACAACGTCTATCGAGCGGGCAATGATGTCGCGCTGAACCTCGAGTGGCTCGACCTCGAACAGGTTGGCGGCGTCGAGCACCACGACAAGGCGGTCGCTCTGCAACTCGTCGAGCAACTGCCTCGCCTTCACGGCGCTCGACACGACATTGGAGAGTTCGGGCTCAATGCCGAGGTGAATATCGTGGCGCTCGGCAATGGCGATGGCCTTCAGCATTTCGGCGCGCATGTCCGCCCACGCCTCCGGCGTGACGTTGTCCTTGTGCAGCCGCCATTGGTCATTCGGGTCGCGGGTGCCGGTGCACAGCGTGATCAGCGACGTGCCCATGGCATGCGCCGAAGCGGCAAGAACCTCGAGCCGCGCCAGACCGATCGCTCGAACGGCAGGGTCTGGATGTGCCATGTTATAGGTGCCCGACACTGCCGCGATGGCCACATTGCTGACCCTTGCAGCATCGGCCACCGCCGCTGCTTCGTCACGGTTTATCGCATCGGGCATGGCGGCAAGCCCCGAGCAGGCCATGTTATACTGCGCCGCGGCGTAACCGGCAGCAGCAACCTGATCGAGAACAGTGGCGGGGGTTGTGCCGGGAAAGGTCTTGGCGAAGATGCCGAGCCGCATCAGACTTCTCCCGCGGCATCGGACAGCCGTACCGGTTTTCCGCTTCGCGCCGATTGCGCTATGGCCACCATGGCTCGCACCGAGGCGACACCATCCTCGATATCTGCACCATGCAACGCCGTACCGTCGAGCACAGCGCGTGCAAACCCTTCAAGTTGGCGCCGGTAAAAGTGGCCATCGGCACCCAGAACGCGGCGCGAGCCGCCTTCAGCCTCGTGAAAGATATCCACTTCGCTGGAGCGATAATACCAGGGATTGTATGTCTTGCCGAGAATGGAGCCGTTGGCACCATAGATCTGGAAGCCCTCGTGCCAATCCATGCGCACGGCGACCGTGAGATCAAGGTGGCCAAGCACTCCGTTGGCGAACTCGACATCAACGAACCAGCAGCGCATGCCGCCGCGTTGGGTGAAGCGCGCATCCAAAGCGACAATATCGCCAGCGAAAAACCGGGCTGTATCGACCAGATGGCTGCCGTGGGCCAGCATATAGTAGCGTTGGAGGTCGGCCTTCGGGTCCTCGGACGGCTTGCGCGCATTGCGGCTCGTGACGATCAGTGGTTGCACGGCATCCGTCGCCGCGTAGCGATGGGTGGAATCGCAATACCAGGCCTTGAGCGCCACCATCTCGCCCATGCCGTTTTGTATGAAGTCGTGGGCTGCCTCCAGGCCCGGGTCGAAACGCTTCATGTGCCCAACCTGCAGCACTTTTCCGCTGCTCCGGACGATTGCGCGCAGGCTTTCGGCTTCCTCGACACTGGTAGCTAGCGGCTTCTCGCAAAGCACGTGCTTGCCGGCTTCAAGGGCGCGGCGGGCGGCTGGGACGTGGAACGCATCCGAAGTCGCGATGATCACCGCTTCGAGCTCTGGGTCAGCCAGCATGGCGTCGTAGTCGGCAAAGGTCCGCCGCGGGGCATGTGTTGCCGCCATGCGCTCTCGAAGATCATCTGCCACATCGCAGATTGCGTGGAGTTCGGCATTTGCCGCCTTGGTGCAGCTTTCGAAATGGGCTGCCTGAGCGATAGGGCCGCATCCCAGAACGCCAACCCGCAGAAGGCGATCCTGTTTCTTGGGCATGGCAGCGGCTCCCGATCGACTTGATTAATTTGTTAACTTGCCAAACATAATACGAAGCGACGCTTGCCTGTCAACGGCGAGAGCAGTTTCTTCGGCGCGAAAGAGCCGCTATCGAATGCGCAGGCAACCGGCTCCGGTCGGAGAGCGAAGAGGCAGGCAGGCATGGCCAATCAATCTCTGGTGCGGCACATAAACGAGCGACGTCTGCTGAGTACGCTACGGGTCTATGGTCCGCTACCGCGCGCAGAATTGGCGCGGCGCCTGTCGCTCACCCGTGCGTCGGTGACAGGCATGGTGGATGACCTCATTGCTCGGCACCTAATCGAAGAGCGTGCTGCTCGCGACGATGGCCAGCGTCGCGATGTTGGGCGACCGGGCATCGACATCGCGTTGGCGCCCGATGGCGCACACTTCCTCGGCGTCGAGGTCGGGGTGGGCGTCATGCGGTTTGCGCTTCTCGACCTGACTGCCAGCCCGGTGGATACCGAAACCGTTGACCTGCCGACCGATGCCGGTGCCGAGGCTGCGATTGACTTGATCGCCCGCAAGCTTGCCGACCTGCGCCAGAACCCGCGTTTTGCCAGAACCATTCGCGCGATCGGTGTGACTGTTCCGGGCCTGGTGCGGTCGGATGGATTCGTCATCAACTTGCCGATTCTGCGCTGGCAGCATCTGCCGTTGGGCACATTGCTTGACGCGCGTATCGACCTTCCTTGCCAGATCGAAAACAACGCCCATGCCGCCGCCTTTGGCCACATCTATTCCAACCCGCAGGCCGGCGAAGGTGTTGTCGTCTACTTGAAGATCGGTACTGGCTGCGGTGGCGCGGTGATCGTCGACAACAAGCTGCTGCGAGGGGCCAACGGGCTAGGCGCCGAGATCGGCCACTTGCGTGTCGCGGAAGACGGCCCGCTCTGCAGTTGCGGGCGCCGAGGTTGTCTGGAAACCTTCGTGAACCTGCGTGCCCTCCAGCGCTTCGCCACCCATAGGGACATGGTGGAGCGTCACGTTCCGATCGACCTGCCCCGACAAGTCGCAGAGAAACTTGCAAAGGGAGATCGCAAGGCTGCCGAAGCGATTGCGGTGCTGTCGGGTTACCTGTTGCGTGGCCTCGTCGACCTAACAAACCTGTTCAACCCGGACGCCATTGTAATCGGCGGCGCAATGCTTCCCTTGCTCGAGCCCATCTTGGACAACGTGACCGGCCCTCTGGCCGAGCAGATCGTTCCGGGCATGCCGATGCCGCGCCTGATAATCTCGAGGATTGGCCCCTTTGAGTGCGCCATAGGCGCGGCGGCTATGGCACATCACGCGGAGTTCGACCTGACCAATATCGATCTGCATACCTGATCAGCTGCTGGTGGCAGCCCGGTATTTCCCGACCACTGCGCCGACGCTTGCTGCAATGGCGCGGTCCATCAGGGTAGCAGGGTCGGCACCGGCATCGACCAAGCCACCAAGGAACTGCGCTACGATGCCGGGCTCTGGCGGATATGCCGCGAGATTGGCGCGGAGCTGGCGGAGCGCCGCCTGGATGGTGGGTCTTTGCCAATAGTAGCGAACCCGATCGGAGAGGCCATACAGACGCATGGCAGCCTCGCGTGGACCAGATGTAACATAGGCCCGCCAATCGGCAGGTGACGCCAGCATTTCCGCCTCAACTATGCCGATGAGGTGGGAGGGTTGGCGCGGACTCACTGCTGCTTCGATACTGGCGAGCGCGAACACGGCTTGCCGATAGGCGAAGGTGAGTTCCGGGCCAACCTTCAGGATAGGGAAACCCGCAGCGACAAGCCCGGCAAGGCCCGCTCCCGACTGGTAGTCGGTTGAGTGTGCCTCGAACGCAAACCCCGGAAGCTCTGCCAATGAATCCGCCAGGGCACGCGCCCTTTCCGGCATGAAAGCGAAAACCTGATCATTGCCGAAATCGACACCCGGTTGCACGACCATACCGATGACGCGATCGAGAGCGCCCTCGACACCTGCTGCGCGAAATGCCTCACGATGAAGCTCGTAGGTGTGGAAAACGGCACCAGGCGAAGTGGTCGCGAGATGTTCGAGCACCGACGTTTCGCCACCCGGGATGGGTACTTCGGTGCCGATGACGTAGCGGGATTGGCCGGGCGAGGTGCGCTCTGCCACAGCACAGAGCTCCGCGGCGCGGTCAGCGATCGTCTCTTCAGAAAGAACGCCATCATCCGCACATGCCATGGACGCGTCGAGATGAATCTTCTGGAATCCGGCAGCGACATAGGCCGCGACCAGATCCCGCGCCCTGGCCATCGCGATCTCAGCGGGCCCCTTGCGCCAGGGATTGGGTCCGAGGTGATCGCCGCCGAGGATCAGCCGGCCGGGATCGATGCCGGCACCGTGCGCAAGGCTGATAACGAAGTCGCGGAACCCTGCCGGCGTCATGCCGGTATAGCCGCCAAACTGGTTGACTTGGTTACAGGTCGCCTCGACAAGGATCGGCGCGCTGTCCTCCCGATAGGCGGCAAAGATCGCGCTCAGGGTTTCGGGATGTGCGGTGCACCAGGACGGTATGCCCACAGGCGCTCCGTGCCGATTGGAATCGACGATGTCGCGCAGGCGGTCACTCATCCTGCGCTACCGAGAAAAGCCTGGATTTCGGCGAGTGTGGAGTTGCCCTCCATTGGGCCACGACGCGTAACTGCAAGCGCCCCTGCGGCATTGGCGAAGCGAAGCGCTTCGTCGAGCGGGCGGCCTGCGTTGAGCAAGGCGACCAAAGTCCCACAGAAGCAATCTCCTGCACCTGTGGGGTCGATGACATCAACCTTGTGAGCCGGAATCGAGTGGAGACTGCCGTCGCGCGCAAGCGCGACACAGCCGAGTTCGCCCCGCTTGAGCACGACATGTTCCGTGCCTGATTTGCGCAGCCGGCTGGCGAAAGCATGGAACGTCTCGCCAGGAAACAGCACATCGGCATCTTCAGCGCTGGGCAGAAAGTACCGCGCCATCCCGATGAGCCCCCGCACAATCTCCATGTAGCTTGGGTCGCCCATCAGTTCCTTGCGGATATTCGGGTCAAACGAAATTGCGACACCTGCCCCATGTAGCTGACGGCAGATATCGAGCGCGGCGCGAGCCATGCCCGGATCGCCGAGCGTGGAGCCCGAGATATGGAACACGCCCAAGCCAGCAGACTTGAGGCGGGCGACCACGGAGGGCCCGGTGGGAAAATGAGCGGCGGCTGAATGCGCGATGTTGAAGACAAAGTCGCGGCTACCGTCGGCGTTGTACCCCACAAAGGCGGAGCCGGTCGGGATACCGTCAACGGTCGCGACGAATGAGCTATCCATCCCCACTTCGGCAAAGCGACGTTTCAGGACGTCCCCGAACGCGTCTGCACCAACTGCGCCCAGGAACACCGTGCGCGCGCCAACCCGCGCCGCCTGATCGATGAAAATGGCCGGAGCGCCGCTGGGAAACGGGCCCTCGTAAGACGCGGCGACCATGTGGTGGGTGCCCTGCTCAAGGCACACGAACTCCACCAGAAGTTCGCCCATCGAGCCGATGAGGGCACTCATCGGACAACCTTTTCTTGGCTTGCGTAAAGCATTTTGTTTACATGAGATAAGGAAGCGTTTGACAAGGACGGCAGGGGGTGGCTTCTGCAGGTCATCGGTGCCCTGCCCTTGCAGCTGGCCCTCTGGAGACGAACAGCCGCATGTCCCGCAAGCCGGTCCGCACAATGGAGCAATTCGCCGAAGCCGTAGGCCTGTCTCGCCCGACGGTGTCCAAGTTCTTCCAGGACGCGGCCTCGGTGCGCCCGAAGATACGCGAACGGATCGAGGCCGGTCTCAGGGAAACGGGTTTCCGTCCGAACTTGTTCGCCGTCAACCTCAACAGGCGACGCGCCAAGATCATTGGCCTCATCTTCCCGAACTCCATGGACCCCTTCTACATGGGACTGAGGCGACGGCTGGAACTTGAAGCAACCAATGCTGGCTACCTGCCCTTCGTGCTCTCGTCCGACGGCAAGGCCGAACTCGAGGCCGAAGCAATCGAGACACTGACCTCGCTCAACGTGTCCGGAGTGGTCATGGTGCCGGTCGGCGGCGATGCCACGCATCGCGAGCGGATTAAGGCTATCGCGCGGGCCAACCCAGTGGTCTTCGTCGACGCACCCTTCGACGCGGAGGAGGCTTTCGTCGGCACCAACAACACTCAGTCTATTGCGCTTATCACCGACTACCTGACCCGGTTCGGTGACCGGCCGTGCTATTTCGACATGCCCGGCGTCAACTCCAATTGCACGGAGCGGCGAGCGGCCTATATCGCTACCATGCAGCGTCGTGGCCTCGAGCCGGTCCTGGTGCCGTTGCAACGCTCGACCACCTGGGATTTCGAGCGCTACGCTTTCGACGAAACCAACCGGCTGCTGCGCGAAGGTGGGTTCCCGACCAGAATAGTGCTGTGCGGCAACGACCGTGTGGCATTCGGCGTGCTGGCGGCATTGCAGCAGGCCGGTCGCAAGATCGGAATTACGCCCGACTGCGAGTTGCGGGTGGCCGGGCACGACAACCAGCCCTTCTCGGAATATATCTGGCCGCCGCTCACAACGGTGCAGCAGAACACGCCCGAAATGGCACGGTTGGCTTTCGACATGTTGCTTGAACGGATCGATCGTGCGGATTCCGGTGAGGCGGTTCCAGCGCGCCATGTCCAACTCAATGCAGATCTGGTGCTGCGCGCCTCGGCATGATGGCGGCACCCCGGGCGCCACCAGATGATCTGTGCTGGGTAGCACGGCTCAGCCGCCAACCATCAGCTTCACCACCTCATCATGGGTGGTCTCGGAAATCTTCCGTTCGCCCGCGGTGACGCCACGCCGAAGTACAATGATCCGGTCGGACACGGCGAAGATGTCCTGCAGATTATGGGAGATGAAGATGATGCCGCGGCCCTGTGACTTGAGCTGGTGGATCAGCGAAATCACCTTTCGTTGCTCCGGGACGCCAAGGGCCGCGGTCGGCTCGTCCATGATCAGGATCTGCGCGTCCCAATAGACCGCGCGCCCAATCGCCACCGCTTGACGCTGGCCGCCGGAGAAATTGCTGACCGGCGCATCCAGACGAGAGACGTGGAAATCGAGTAGCGCCATGGTTTCGCGTGCGGCGCCCGCCATCTTCTTCCGGTCAAGAACCGGCAGGAACCCGAAGGCCTTCCGCATGGGCTCGCGACCAAGGAAGATGTTGGCGCCAATGGAGAGGTTATCGGCCAGAGCCAGATCCTGGTAGATCGTCTCGATGCCCTTGTCGCGCGCCTCCTGCGGCGTCTGGAAGTCGACGGGCTGCCCCTTGAGCCTGATCTCACCGGCCGTGGGGCGAAACACACCTGAGATCGTCTTGATCAGTGTGGTCTTGCCAGCGCCGTTGTCTCCGGCAAGAGCGACAACCTCGCCTGGATTGATCCGCATCGAGAAGTCGTCGAGCGCACGGATCGCTCCGAAATGCTTGGATAGGTTGCTGACTTCAAGGAGTGGCTGAACGGAATTATTCATCCTGGCGGCCTCCGCTGAACCGGCGCTGGGCCTGGTCGATGAGCACGGAAATGATGATAACGACGCCGACACTGATGAATTGCCAGAACGGTTCGACATTCACGAAAACGAGGCCGTACTGGATGACAGCGATGACCAGCGCGCCGGCGACGGTGCCGAGAATGGTACCGGAGCCACCGAACAGGCTGGCACCGCCGATCACCACGGCCGCCACGCAATCGAGCAGCAACGGCTCGCCCGCCTGTGCGGCACCGGCATTGAAGCGCGCCGAATAGAGCACGCCACCGAGGCCCGCACAGACCGCAGAGAGGATATAGAGGCGCAGAAGGTGGCTCTTGATATCGATGCCGGCCCGGCGTGCGGCCTGCACATTGGCACCAATGGCATAATTGTGCTGTCCGAACCGCGTCTGGCTGAGCAGGTAGTGCATGATTGCGACGAAGATCGCCGCGATGATGACGATGTAGGGAATCCCGTAGATACGACCGTTGCCGATTGCGGCGAAGAAGCCGTTCGATACGGGCACTGTCGTGCCGCCAGCGAGCAGGAAAGCTACGCCTCTGGCTACGCCGAACATGCCCAAAGTGCCAATGAAGGGCGGCACCTTGAGGCGGGAAACCAGCAAACCGTTGATAATGCCGGGAACTCCGGCAACCAGCACGCCCACCAGGAAGCCGCCCAAAACACCGAACTCGAGTCCCAGAGAAGGAGTCAGCGCGTTGATGGTGTGCGCGGAAACGACGGCGGCCAGCCCCATGATGAAACCGAGCGACAAGTCGATGCCACCCGAGATGATCACGAAGGTTTGCCCGGTGGCCAGCAGCAGCGGCGCAACGGCGAAGATTGCGATCGACTGCACGTTGAAGCTGTTGAGAATGAAGGTGCCGCCGAATGACGTGCGCGCCCAGATCTCGAAAACCGCGATCAGCGCCGCCAGGAACAGCCAGGCCCTGAGGTCAGCGATCCGCTGTAACAGCGTCTTGGTTTGCGCGGCATGATCGGCCTGCGGCGCCCTGTGCGTTGCCGGGCCGGAAGGCGTTGAAACTGATGTCATCTATCCACCTGGAGCGGGAAGCCGTTCCGAGGCGCCGGAAAACCGGCCCCTAAAATCGAAAGGGCGGCCGGTAGGGCGGAGAAAGGATGGGGGCCATCTCCGCTATACCGACGCCCAGGGTGCTCAGCGCGAGCCGAAAGTCCCTCCCGGCCGGAGCCGGGAGGGTGGGAGGTCAGTCGGAGTAGATGTACTTGGCGACGTTCGGATCCGAGACGTTCGCCTTGTCGATGATCGTAAAGCCGGTGCCGATCGCGACGGGGATTGACTGGCCGGTCAGGTGCGCAAAGGCTGAGACGAGCCCGAAATATCCGATTTCCGCCGGGTGCTGCGCAATCGCAACGTCTACGAGACCGGTATTGATATTGTCCACGATCGAGGTAGGAGCATCGAAGGCGACAACCTTGATGGCACCGGTCTGCCCGGCCTGCTGCACGCCGTTACCCGCGCCGAGGGCGGAGAACAGGTTCGCACCGAATACACCCTTGAGGTCTGCATTACGGGCGAACACCGCCTGCAGCTGGCTCGCGGCCTTGTTCGCGTCATTGTCGTTGTACTGGGTCTCGAGAACTTCGATGTCCTTGAAGTTCTCGGCGATCTCGGCCTTGAAGCCTTCTTCGCGCTGATCCGTAGTCGAGATGCCTGGCTTCACGTTGGAGACGTAGACCTTGCCCTTGCCGCCGATGGCAGTAGCGAGCGCGCGGGCTGCCATGCGGCCGCCGAGAACGTTGTCGGACGCGACATAGGAGAGCGGGAAATCTGCATCGCCAGCACCAGTCTGGTACTTGCCGGTGCCGATGAAGGTATCCACGGTGATCACCGGGATTCCGGCATCATGAGCCTTGCGCAGCGGCTCGACCAGCTGGGTCTTGTCGGTGGGCGCAATGAGGATGGCGGAGGGCGCGCGTGCAATCACTGCGTCAAGCACCGGCACCTGCGTAACCGGGTTGAAGTCCGGCGCGCCCTGAAACACGAGCTCGACACCCAGCGCATCGGCAGCGGCCTGAGCGCCCTTCCGCATGGTAATGTAGAAGGCGTCGGTAGTGAGCCCCGGGATCAGCGCGATGGTATACTTCTTGTCCTGCGCGCGGGCCACGCCGCCCGCTGCCACGCCGACTGCTGCGGCAAGGCCGGTAGCGGCCATAGCCTTGAATACTGAACGACGCTCCATGGTGTCCTCCCTGTTGAGCGCTTGGTCTCCGCTGAGCGAATTTGTTTGCTCAGTTAACGTATCATTCGCCAGACGGCACAGCGCCGTCAAGTGCAAACTATTACTGCAAGACATTTCCGTCGACACTTAGGCGCACGAAAGCCTCCCCGAAACCGAGGCGCGCCCGAGGGCAATACGTCCTGAAGTCGCTACTACTCCCTCTCGCGGCAAGTTGGCCGCGACGATCGCGCAGAGTTGGCCCCTGCGTCGTCTGGCACGAAGAATGGCGCTCTCGGCAAGAAAGTGTCAATCACTTAAAGCGCGATAAACAAAATCTTTACGCGCCGAAAGTTTAGCGCTTAGGGTTCAGGACTTTGCGCGTGCGACAAGTAAAGCTTCAGCCGTCCGGATGTCCGTAACAAGCGCGCTGATGAACCCGGCCCGGATGGCCCCGAGTATGGCGCCGACCTTGTTGGCTCCGGCAGCCACACCTATGACGAGCGGCACCCGTCGCAATTGCTCTGGCGAGACCGCAATCATGCGCACTTCGCCCTCCCAATCCACCAGCCGACCAGACGCGTCGAAATAGTGGCGGATCACGTCTCCCGCGGCATTGTGCAGAGCCTGTTCGTCGGGGGTTGCAGCGCTGGCCTCAGGCAAATTGACGGCATGTGGCAGGCCGACGCCGACAATGGCTGCATCAATGCGATCCCAAAGTGCGACACTCTCGGCAATCGTGGTGTCGGTAAGGAAAGCGTCTCGCGATTGGGCAGATGGCAGATACGGCGCGTGCACGAAGAACGGGGTTCCGCCCGTCTGTTCGGCTGCCTTGCGCACGAACTCATTGACCTGAAAATGGGGCGCCTGTTGCTGCATGCCACCGGTAGCGGGAACGGTCACCAGACCGGGAATGGAAGGCAGGCCGGCATCCACCACGGCCGCGATCGCCCTGCCCCAGCCCAAGGCAAGCACCGAGCCGGATCTGAGACCTGCTTGGAGCAACAAAGTACCAACAGGCGCAGCAAGCGCAGAGAGAACTGTCGCTGGCGGCGCATCGACCACGGCAGCGCGCTTTAGGCCCAGCTTGATTGCGAGCTCGGAAGCAATATCGTCCGACGACACCAGATCGGCGATCTCGATGCGAACGATCCCCTCGGCACGGGCTCGCTGCAGAAGGCGCGAGACCGTGGCTGTCGACACGCCGATTCGCTTGGCGATATCGACCTGGCTGAGATCTGCCTCGTAGTGCATCTTGGCGACGCTATGCAGCAAGGCCCGGGTCGCGGCCCGGTCAGAGGACGGCGGAAGCGACAGCTTGAAATTCCTTTCTGCAACATGATACAGGCAGCCTGAGTGTGAACTTAGCACGCGGCAGCCCATGCTTGGCAACGGCGGCGATTGATCGGGAGAAGAACATGACGGCCATGACCACCGCCGAACGGCGAGGCTACCAGCAGATTTGCGGTGACGATGGCGCGATGATGGTGATCGCCTGCGATCAGCGTGGGGGTATGCGCACCCTGCTTTCCCCTGACCCGGACGTGCAGAAGCAGATCGGCAATGACATACTCGGCAATACCAAGGCCGACATTACCCGCTACCTTGCCTCCAAGGCGTCCTGCGTGCTCGTCGACCCAATCTGCGCAGTTCCGCAGCTTGTCGACCATGGCGTGCTTGACCGTCAGACCGCGCTTCTGATCGGCCTGGACGCATCTGGGTGGGATGTGTCGCCGGAGGGCTACCGGTTGTCGAAGCTCGTTGAAGGAATATCGGCTCGCCGCGTTCGTGAACTGGGCGCAACCGGGGGCAAGATCATGATCTACCTGCGCTCTGACACCCCGGCGGCGAACACCGAAAATCTTCGCATCCTCGACAATGTGGTGGCGGATTTCGGCCGCGAAGATCTGCTTCTGGTGGTCGAGTTCCTCACCTACCAGCTCGTGGGCGAGAGTGACGAGGACTACAAGGCCAAGCAGGGCGAGCTAATCGTCGGAGGCTCGCAGATCTGCCTCGACCATGGGGCAAAGGTGCTCAAGATCCCGTTCCCCGGCTCCGCCGAAGCTTGTGCCGCCATTACACGCATATCAGGCGACGTGCCATGGGCCGTCCTCTCCGCCGGCGTGGGCCACGACACCTTCGTAAAGCAGGTGGATGTGGCCATGGCGAATGGCGCGTCGGGCGTGATCGCCGGCCGTGCGCTCTGGAAGGACTGCATTTCGCTGGACCGAAATGTTACCCGCGAAAGGCTCGAAACCATTGCCGTACCCCGCCTGCGGGAAATTCAGGCGGTGATCTCCCGATACCGTGGCCGCGCCGCGGCAGCAGCCTGACGCGATGCCGCGCAGCGCGATCGGCATCGACATAGGGGGAACGCACCTGAGGGCGGCGCGGGTCTCGTCCGCGGGTGTGATCGTGGCCGAAGCCCGCGAAACCAGCAGCCCTGACCCCGACATTGTGATCGAACGCTTGTATGGCCTTATCGCGGCTGTCGACGCGCCAGACGTGATCGGTATAGGCATCGGCGTGCCGGGGCGCGTGGACGCCGCTGCCAACCGGGTGCTCTCGGGTGGCTATGTCGATCTTTCGTCCCGCGACGTCGCGGCGCTCATTGCCGAGCGAACCGGGCGCAAGGTTCTGCTCGACAATGATGCCAGCATGGCGCTCGTTGCAGAGGCAGCGATCGGCGCCGGCCAAGGCGTCTCAAACCTCGTGTTGCTCACGATCGGCACCGGCATCGGCGGCGGCCTGATGATGGATGGCAAGCTGGTGCGTGGCCGTGCCACAGCCGGGCAGCTGGGCCATGTCGTCGTCGACCCCGAGGGACCGGCCTGCCTATGTGGTGGCCGTGGTTGCGTCGAAACACTGAGTTCGGGCACTGCTCTTGGCACCCACCTCGCCCGCCACGGCTTTCCTCAAGGCACCCGGGCGGACAGTCTGCTCGAACGCGCCAGGGTGGGTGAGGCGGCAGCTCGCGCTGTGGTCTCCGACTGGGCACGCCCGTTGCAACGCGCAATAGATTCACTTGTCGCAACGCTGGACCCTGACCGAGTGATTATGGGCGGAGGGCTGGGCCGCGAGGCCGCGAAAGCCCTGGCGCTGCTGCCGAAAGGCGAAACCTGGTACGAATGCGAAGTCCTTCCAGCAGCGCTGGGCGACGCGGCCGGAGTCATCGGGGCCGGACTGTCAGCACTCCAGGCGGTAAAGGAGGGACATCGGCTCATAATGGTCAACGGAGTGCCGGCCAGCGGCAAGAGTACCATCGGCGCTGCAATCTCGGCGGCGCGCAATTGGCCACTGCTGGCACTCGATACCGTCAAGAATCCTTTCCTTGCCGAAATCGGCACTGTCGATCGGCCCTTCAACCGAGTGCTAGGCCGCGCAGCCTACCGAGCGATCTTCGATGTAATCTCGGCATCGCCGGCAGCCTCGACTTTCGTCGTAGATGCCTGGTTCGGCTTTCAACCAAGGGACCTGCTCTTGGAACTGCTTCAAAAGGGCGGCATCACGGAGATCGTCGAGATTTGGTGCAGCGCCCCACCCAAGTTGATCGCCAGTCGGTACCGCGAACGTGCAGGCGAACGGCTCCCCGGCCATCCAGGGGCAGATTATGCTGATGAGCTGGAAGTTCTGGCGGGTCGCGCCGAGCCCATGGCACTTGGCCCCGTATTGGCGGTTGACACGTCCCAGCCGTCTAATCTGCCGGACATTCTGAATTTCATCGACAAGCATCTGCGATGAAAACTTGGCGGCTTTGGTGCGCTTGATCCCGATCAATGCGGCAAGGTCCACACAGGCGCATGTTCCTCACATCGACGAACAGGAGCGCTCTATGTCCAATACGCCCCACACACTCCACGAGGAGTTCCCGGCAGAGGTTGCCGCCGTCCACGCCCTTAAGGCCAAGGATGCCGGCTTCGCCAGGCTCCTCACCGAGTATGACGACGTCAACGACAAGGTGCACCGCGCCGAAACCCGGCTGGATGCAATCACCGAAGAGGCGGAAACCGCACTAAGGAAGAAGCGGCTCGCCCTGAAGGATGCCATCGCGAAGGCGCTGAAGACCGCGCATTGATTGGGGGGATGCCTCCGGAGCCGGGCCGGTTGCAACCCGCCCTTTTCCGAAGCGTCCTTTGCAGCGGCCACGCCCATGTCGATGGTGTAGCGAGGCCTCGGACCCTGCCCTTCTCCGGCAGTCCGAGGCCTTTCTCTGTCCGGGCTCCCGGATGATGCCGCCGATCGCGATGCGGATTTCGATACCGACTCCTCTGATTTTCCAACTCATTTCTGATGCAACGGTCTTTGCGGAGTTACAATATAGATCAAATTAAACAGAAATACACCGAACATCTGTAGTATTGAAAATTGTACTATACCTACTGGACTTCCAAGTGTAACCCACCCACCCCTAAGCGACACCATTTTATTCATTGGAATGATGTAAGCTAGTACTAACACTAAAACTAGCATAACGCATGCAGGCCAAATCTTTACGTCAGGCCATCGCCTCACTATGACTAGACCGCTACCCATCCAATTCAATAGAACACCAGAAATCGCCATAATTATGAAAGTTATCATCGAAAACTCTCTGTATAGATGAGTAGCAATCAAATATTCGGTCTGCACAGCAGTCATGTTCGATACTTGGTCGATGTATATCGCAAATATCTCTTCTAAGTGTGAGTCAAATGCGATTTCCGCTACTCGCAACAATATATCTGGCATCACGATAAATGGAACAGTATATAGAAATATCGTAACAAATGTCCAAAAGAAATATAGCTGCCTAAATTTCAATATGCGCGAAATTCTTTTATTGCTATCCATTGCGGCAACTCCGCATTGCTTAGTTTTTTCGTTACGTGTAATTTTTCAAACGCCGACAATACGTTTTATGTTTTTTATGTGGGGCGATAAATTACATCAGATTCAACACATAATTAGTTAATGACGTCACCGCTAGATGGCGAGTTCAAGGCAGAGATTTGCATTCGGAGTAGGGAATTTTTACTCATTATCCACGGAAAATAAAGTGTCTGACCAGTGCATTCGCGTCAATGCATTGAGGTTCCAGGGGAACCGGAGGTCTACTTAGCAATTATCGCCATTATTGTTTTGAGATATCCCGCATCTTCAGAAGTTTGGGTGTGTGGTATGGTTTGGTCCGGTGTAGCAAGAGACAACTCTAGCGTATTGAAGTGTATTTGCGTATTTTCTAGCGTTGGTGAGTTCGCTGACGTATTCAATCGATGTAGTTTTGCCGCCAGCCTGATCCCAGCCGCGCATCGCACCTTGTGCTTCAGCGGCAGAAGATAGGATCCATCGCGGGGGAACAGAGATGTAGGGAAGCTGATTCTGCCGATTTCGGCGATAACCGGAATCACAACCCGGCCACAGCTCGCAGCGCGCTTCACCAGCGCTATGGCCGCCGCTGGTGCATCCGCAAGCGGGCAACAAAGAACGGCGCGGGGCCGCGCCATTCGATCACCTCGGCCGAAAGGTCGAGCGGCTGCATCCCCAGCCCTGCCTGCCGAGGAAGTTATGCCCAGGTGCACCCTGCGTGAACCCGCGTACTACTCCGCGGCGTCAGCCAGCACGATCTCGTCATTGCCGTCGATGAAGTCCTCGAAGAGCACGGTGGTCCGCTCCGCGGTACCGACAATGACGGCCATCTGGCCTGGCCCGGTGACCCGACGGAAGGGACGCTCGGGCTGATCGACATTGAAACCGACTGAGTAGTGCCCGCCGGCGAGCGTGGTGAAGCTCAGGCCATGCCAGGAGGCAGTGGACGTGAGATGCACATGGCCGGCAATCACCTGCCGCACATCCGGGTGCGTCTTCAAGGCCGCGATGAAGGCGTCGGGCTCGAGCATGCGGATGGTATCGGAGGAGATGTGCAGCGCATTGGCGTTGTGATGGAGGACGACGACCACCGGCCGATCGATCGCTTCGACGAGACGCGCGCGAAGCCAGTCGACCTGTCCGGGCGTCAGCACGCCATCGACGCGGCCGGGTTCGGAGGAATCGAGCATGATGATCCGGTAGCCTTCGTGATCGAA
>CAYPYV010000039.1:12561-20931 GCA_964414845.1 uncultured Devosia sp. | reverse complement strand
CTGTTTGCGCTGCTGCTGCTGGTGCCGGGGCTCTCGGATACGCCGTCGCTCGTTCTTGCCATGAACTGGGTACCGAGCCTCGGGCTCGCGCTCGCGTTCCGGATCGACGGGCTGAGCCTTACCTTTTCGATCACCATCGCGGCGGTGGGCGCGCTGGTGCTGCTCTATGCGGGGGACTATCTCAAGGGGCACCCGCATCGCGGGCGGTTCATCGGGTTCCTGAGCCTGTTCCTTGGCGCCATGCAGGGGCTGGTGCTGGTGGACAGCATCGTGGGGCTCTACGCCTTCTGGGAGCTGACCTCGGTCGCCTCGTTCCTGCTGATCGGTTTCGATGCGGAGCGGCAGGCGGCGCGGCGCGGCGCGATCCAGGCGCTTGTGGTAACCGGCATCGGCGGGCTCGCGCTGCTCGCCGGCGGCGTGACGCTGGCGCTGGTGACGGGCAGCTGGCAGCTGAGCGGCGCGACCGCCAGCCTCGTGGCGAGCCCGGCCTTCCCCCTGCTGGCGGTGCTCTTCCTGCTCGCTGCTACGACGAAGTCGGCGCAGGTGCCGTTCCATTTCTGGCTGCCCAATGCCATGGAGGCGCCGACGCCGGTCTCGGCGCTGCTGCATTCGGCGACCATGGTGCAGGCCGGCGTCTATCTCGTGCTGCGGCTCGCGCCAACATTTTCGGGCGGCGTATGGTGGAACGGCACGCTGATGCTGCTGGGCGGGTTGACCCTCGCCTGGGGCGCCTTCGGCGCGTTTCGCGATACGGACCTGAAGCAGGTGCTGGCGCAGACGACCATCGCCTCGCTCGGCTTGCTGATGCTGCTCGCGGGGATCGGCAGCGAATTGGCGCTTGCGGCGGCGCTGATCTATTTCGTGGCGCATGCGCTCTACAAGGCGGCCCTGTTCCTCGTGGTCGGCGGGCTTGACCATGGTACGGGCACGCGCGACATCACCAGCCTCCGGGGCCTGCGCGAGCCGATGAGCCTCAGCTTCATTGCGGCGCTGATGGCTGGCGCTGCGATGCTCGGCGTCCCGCCGCTGCTGGGCTTCTGGGCCAAAGAAGAGATGTACAAGGCGGCCGCGCTGCCTGACGTTGCGATGATCGTGGCGCTGGTGGTGCTGGTGCTGGGCAATGTCTTGCTCGGCGCGGTGGGGCTGCTGCTCGCGATCCGGCCGTTCATGGGCGTGCAGCTTGCGACACCAAAGCTGCCGCACGAGGCGCCATGGGGGATGATCCTCGGGCCGCTGCTGCTGGGCGTGACAGGCCTCGCGCTGGCGCTGTTGCCCGGCGAGGTGGAGCAGGTGCTGGCCCCTGCGCTGGCCGCTATCGCTCCGGAAGCAAAGCCATTCCACATGCCGGCGGGCATCGATGTGATCGGCGTGCCATTCCTGCTCTCGCTGCTGACCTGGGGGCTGGCGATTGCCACCTACCGGCTGTTCGACCCGATGCGGATGGGACTGAACCGCCTGCTGCGCCGCCTACCGAGCCTCGACCGCGGTTTCGACACGGCCTATTTCGGGCTCGTGCGGCTTGCGGGGGCGGTAACTCGGCTTGTCCACCATGGGCGGCTCGAGATCGGCATGCTGACGATCTTCGTGATGGTGGCGGCGGCGGTGCTGCTGCCGCTGGCGTTGACCGACGGCTGGCCACTGCGGCCGAATTTCCCGCAGATGCGGATAGAGGAATGGGGCGTGATGGCGCTTGCCGTGGCGGGCGTGCTGACCGTGGTCTTCGCGTACGGACGGCTGATGGCGATCCTGGCGCTGGGTGTTCAGGGCACGGCCTTGTCGCTGATCTTCCTGTTGTTCGGGGCGCCCGACCTGGGCTTCACGCAGTTCATGGTCGAGATCCTCTCTGTGGTGATCCTCGGGCTGGTCATGACGCGGCTGAAACTCGAAGGGCGCGATCCCCGGCCGATGGAGGATTGGCTGCGCGATGGTGCGGTGGCGCTGGTAGCGGGCGGTGCGGTGACGCTGCTGCTGCTGCGCGTGCTCGAAACGCCGCTCGATGTGCGGCTTTCGGATTTCTTCAATGAAAACAGCGCGGCCCTGGCGCATGGCAAGAACATCGTCAACGTCATTCTCGTGGACTTCCGCGCGCTGGATACGCTCGGGGAAATTGCGGTGGTGATGGCGGCGGGCATCGCTGTGCTGGCGCTGATCCGCGTGGCGCGCGGCGCGAAGCCGGCGCCGGTGGTTCCGTCTCCCATGCCGGAGCCGGAAGCGCCGGCCATGGCCGAGACGCCGGCGGAAAAGCCGAAGCGCGCGCGACGGAGGAAGCCGGCATGAATTCGCTCATCTTCCGCACCGTCGCGCCATTTCTGACCGCCGTGATGCTCGCCTTTTCGATCTTCGTGCTGCTGCGCGGCCATAACGAGCCCGGCGGCGGCTTCATCGGTGGGCTGATCGCCGCCTCGGCGCTCGCCATCTACGGCATGGCGCTGGGGCCCGAAGTGGCGCGAAAGGCGCTGCGCGTGCATCCCCTGGTGATCGCGGCGGCTGGGCTGCTCCTCGCAATCCTGTCCGGCGTGATCTCGCTGGTGCATGGCGTGCCCTTCCTGACCGGCATATGGGCGGAGCTGCATTTCGGGCGCGATGTGGTGTGGATTTCGACCCCGGCGCTGTTCGACTTCGGTGTTTATCTCGTCGTGGTCGGTGCGGTCGCGACGATGGTGCTCGGCCTCGAGGACGACGAGGAGGACGCGCCATGAATGTTGCCATCTCCGTGCTCGCCGGGATTTTCCTCTCTGCCGGAATCTACCTGCTGCTCAGCCGCGCGCTCATTCGCATGCTGCTGGGACTGCTGCTGTTCGGCAATGGAGTGAACCTCGTGATCCTGGTCGCGGGGCGGCTGAGCCGGGGTGTTCCGCCGATTACGCTCGACGGCAAGCTGCCCCTGGACGGCGCGGCCAACCCCCTGCCGCAGGCGCTGATCCTGACGGCGATCGTGATCGGCTTTGCCTTGTTCAGCTTCCTGCTGGTGCTGGCCTGGCGCGCCTATCAGAGCCTCGACGCGGACGACACCGACCAGATGCGCGTGGCCGAACCCAAGGGCGGCCCCGAGCCGCCATTGAGCTATTGAGGGAGGGCTGATGCAGAGTTTGCCCACGTCCCCCGGCCAATGGCTGGTGCTGCTGCCGGTGCTGATCCCCCTCGCGGGGGCGGCGCTGCTCCTGCTGCTGCGCCAGATGAAGCTGCTGCAGTTGCCGCTGGCCTGGCTGATCGCGGCGCTGACGACGCTCTCGAATTTCGCGCTGGTGCTGCGGGTCGGGGAACTCGGCCCGCAAGCGATGACCATGGGCAACTGGCTGCCACCTTTCGGCATCGCCTTCACGGTTGACATGCTGGGGGCGGGCTTCACCTTCACCGCCGCGCTGGTGGTGACGCTGCTGCTGTTGCCCCTCGGGGCGGATGCACCGGACCGGGCGAGGCGCGACGGGCTCTATCCGCAGGTGCTTCTGCTGCTCGCGGGCGTGAGCGGGGCTTTCGTGACGGGCGATCTGTTCAACCTCTATGTCTGGTTCGAGGTGATGCTGATCGCGAGCTTCGGGCTCCTCGCGCTCGGGCGCCAGCCCATGCAGCTCGACGGCACGGTGAAGTATGGCTTCCCCAATTTCATGGCGACGAGCATTTTCCTCATCGCTCTGGGGCTCACCTACGGGCTGATGGGCACGCTCAACATGGCCGACCTGATCGGCGCAAGCGGCGGGGCCGACAAGGCAGCGCTTGCCGGAATCGCGGCCCTGCTGCTTGTGGGCTTCGGCATGAAGGCGGCGGCCTTCCCGCTCAATACCTGGCTCGCCGCCTCCTACCATACGCCGCCACCGGCGATTGCCGCATTGCTGGCGGCGCTGCTGACGAAAGTGGGCGCCTATGCGCTGATCCGCAGTTTCGCGATGGTGATGCCCGATGCCCGCGAGATGCTTGAGCCTGCCTTGGCCCTCGTGGCGATCGTGACCCTGGTGCTCGGTCCGCTCGGGGCAATCGCCGAAACTGGGCTGAGGCGGCTTGTCGGCTTCCTCCTGATCGGCGGTATCGGCGCCATGCTCGCGGGCCTGGCGCTCGGCACGCAAGAGGGCCTCGGCGGAGCGGCGAGCTATGGTATCCATGCCATGCTGTCGCTCGGGGCGCTCTACGTGATCGCGGGGCTCGTGGAACGGCTGATGGGCGCGGGCGACACGCGCGGCATGGGCGGTCTGCTCGCCATGTCGCCGCTGATCGCCACGCTGTTCGGCGTGACGCTGTTCGCCGTGGCCGGCGTGCCGCCACTTCTCGGGTTCTGGCCGAAGTTCCTATTGGTCACTGCCGGTATCGAGCGCTGGGTCGCGACGGGTGACATCATGGCGCTGGCGCTGTGGCTTGCGGTGCTGATGAACGCGCTCCTGTCGCTGGTTGCCGTGGCGCGGCTCTTCGCGCATGTGGCCTGGCGGGCGGCGCCGCTGCCGGGCTTCGGGCCGGACGGACCCCGGCAGGTGATGCTGACCAAGCGCGAGGAGCGCATGGTGCTCTGGCCGATGGCGGTGCTGGCGGTGGCGCTGCTGGGGCTGGGACTCTGGCCCGAACCGGTTGTCGGCTTTGGCATGGCCGCCGCGCGGGGATTGCTTGAGCCCGCGAGCTATATCGCCGCGACCGGTCTTGCGGGAGTCGCGCCATGAACCTGCTGTTTGCGACATTGCTGCTGGCACTCGGCTTCGCACTCGCCTCGGGTCAGTTCTCGCTCCCGACGCTGCTGCTTGGCGCGCTGGTAGGGGCGGTAAGTCTCGTGATCGTGCGGCGCGGGCTGGGCCATCCGGGCTATCTCGCGCGCGTGCTTCGCATCCTGCGGCTCGCCGGGTTGTTCGCCCGAGAATTGCTGGCGAGTGCCCTCAGGGTTGCAGTGCTGGTCTGTCGCCCGGATATGGAACGACGCCTGAGGCCCGCGATCGTGCACTACCCGCTGACCACCGACCGCGACATCGAGATTGCGCTGCTGGCCAACCTGATCACGCTGACACCGGGGACTCTGAGCATCGACGTGACTCCGGACAAGCGCTTCCTCGTGATCCATGCGCTCGAGATGGGCGATGCCGCGACCTTCCGTCGCGAGATTGCCGAAGGTTTCGAGAAACGGGTGATGGAGGCCTGCAGATGAGCGGCGGCGAGGCGCTGGGCTGGGCGGCAATGATCGCCATGGGAATCGTGCTCGTGGCCATGGGACTGACGGCGATTCGGCTCGTGCGTGGTCCGACGCTGGGCGACCGCATCCTCGCCCTCGACCTGATGACGCAGCTCGCCGTCGGCTTCATTGCCGCCTATGTCGCGGCCACCGGCTTCGGGCTTTATCTCGATATCGCGATTGCCGTGGCGCTGGTCGGGCTGCTCGCGACCCTTGCCCTGACGCGTTACCTGCTCGACCGCAGGGGAGGGCGCGAATGAGCGAGGTAGTGCAATATCTTGGGGCAGGACTGTTGCTGCTGGGCGCGCTGTTTTCGCTGCTCGCAGCGCTGGGTGTACTGCGCCTGCGCGACCTCTACATGCGGCTGCACGCAGCATCGAAGGCAGGCGTCGTTGGTGCGGGGTTCATGCTGATTGCTGCCGGAATTGTTTCGGGTGATGGCGCGATATTTCTGCGATCATTGCTGGGTGTTGTGTTTTTGTTGCTGGCAACCCCGATTTCGGCACATTTGCTGGCAAGGGCAGCGCTCAGGGCAGGGATCTTGCCCGATTCACGCACCTATACTGATGTCGACCCAAGCAGCCATGCCGATCAGTGACTGATCTATCAGTTGTGACGTGCGCAGCTGGTAACAAAGCAAAGTTATGGTTGCTATTCTAGCAGAATGGGACTAGAGCAGCGACTGCTAGTGGAGTGACGTCGGCGCAGGCTGGCGGGCACAAAGAAGACAAGGACCCGAAATGACCGAAACGACTGGCGCAAACTCGGCAGCTGATAACGATCTCATCGACCTCAGCGTCGAAATCGTCTCTGCCTATGTTAGCCATAACGCGCTGAGCGCAAACGACCTGCCGAAGCTGATCGCCGACGTGCATAATGCGCTGAAGGGGCTCAAGTCTCCGGTGGTAGTGGAGCAGGCCGAGGAACTGAAGCCGGCCGTGCCGGTTCGCAAGTCCATCGCGCCCGACTACATCATCTGCCTCGAGGACGGCAAGAAGTTCAAGTCGTTGAAGCGCCACCTGCGCACGCACTACAACCTCTCGCCGGAAGAGTATCGCGAGAAGTGGGGCCTGCCGGCCGATTATCCGATGGTTGCGCCGAACTACTCGGCGACCCGTTCGCGCCTCGCCAAGGACAATGGCCTGGGCCGCAAGGCAGACTGAACTATCGCTACGCCGGGGGGTCGGGCTCCGGCCTGCGGGCGTTCAGCCACAGATGGGCAATTCGCGGGGCGGCGGGGCGCCGCGAAAGGTGAGGGGGCCGCTCAGCGGCCCTTTTGCTTTTGTTGGGTGCGCCTGTATGGCGGGCGACCTGCCGACATCCGGAGATCAGCTGTCGCCCACGCGAAGGATCGGACGCTTCACGCCAACGCGCGCGGCATAGCGCGCCGTGTTGGCGAACCGGGCGAGGCTCCAGATAGCTGGGAAGCCCTCTGCCTTG
Source organism: uncultured Devosia sp. (assembly GCA_964414845.1). Taxonomy (GTDB): domain Bacteria; phylum Pseudomonadota; class Alphaproteobacteria; order Rhizobiales; family Devosiaceae; genus Devosia_A. Next base: position 14,348 of record CAYPYV010000039.1, on the reverse strand, counting down.
CTGAGATGGATCGCCTGGTCGCCGCCCAGATAGACCGCGATATGCGCGCCGAACGCCTCGGCGTCGCGGTTGAACAGCAGGATATCGAGCGGCTCGGGGTCCGTGGTGACCCGGATGGTGCTGGTGGTATCGGCCATCAGTTCGCTTGAGCGCAGCTGCGCGACAAGGAAACCGAAATGGCGCATCAGAGCGTAGGCGAAGACCTGGCAATTGGCGCCGGCTTCGAGCGATGGCGTGACGCCCGGTACCGGCGCGATGGCGCCGTTGTAAGGCACTGACCGGAGCGGCGCCGGGATCGCATCGGCCGAAATCGCAAGCATCAACCCTGTCCCTGGCTGTGCGCAGCGGCGATGCCAGTATTCTACCCCGGCGCGGTGGACTTGGGAAATCTACCTAGCGCCTAATCTATCCCCGCCCCCTCTCTTGTCCGGTATAGGAATATGATCCTATAAATCTCGGACGGGAGATGGTCATGCATGTTGCGCAGCGAGAGATCGGGGTTGAGACGGCGGAGGTCGTCGGCTGGCAGGTTCCCCGGAGGACGCCTGAAGGCGCAACCAATGCTGCCGGGGGCAACCCGGCGACGCGGGGGCGACCCGTCATCGGGCCGCTGTCGCATGACAGCGCGGCGCGATCCGTGCTCGCAGAAGTGGCGCGCGATTTCGAGGTGGATGAGAGCCAGTTGCTCTCGACCGAAAGGTGCACGGCGCCGATCGCGCTGGCCCGGCAGGTGGCGATGTACCTGATGCACGTCGAGCTCGGCCGACAGATGAGCGAGGTGGGCCGTTTGCTCGGACGCGACCGCACGACGGTTTCCCATGCCTGTGCGCATGTTGAGGATCGGCGGGAAGACGCCGGCTTCGACGCGCGCATCGATGCGATCGAACTGGCGATCCGGGCGCGCCTCAGACCTGCCCTGGACATTGTGGGGGTCGGACATGCCGCGCGCGCGTAAGGAAGACTTGCGCTTTGCGCGGCAGATCATTGCCGCCGGCGTCGCTGTCCATGACGGCACCCGATATGTCGTGGGTGCGGTCAGCCTGCCTGCAAGCCGGGTGCGCGAGCTGGTGGCCGATGGTGTCTTCACCTTTGCACCGGACGGAGTGAAACCCACCGCGGCGACGGCTGGGTGGCTGCGGCGCAACTTGCTGGATGCCGAGCATTTCGCCGACCAGCATCGGGACATTTCTGCCGGCCCGGAGGGTACTCGTGTCAACATGGGCGATGACGTGCTGGCGCGGCTTGGACGAGCCGAGGGCAAGGACAGGACTGCGTTCCTATCATCGGCCCAGATGGAGGCTGGCTTGCGGCTGCGGCTCATGTGGCAGCGGGCCGGGATCGCGCCGCGGCTGACCATGCACTATTCCCCCGACCACATGCCGGGAACGGGCGGCGGGCAGGCGGAGGTGGGCGACATGGCGGCGGACGCGCGGCGTCGGTTCAATGCGCTTCTCGCGGCCCTGCCGCCCGATTGCGCAAGTGTCGTGTTCGATATCGCCGCGCAACTGCGCGGGCTGCAGGAGATCGAACAGCACAATGGCTGGCCGCGCCGCAGCGCCAAGTTGGTCCTGCGCATCGGGCTCGAGCAGATCGCGCGACAGCTGGGTTTGTCCAATCATGCTGTCGGCCCGGCGCGGGGGCGGGTTCGCGCCGAAATGCAGGGTGAGCGCGTGGCGATGTAGAGGAGGATGGCCCTCGTGGTTCGACAAGCTCACCAAGAGGTCCCAGGTTGGCCCCGCGGGGTTGGCGGTTGTTATTTGCCACCAGGTGGGCGTTTGGAAACCACA